>LURV01000126.1 GCA_001629205.1 Marine group II euryarchaeote REDSEA-S30_B12
GCATTATTCCAACTTTACATCCACCCATCTCGTTAGGAGTGATGATTCCAGGGCAATTAGGTCCAATTAGTCTTATATCTGTAAGTTTTTTTAGATGTGCTATTACTCCTACCATGTCCAGTGTTGGTATTCCTTCACTAATACATACAATAAGACCTTCGCCTTTGATTTGATTAAATGCATCTGCAGCTTCAATGATTGCTGAGGCAGCAAATCTAGCTGGAACATAGATTATACTTACATCCGCACCGGTTCCTTTAACAGCATCAATCATAGAATTGAAAACTGGTACTGTTCTACCTGGTAAGTCAATACTCATTCCACCTTTTCCTGGAGTAACTCCCCCAACAATATTGGTCCCGTACTCTACCATCTTTTGTGAGTGGAATGTTCCCTGACTTCCCGTAATTCCTTGTACTAGAACCTTACTTTTATCATTAATCCAAATACTCAAATTAATTACCTCCTATTACATTTACAATTGCTTGTCCGGCTTCAGATAGTGTATCTGTGGTTATTACTCCTAAATCTGAATTATTTAGAAGTTCTTTTCCTTCTGCATGATTTGTTCCTGAGAATCTGACTACTATTGGGATATTAATTCCCAAATTTTTTGATACATCTAAAATGCACTTTGCGACCATATCGCACCTAATTATTCCACCAAAAATATTCACAAGAATTCCATCTAGACGTGGATCTTCGAGAATAATTTCCAGAGCTGTTGTGATCGAATTTGCATCAGCTCCGCCTCCGATATCCAAGAAATTTGCTGGCTCTCCGCCATATAATTTAATTGCGTCCATCGTAGCCATTGCTAATCCTGCTCCATTAACTAAGCAGCCTATATTTCCATCCAAATCAACATAAGATAAACCATGATTCTGTGCCCTAAGTTCTATTTCTGATTCTTCGTTTAAGTCTCTTAGTTCTTCTAGCCATGGATTTCTAAATGAAGCACTTTCATCAAAACTTACTTTTGCATCTAATGCGACAATGTTTTTGTCAGAAGTCTTTACTAAAGGATTAATCTCTATCATTGAACAATCTCTTTGAATAAATAATTCGGTAAGTTTTCTGACCATTTCTATGAATAATTCTTGTGAGTATCCTGAAATTCCAAGAGATTCTGATAGATTTGCAGATTGAGAATTTTTGAGACCTTCAATTGGATCAATCCAAAATTTATGAATTGCTGATGGATTCGTCTCTGCTACTTCCTCAATATCCATTCCACCTTCAGTTGATGCCATTACTAGTATTGATTGTTTTTCTCTATCAACTAGAATTGCTAAATAGTACTCATGAGAAATTTTACGCCACCTTCCATGATAATATCTCCAGAACTTGGATTATACAATTTCCCTTTTCCTCTTCCACCTGCATGAATTTGACTTTTTACTGCAACTATCTCACTTCCTAATTGATGGTATGCCTCTACAGCTTCCTCAACTGATGTGCAATGAATTCCATCTTGTACTGCAATTCCAAACTCTCGAAATATTGCCTTGCCCTGATACTCGTGAATGTTCATGGGTGCCCGAAATGAAGGGTGGACTTGAAAGGTGCGCTTGGGTAATTTCATAATTAAATACGCGAAGTCATGATATGGGATGTCATAGTCCCATTGTCATGGATGTGATAGTTCTTGCGGGTGGATTCGGTTCAAGACTTAGACCATGGACAGATGAAATTCCAAAACCTCTTCTCCCCATTCTAGATAAAACTATGATTGAGCATGTAGTAGAAATTCTTCCTAAACACATGATTAAAAAATTAATAGTTGCTGCTGGATATGGAATTGACAAAATGAGAAGTCATTTTTCAACCATGGATTTGCCATATGAAGTAGTAATTGTTGAAGAAGTAGAGCCATTGGGGACTGGAGGAGCTATTGCAAACTGTAAAGAATATCTATCTGGTGAAACTTTTTGTGTGATTAATGGAGATTTGATTACTAGTCTAAAGTTAGAGAATATGTTAGATTTTCATAATATTAACGGAGGGATAGCAACTATTTCATTATGGGAAGTTGAAGACCCATCAAGATTCGGAGTTGCAGATTATAACCCGGATTCGGGAAAGATATTACGATTTCAAGAAAAACCTCCTATTGAAGAGGCTTTTTCGAATTTGATAAACGCGGGGACTTATATTTTAGAGCCTGAGATTTTCAAACTTATGCCTGATGGCGCTCACAGTATTGAAAGAGATGTTTACGAACCACTTGCTTCAACTAGAGGATTAAATGGATTCCCATTTAGTGGTTGGTTTGTTGATGCTGGAACTCCTGCTTCATTCATAGAAGCGAATCAAGTCTGTATTTCTAATGAAGCTTTTTCATCTGGTTCAAAGAAAAAAGATTCATGGTTTGGAGAAGATTCTAATTGTGAAGGAAAAGTAGTTTCTAGTTCAATTGGAAGGGGAGTGCAAATTGGTAACAAAGCGTCCGTCAAAAATTCTGTTATCCTTGAAGACGTGATAATTGAGGATGGATGCCAAATTGATGGGTGTCTGATAGGGAAGAGATTGAGTAAGAAAGTTTTGTATGATTTGATGGAAATTCCCGTCATAGTCATAGAGTATTGCTGTTTCGGTTAAACATGAATAAACCAATAGTAGTTGTAAATTTTAAGACATATGAATCCGCACAAGGGATTTCAGCCGAGAATTTAGCGAAAATTATGAGCGGCATTCATACCTCTGCTAGATTAGTGGCTGCTGTGTCATCTTTTGATTTGAGCTCAGTTGTTAAGGCTGCTCCAGAACTTGAAGTTTGGTGTCAACATCTTGATCCAATAGCTTACGGATCAAATACTGGTTTTTTACATCCATTTACTGCTATCGAGCGAGGTGCTAGGGGTACTCTAATTAATCATGCAGAACATAAAGTGGATAAAGGACATGTCTCAAAATTAATGGAAATGTTGCCTGATGAGTTTGTAGTTTGTGCTTGTGCTGCTGATATTTCAGAAGCTAAGATTTTGTGTTCGTTTAATCCATCTTTTGTTGCAGTTGAGCCTCCTGAACTAATTGGTGGTGATGTTTCTGTTACTAATGTGGATCCATCCATAGTAAGTGGAACTGTAGAAGCCGTAAAAAAAATCTCTAAAGTTGGAGTATTATGTGGGGCTGGAATAAAAAATGGAGAAGATGTGATTAAAGCTATTGAATTAGGGGCTAGGGGAGTTTTGCTTGCCAGTGGAGTTACAAAATCTGATAATCCAGAAGCTACATTGATGGACTTGATCTCATTAATAGAATGAATCTAAGATTATGAAGTCAACCACAGCACTTTTGTTGTTGATACTAACCGGTGAACGATTGGATGACTAGTAGAGGGAGTGATTTGGAAGGCCGAATTGGAAAAAAAATATATAGAAAAGAGTTGTTTAGACTTCAGTTGGAGTTAATTAAACTACAAGAATGGGTGAAGGCTAAGGGACTAAAGGTAGTCGTAGTGTTTGAGGGAAGGGATGCAGCTGGAAAGGGTGGAGTAATTAAGAGAATTACTCAGTACCTAAACCCTAGAGTTGTGAGAGTAGCTGCACTACCAGCTCCAACTGAAAGACAGAAATCTGAATGGTATTTTCAAAGATATGTAAATCACCTACCTGCATCTGGAGAAATTGTATTATTTGACAGAAGCTGGTATAACAGGGCTGGAGTTGAGAGGGTAATGGGATTCTGTAATGAGCAAGAGTATGATGAATTTATGCGCTCATGTCCTATGTTTGAGAGAATGTTAATTCGATCAGGAACAATCTTAATCAAATACTGGTTTTCTGTTTCTGATGAAGAGCAATTAAAACGATTTAAGGCGAGATTAGATGAACCCCATAAAAGATGGAAATTGAGTCCAATGGATTTAGAATCATTAACTAGATGGGAAGATTATTCAGAGGCGAAAGATATTATGTTCGCCCATACAGATACAAAACAGTCTCCATGGTATGTTGTTAACTCAGAAATTAAAAGGCATGCACATTTAAATTGTATTAATCATTTCCTTTCAATGATAAAATATGACGATTTGACGCCGGAGCCAATAAAATTACCTAAGAGAGAAAAGGCTAGAGGATATGTAAGACCCCCAATGTCTGAGCAAACATTTGTACCTAATCATCATGAGACTGTGAATTAATTAACAAATTATGAATTAGGTTTAATCGGTGTTTGAAGTGAATAGGAAAAAATTAGTTTGTTTAATGATTGTAAGTTTAATGCTGGCTGGTTGTTTACAATCGCATCCTGATTTAGATGGCGATGGAATCGCTGATCTAGATGATTCTGATTTAGATGGCGATGGATGGGAAAATTTAGTTGAAGAAGAATGCGAATCTGATCCTTTGGATTCAGAAAATGTATCAGATGATTTGGACGAAGATAGAATCTGCGATATTCTAGATGATGATATCGATGGTGATGGTTGGAAGAATAATTCTGAGATAGAGTGCAACAAGAATACAATGAGTAACGAATCATTTCCTAAAGATACAGACGGAGATGGCATGTGCGATTACATAGATACAGATGCTGATGGTGATGGTTGGATGAATAATTATGAAATAGAATGCAAGGTAGACCATTTGAATAACTCGTCTTTTCCTGATGATATAGATGAAGATGGTATTTGCGATAACATAGATTTAGATACTGATGGGGATGGATTATTCAATAATTGGGAAATTGAAAGGGGATTAAATCCCTTAGATTCCAAAGACTATTTAATATGTCATGGAGAGACTTATTTTTGTCAAAGAACGTATGATAATTTCACTTTTCCAGCTACTCATAATTCATTTGCTACAGTAGGAGATGGAGTAATGGTTGGAGTGAATCATTATTTGGGATTGGATGATCAGTGGAATAATGGAATCAGGGCGTTTTTATTGGATGTTTATCACAAATCATATGAAGAAACTGATCCAGATGATATTCGATTTTGTCATGGGACTACATCCTTCTTCCATCCTTGTCAATTTGGAGAAGTTAATGCATATGAATGGTTAAATAATCTCACTTCTTTACTCAACAACAGTAGTGGAGAGATTGTTACTATTTTCCTAGAAAATTATATTTCTGGAGAACACCTAGAAATACTATTTAATGATACAGGAATTTTGGAAAGATCATATTCTAAAAATTTGAATGAAGAGTGGCCCGATATTGGTGATATGATCATTAATGGAAAGGATATTGTAATTTTCTATCAATTCCAGTATGAAAATAATTTCTCATGGATGAATCACGCTTGGACGCATTCTTGGGACACTCCTTGGGATATGAGAGATATAGATGATTTGACTTGCGAATTGGGCAGAGGAGATGGAACCCAACAAGTTTGGAGTATGAATAACTGGATATTTAGTAAGTATGGACTAGCTGACTCAGAAAATTCTAGAATCGTAAATGATTATGATTTTCTGCTAGATAGGGCCATTAGTTGCTGGGAAAAGGTTGGTAAAAGGCCAACTTTCATAGCTGTAGACTATTGGGAAGAAGGTAATTTAACGAATGTAACTAAAACGTTGAACTACATGGCAGATTGGAATTTATAATCTGAATTTTATTGGATTATTTAATTTCCTTTGGCCTAATTATCTGAAAAATTTTCCAGTTTTTTTCTGCCTCGAATAACAATGCTGCAGTGGCCGTAGGCATTTCATGCCATGACTGACTTAGATATTGAACCAAAAGCTCAGAGCCCGGATTATGGCCAATAATCATTGTTGTTCCTTCATTTAGAATACCTAATTCTTCTATCAAATCAGGTAATGTAGCATGATATATTCTTGGACGTACCTCATACGGAACTGCTCCAAAAACTGTCGATAAACCATCCATTGTTTCTATTGTCCTCTTGGAGCTACTAACTAGTATTCTATCCGGGGACCATCCTAATTTTTGGATGGATTTAGCAATTTTTGGAGAATCTCTGATTCCTCTTTTATTCAGAGGTCTTTCATGATCGGTGAGTTCAGGATATTCCCAACTACTTTTTGCGTGCCTCATAATTATTAATCGCCTAGTCATAATTCTATCGTTTGGGGTACATGAATATCTTAAGATAATGCTGTGTCGAGGTTTCATGGATGAACGTGAAGAGCTCTATATTGGAGGAAAATGGATTAGTCCGAAAGGAAAAGGAAGTATCGAAGTAATGAACCCAGCTACTGAAGAAATAATTGGGAAGGTACCGATTGGAAACTCAGAAGATTTGGATTTGGCAATAAAATATGCCAGAGATGCATTTATTTCTTGGTCAGAATCATCAATTGAGACGAGAATCGATTACCTGAATAGATTAACCACGGCGATTAAAGAGAATTCAGAAACAATGGCTCAATTAATTACTTCTGAAGTTGGAACTCCAATCGAGTATTCTAGAATGGCAATGGTGGGAACACCCAGAGTTGTTACAAGATCTTATGCAAAAATCCTTGAAAGCTTTGAATGGGAAGAAGAAGTCAGAAATTCATTGATTGTTAAGGAGCCAGTAGGAGTTGTAGGGATGATAACTCCTTGGAATTTTCCATTGCACCAGATTATCGGAAAGGTTGCTCCAGCAATAGCATCGGGATGTACAATGGTCCTGAAGCCATCCAAGGAAGCGCCACTGAATTCATTTTTATTAGCTGACTTAATTCATAGTATTGGTCTACCAAAGGGTGTATTCAATCTGGTTTCGGGTCATGGAAGTGATATTGGTGAGGAAATGGCAACTCATCCCGGATTGGATATGATTAGTTTTACAGGTTCTACTGGTGCGGGGATTAGGGTAAGTGAATTAGCATCACAAAGTGTGAAAAGAGTATCATTGGAATTGGGTGGCAAAAGTGCTAATGTAATTCTAGAAGATGCCGACATATCCAAGGCATCTAGTGTTGCAGTAAATGCATGTTTCGGAAATTCTGGACAAGAATGTTCAGCACTTACTAGATTGATTGTACCTAAAATCCACTTGAAGCAAGTTATTGAAGTTGTAGTCAATAAAATTGAGAAATATAATGTTGGAAATCCTCTGGAAGAAGGAACAAGATGTGGGCCATTGATTTCGAAGAAACAACAAGAAAGTGTGAATTCTTACATCAGAAGCGGAATTGACGAAGGTGCGAAGTTATTGATTGGTGGAGAAGGAATGCCAGATGGTTTGACTAAGGGATTCTTCGTAAGACCTACAGCCTTTTCAGAAGTCAAGAGTAATATGACAATTTTTAATGAAGAAATTTTTGGCCCTGTATTAAGTATAATTTCTTATGAAAATGAGCAAGAGGCTTTGAAATTAGCAAATGATTCTCAATATGGATTATCTGGAGGGGTTTGGTCTTCTGACGAAAGTAAGGCTATAACTTTCGCCAGAAAAATGAGGACGGGCCAAGTTAGTATAAATGGGGGAAGATTCAATGTTACTGCTCCTTTTGGAGGGTATAAAAAATCTGGAAACGGTAGGGAATTAGGCATACATGGACTTGAGGAGTTCTTAGAGATAAAATCTATTCAAAGATGAGGATTGGGGATGAATAATCAGCGACTAGTTGTAATTACAGGAACTAGCGGTGTCGGTAAATCTACTCTCGCTAGGAAAATTAATTCTGAAATAGGCTTTCACAAGGTAACATCTACCGATACTATCAGAGAAGTTCTAAGGACCAGAGAAGATTTGGCAAGAGAAGCTGCACTTCACAGATCTTCTTTCGAAAATGCTGGGAGTTCTGCCGTAGAAAATTGGAAAGAGACTGTAGAAATATTATCTGAAGGAATTAGCTCTGTTATTTTTAGGGCAAAAGAGAAATTAATTGACTTGGTAATTGAGGGAGTTCATTTTTTTCCTACTAAAAAGATAATTTCTGATTGGGAAGATGGTGGTGGAATAGCATTAGGGATTGTACTTTATGTAGAAAATTTAGATAGTCACATAGAAATGATTTCAAATAGAGAAAAACATAATGGAAAAAAGGTAGAGCATTACTTGAAAAATATAGAAAGAATTAGAGATATACAATCTGAGATGATATCTTCAGGTAATGATTCGGGGTGGAAATTGATTGATATCACTCAAGATGGTAATGCGATTGGCATTATTAAACATGCCTTAGGTGAGATAGAATAATATGGATGATAAAATGGAAAAAATAAATTTATTTGAAAAATTTTCAAAATTTACAGAGCATTGGGAACCAAGAGTGATAGCTGAAATGAATAATTATCAATTCAAGCTAGTTAGGATAAAGGGCGATTTTATTTGGCACAATCACCCAGACACTGATGAGACTTTCATTGTAATTCAGGGAAAAATGAAAATTCAATTTAAAAATTCAATTGTTGAGATTGGAGAAGGTGAAATGATAATAGTTCCAAAGGGAGTTATTCATAAACCAATAGCAGAAGATGAATGTCTGGTTATGCTAGTTGAGCCTAGAGGAGTAGTTAACACAGGAGAAAAAGTATCTGATTATACAGCCCCTAATGATGTTTGGATTTAATGATTTACTCTCCAATCCATTCTGGATTAGTTCTTTCGAAATAAGATTTGATACCAATTTCTTTATCTTTGGTATCGAAAAGGGAAATAAAGGCATTTCTTTCTGATTCAATACCCTTAGAAAATGGCATCTCTAATGCGAATCTTACTGCTTTCTTCGCTACTTTAATTGTGTAAGGAGATTTACTAGATATCTCCTTTGCTAAACCTATAGATGTAGGCTCTAATTTTTCAGGTTCCACTAATTTGTTAATAATTCCCATTTCAAAGGATTCGTTGGCTGAGATCATTCTCCCTGAAAGGATTATTTCCATGGCCTTTCCATATCCTATCAATCTACATAGTCTTTGAGAGCCTCCGCCGCCAGGAATTAATCCCAGATTAATTTCAGGCTGTCCGAAAGTAGATCTTGTGGATGCAATTCTAATATCGCAAGATAGTGCAAGTTCAAGGCCACCCCCAAGTGCAAATCCATCAATCATTGCAATCGTTGGCTTACTTAAATTCCATACAGCTTCCCACGCATTATCTTCAAAGAATGGTCTGACATCAGATGATTTTTTTTCTGAAAATTCTGAAATATCCGCTCCGGCCGCAAAGGAAACGGGTTTTTGCTTCTTATTTTGGCTAGTTTCAGTTGGTTTAGATCCCTTGATGATAATACATCTAATATTCGGATTTTCTTCTGCTAATTTACAATTTTCCTTTATCAGCAGATGTGATTCAGAATTTAGAGCATTGAGCTTATCTGGACGGTTTAATGTCCAGATAGAAATTACTCCACCCGACGGACTAGAATTTTCAACTTCAATCTGCTCAATCAATACTGCAGGACCTTCCATGGGCTACCGAAATAGTATTCTTGCTTGAATATTTCATTCAACTAGGATTATTATCTAAACTCTGATTATCATTTAGATCAATAGGTGGTGGCAATGTGTTTTCAAGAATTTGGTCATTTGGACTTAATGAAATAGGATCTGGGATTTGACTGTTATCTGTCATCTTAGGAAATAAATTATTGTTGACGTTTAGCGATACTCTAATTTTGAGAATTCGGTTAGTATCGACTCTTACGTAAGATATTCCTTGTGGGATATTGAGATTATATTCTTCAGGTTCAGTGAGAATTTGTATTTCAGAATTTTTATTCTTTATTATTTTTGCAAAATCTTCACCATCTTCAGAATCTGTCCATTCAGATACTTTTTTCGACATATTTTTTGCAAGAGCCATTCGCCTTTCCTTGGTTAATCGATCTTTGACTTGATTTCGCATATCTCTCTTTGCATTGATGTACTGTTCTACCTCTAGTTCATGCTGTGAATCTGGATCTGACGTTGCTACATACAATTTAGCTAATCTTTCTTCATCTCCTTGAAATTTAGAACCTTCTTCGTATTCCATTTTTAGGTCCACTTCGGCTTTATCATCTATTTGGATAGGTGGTAAATTGGTGATTTCTGTTCTACCGCGAGATCTAGTAATTTTTTTATTCGGTTCGGGCGTTTCTATTTTTTCACTTTTTACAATAGCTGGGAGTTCAACTTCTCCGACAATTATTGGTTCGGAGCTTATTTGATTTTGAATAATTGATTTTTTTGATACTTTATTTCCAGTGAATAATAGTAACGACAATAGTAAAAGGATAGTTATTGCTCCTGCTATTTGAAAAAGCAGTCCTTCACTTATTATAAAAATTAGATAAATTGGGATACTAATGATATTTAAAAAAATCAAGATCAGGCGTAGTGAGGATGCCATTATCCTACCCAAGAAGTAGGTGACTATTCACTTTGACGGGCCTTTATGTGTCTAGAAAGGTTCTTTAGTGCCTTATTTCTATGAGACAAATTATCTTTTTCTTCTTTTTTCATTTGGCCACAAGTCCTTCCATCC
>LURV01000127.1 GCA_001629205.1 Marine group II euryarchaeote REDSEA-S30_B12
TCTCAAGGGTGTGATTCCTTGGAAATTAAATCAGAAATAATACTCATGGACGGTAACTGCGGACTTTGCTCACATCTAGGAAGATTTCTGAAGGCTAAAATTAGAAAAAGATATCAAGTAAAAATTTTAGCAATTGAAAGTCCAGAAGGTTCAAATCTAATTTCTCAATTCCCTAAAAAATTACGAGATATCGACTCATTATTCCTCCTGACCAACGGGAAAATCTTCACTAAATCAGGCGCTTCAATTAGAATCTTACTTTACTTAGGGTGGCCATACAAAGTTTGGTTTCCCTTTTTTTGGTTAGTTCCTTATCCATTTCGAGATTTTACACGGAAATCAGCAATATTGGATAAATTACTCATTGAGCTAGGAAATTTTCTTGCCACTCTCCTAACGGATTTATGCATATATTCCTCTTTCTTTCTAGATGATGACAATGCTCTTTCATCCATAGTTCCTCTAGCTATCAGAACTACAATATCTCCCTGCTTCTTTCTACCAGTTCGACCCCTTCTTTGAATCATCCTAATTTCACTAGCCACTGGTTCATAGAAGATAGCCAAATCAGCACTCGGGATATCTAATCCTTCCTCTCCAACAGAGGTAGCAATCAAAACATTAAATTCACCCTTCTTGAATTTATCTAATCTATCTATTTGCTTCTTAGGAGAAAGTCCAATACTACCAGATTTACTGGATTGGCCTATGAATTGAATTGGCTTTACTTGATCAAATTCACTCAAAGCGTCCTCTAATGCCCTCACCGTATCTCTAAATGTGGAGAAAATTATTATTTTCGCTTGCTCATCATTTCTAAGTCGTTCGATTACAATTCTTCTAATTGCACTTATCTTTGAGTGAAACTCTTCACAGTTGGAAAGTTCGATTATTAAATTTCGAACTCTATAATCATCTAAGAATTCCTTAGCAGATTTCTTTTTTTCACTTTCTTCTAACATCCTATCTAGAAACTCTCCAGCAGCTGTAATTCCTTGACACAATAAATGATTTATTAGATGATTCAACCTCATTGCAGTGGCAATATTCGAAACAGAACTATATGCGCGTGAGTCACCCATTTTGATAGCTCTAGATGATCTATCCATCGCATTAGCTAGTCCTGACATGCCTATTTCTCCTGGATATACATACCTACCTATTCTTCTTTCTTTATCCACTATCTGTTTCTGCCAGATTATGAAGGGTTCCGCTAATTCCCTAATTTTATTTGGTACGTCCACTTTAACCTCATTAATTTCCAATTCAGATAGGTAGTCTCTAAGCATCCTATCTTCACGAGTTCTCAAATGGATATTCTTAATTTCTAGATTGTTACATATTTCTTGAATCCTTTCAACTCTCGAACTGGGGCTGGCCGTTGTCCCTATTATAAGAGAATTTTTAGCTTGAGAAAGATACAATCTAGCTGATTCTCTCATAGCATGGCTACCCACGCAATGATGGGCCTCATCTACAACAAGCATACAACAATCTTTTAGGGACAACCTACCATTCTTTACATCATTTCTAACTACTTGAGGAGTTGCAAATACTACCTTAGAGGTTCCCCATAAATTTTGTCTAGTTTCCACACTTTCCTTTCCACTGATTGATAAAATATTCCAGTTTAAATTATTTCTAAATACAGGCATACTATTTTTCATATGCTGATTCACCAGTGCTACAGTAGGAGCAATGAATAAAATCCACCCAGGTTTCTCTAACAATCGCTGAGCTATTGCCATCCATGTAACAGCTGTCTTTCCTGCTGCTGTTGGTAGAATCAATAAAGTGGATTTAGAGAGTACTTGATCAACCGCAATAAGCTGATAAGCTCTTGCTTGCACAAATTTAGGAGATAAATTAGGGTGCTCAACGAAAGCCGACATAGATGTATCATCTGAGTCAGGGTACAAAATCATTGCATTAGTTTTACGTAATTTATGACTACGTCGCAATAAAAAAAATCCCGATTCGTTCAAATAGGTTATGTTGGTCGCAGGGCCGCTCAAGCGTGAGGTACCAGACACATAGGGCTCTATTTATATCCCAAAAATCGAACTTAGCTCTAAGTTCGTGCTGAGTGTCACGGTACTTCCCATACGCAGAGGGCCCGGTTCTGGAGAAATCCTAAACTGGTAATGACAGGAGAATTAGCATGGCTGACCGACATAGACCCCGCCGAGGTAGCATGGGCTTTAGTCCCAGAAAAAGATCGATTCGCCAATTTCCAAGAATTTCAACATGGCCATCATCAAACTCTTCTGAGATAAGAGTTCAAGGATTTGCTGGCTGGAAAGCGGGAATGACTCATATCCTGATGAGAGATAACAATCCAAACTCTACTTCTGCAGGCCAAGAAATTCGAAAAGCTGTCACCATTGTTGAAACTCCTCCAATGACAGTTCTAGCTGTTAGAGGATACAAGGCTACTCCATACGGATTACAGACTGCAGGAGAAATTTGGTCTGATATATCCTCAAAAGGGCCAGACAATTTATCACCAAGATTTGCCAATCAAACTAAAGGAGAGCGCGACGAAGAAGAGGGAAGGAAACCTTCGAAAAGAGGTGGTAGAATTCCATCTAGGGCGACAGCTCCCTCTGAAGATTCAATAAACTCACTGAAAAGTCAAGATTTAGTCGAGGTTCGACTAATCGTTTGTACTCAACCATACATGGTCAGAAGTATCCCTACCAAGACCCCCGAAATAATGGAAGTTGGACTGGAAGGTGGAGATACTGCATCTAAGTTAGATTGGGGTTTGGAAAAGCTTGGTGGCCAAATCGATTTACAGGATGTTTTTTCTCAAGGCCAGGAAGTGGATGTTGTTGGAGTTACCAAGGGTAAAGGATGGCAAGGATCAATTAAGAGATTCGGTCTAAAATTACTTAGTCACAAGAATAGCAAACGCCGACGTCAAGGCGGTAATATGGGTGACTTCGGTACTGGATATGTGAGAAAGACTATTCGCCAAGCAGGCCAGCTTGGCTATCACAAAAGAACTGAGCTTAATAAAAGAATACTTAGAATTTCAAATCCAGATGAATCAGAAGTAACTCCAGCAGGTGGATTTTTGCATTATGGTGAAGTCGCAAATCCATATATCATTATCCAAGGTAGCCTTCCCGGCCCTGCAAAGAGACTTTTAAGATTCAGAGATGCAATTCGACCTAGTGATCCAGTAGGAGAGGTCGAAATTACTTATGTTAGTACATCTAGTAAACAGGGAGTATGATTATGAAGGCAAACACAATTAGTTTAGTAAATTCTGTAATCCAAGAAGAGATGGATGCAGGACTTTTGGCAGAGACATACTCTGTCGAAACAAAAAAAGGTAAATCCATATCTCTGCCGCCAATGTTTCAATCAGAAATTAGAGAGGATGTAGTTAGGGCTGCTGTACTAGCTTCTAGAGCTAATAGACGCCAACCATATGGACACAGAGAGCACGATGGAAAAAAATCACCTCAACCCGGAATGAAGCATTCAGTAGAGTGGTGGGGCAAAGGACGGGGCGTCTCTAGAATTATGAGAAAAACAGGACAAAGGACAGGTGCCCAAAATCCCCATACTAGGGGCGGTAGAAGGGCCCATGGACCAAAAGTGGATAAAGACTGGTCACAAAAAATGAATTCAAAAGAAAAGAAATTGGCTAGAAATTCAGCCATTGCAGCTTCTTGTAATTCTGAGTTAGTATCTTCGCGTGGACACAGATTCTCAGATGATACTCAATTCCCTATAATTATAGACAGTTATGTCGAATCAAGAGATGGCTCTGAAGAGAAATATGATTTAGAGTTGATTCCATCACAATATTCAACTAGAAAATTCGTCTCTATCATGGAAGCATTAGGATTAGGTGATGATCTGAAAAGATCAAAGAAGGGAAGAAAAATTAGAGCTGGAAAAGGTACAATGAGAAGTAGAAAATATAGAATCCCAAAGAGTATTTTATTAGTGGTGGAACAAAAATTAGGACTTAATAAAGCAGCCCGTAATATTCCAGGGGTTGATGTTGTGTCAGTGAAAGATTTGAGTGCTGAAGATTTAGCTCCCGGTGGTGATCTAGGGAGATTGACTGTATGGACTAAAGCAGCAGTAGAGGCTTTGGAGTGATATTTATGAATCCTTATGATGTAATAATAATGCCTTGGATTACAGAAAAAACACTAGATGCAAGAAGAGTTGCAGATCCCGATGGAGAACATAAAGAGAATAATAACAGATTAGAATTCATAGTAAGGAGAGAGGCAACCAAGAAAGATATTAAAGAAGCTGTAGAGTTTTTGTTAGAAGTTAAAGTATCCAAAGTAAATGTTCGAATTAATAGGACTGGAAAACATGCAAGTGTCAGATTATCAGAAGGGTTTGATGCTGAGGAAGCAGCACTAAAATTAGGAGCATTCTAAGTAGGTGGAAAAAATGGGTAAGAGAACACGTTCGCAGAGGAGAGGTTCGAGTCCAAAAAATAAGGTCTCTAGCCATAGATTCCCAGCTGCTAATAGAATTCCAAGAGTAAATGAGGAAATTGCTGAAGTTATTGACTTAGTTCATAGCCCTGCACACACAGCCCCTCTAGCTAAAGTGAAATTCCCTGATGGTAACATCGCTCACCTAGCTGCACCAGAAGGTCTTGCAGTGGGTCAAAATTTAGCATTCGGCAAAAAAGTTACATTAAAGCCCGGAAATGTTACCACTCTAGATCAAATACCTGAAGGCACTCAAATTTGTAATGTCGAAGCAAGGCCTGGAGATGGTGGAAAAATAGCTAGATCAGGAGGAAATTCTGCTATTATTGATACTAGAATGGGAGAATATGTTAGGGTTAGATTGCCTAGCGGAAGTACTAAGGAACTCTCGTCAAAATGTAGGGCTACAATAGGTGTTCTTGGAGGTCATGGAAGGACTGAAAAACCCCTAATGAGAGCAGGGGCAGCTCATCACAGAGCTAAGGCAAGAGGTAAATTATATCCAACAGTCAGTGGAGTTGCTATGAATCCAGTAGATCATCCACATGGTGGTGGTAATCACCAAGCAGTCCATGGTCCGAATTCTGTTAGTAGAAATGCTCCACCAGGAAAGAAAGTAGGTAATATAGCACCTAGAAGAACCGGAAGAGGACGTTCAAAGAAGGAGTGAAATAATGGCAAGAAAAAGACGTGTATTTCGTACTGCTAAGGTCGCGCGCCGTCAGGCAAGAAAAAGACGATCAAAGATCTCCGAAAGAAGAAAGAAAGAATTTAGATGGAGAGGATACAGCTTGGAAGAGCTACAGAACATGCCTCTTTACCCGCCAGAAGATGACATAGATGCGCCCTGTATTGCTACATTGATGCCATCCAGAGTAAAAAGGACACTTGCAAGGGGCCTAAGTCTGGAATGCGAAAAATTATTGGAGAGAATAGAAAGTAATGGAAACAAAGTCATTAAGACTCATTGCAGAGGTATGTATATACTACCATCAATGGTTGGTTCAACAATAGGAATTCATGATGGTAAGCAATTTGTGAACGTAGAAATTGTCCCTAACATGATAGGTCATGCATTAGGAGAATTTGCCAAGACTAGAAAATCAGTAACACATACAGGTCCCGGAGTAGGTGCAACTCGTTCATCTCAGCACGTTTCATTAAAGTGAGGTATTACAATATGTCTAGAATTCAAGGAAAATCTCAGAGCGGTTATACTCAATTATTAGAGGGATCAAACCTTGTAACTGCTCGCGCGGTGAATCTTGATTGTCATCACAAACATTGCTATCATATTGCCAAGGCAATTCGAGGAATGAATGCTGAGTTAGCCATCCAATATTTGGAAGATGTAATTGACAAAAAGCGAGCGATCCCTTATCAGAGGAGATCACGAAAGGGGAGAGGCGGTAACACTATGGCCGGCCATAGAAAAGGAAAAATGGGGCCGGGAAAATTCCCCCATAAGGCATCGAAAGAATTCATCAAACTCATCAATAGTGCCATGGATAATGCTAGACAAAGATATGATACAATTGACCCAGAGGATATGATCATTACTCACATTGCAGCTCACAGAGGTCAAGTATCTACAAACTGGAGGCCTAGAGCCAGAGGTAGAGCATCTCCAAGTAATCACTATCAAGTTAATCTGGAGATTTTTCTAGAATCCTTTGGTGATGAAGATGAAGATATCGAGGATGAGGACTTTTGAGGTGATTTTTTGAAGCAAAATACAATTAGAAATATGATTGGAAGAAATGTAGAACGCCAATTAGTTAGAGAATATCTCCTCAAAGAGACAGAAAGAGCCGGTTATGGTGGTTTAGTATTCAATAGAACTCCAGAAGGGACCAAGGTCACTCTTAGTGCCGAACAAGTTGGAAGGGTAATTGGAAGAAGGGGCAAAGTAATCCATGAATTACAAAGAAGATTACAGGAAGATTTCAATTTACCAAATCCACAATTAGAAGTTGAAGAAATTCAAGAATCTAGAACAAACGCACAAGTCATGGCCAGTCGATTAGCAAGCTCGCTGGAAAGGGGATGGTTCTTCAGAAGAGCTGGACATAGTACTGTGCAGAATATTATGGATGCAGGCGCTCGAGGTGTTATCGTAATATTAAGTGGAAAAATTACCGGAGCACGCCATAGAGTAGAAAAATTTCAAAAGGGACACATAAAGTATTGCGGAGAGACTGCCTTGCAATTTATGGATGTAGGTTTTTCAACAGCAGTAAAGAAATTAGGAACGATTGGATGTACCGTTAGAATTATGAGGCCAGGTACTAAATTACCACACGAGATAGAAATCTTAGAACGATCAGAATCCGGTCTTCCAGAATTAGTTGAATCTACTGGGTATGTTCCACCCGAAATTTCCGAAATTACAATGGAGGAAGAGTGATGACACACATTAGATCAAAAGACATCGATGAGATGAGTGATGAGCAAATTGAGCAAACTCTCAATGAATTGAGAGATGAAATGTTACAACTTCGTTCTCAGCAAGCTCTAGGTGGATCCGCATCAAATGCTGGAGAATATAAGCAGACTAGAAGGAGCATAGCGCGAGTATTAACAAAATTATCACTAAGGAAGGAGGATTAGAATATTGGCAGGAATTTGTAATCTTTGCGGACTTCCTGATGAACTTTGTATTTGTCAGGAAATTGCTAAAGAGCAGCAAAAAGCCATTATTTCAGTAGTAAGAAGGAGATATGGAAAGATGGTAACTATGGTAGAAGGAATTGAAGATACGGCCATAGATATTGGTCAATTAGCGAAGATTCTCAAAG
This sequence comes from Marine group II euryarchaeote REDSEA-S30_B12, assembly GCA_001629205.1. Taxonomy (GTDB): domain Archaea; phylum Thermoplasmatota; class Poseidoniia; order Poseidoniales; family Thalassarchaeaceae; genus UBA36. The sequence continues at coordinate 7,274 of LURV01000127.1, forward strand.
GTTCTTGCGCGAGCGGAGGAACTGTTAAAGGTCGTACTATTGAACTTCAAGGAGATCACAAGAAGAAAGCCGCAAAGGTACTAGAGCAGAATGGATTCCAAGTGGAGGTAAGATGATGAAATCAATTTTACAAATGCCTTGGATTTCTAAGAATGTAGAAATTCTTGAATCTCCTGACCCATCCCTTAAGGGAATCAGTGGAATAATTCTAGATGAAACAAGTAGGACCTTGGTGATTAAGTCACAAAATCGCAGGATTACTGTAGCTAAAGATGTGGTCAAAATAAAAATTGAAAATCATGATATAGATGGAAAGAATGTAACTCAAAAGCCGGAAAATCGAATCAATAGAAGATACAGGATGGATTGAAATGAGAGATATTGGAATTGATGTAAAGGCCCCAGAAGGAGAATGGGATGGTAATAAAAACTGCCCATTTTACGGAACTTTAAGGGTAAGAGGGCAAATTATCGAAGGTATTGTAGCTACCCTAGGAATGGATAGTTCAATAGTTGTAGAACGTGCAACAACTAGGTACTTGAAAAAATTCGAGCGCTATGAAAAGAGAACGAGAAGATTTTCTGCTCATTTGCCAAGTTGTATAGGGGAAATAAAATTAGGAGACAGAGTAAAAATCATGGAATGTCGCCCCCTTTCAAAGACGGTAAAATTCTGCGTTATAGAGAAGGAGGATGGAGAATGAAGGGGATTGCAGGAAGAGTGACATCCGGTTTACCTACTCAAGCAAAGCTAGAATGTGTAGATAATACTGGCGCAAAAGTTGTACAATTGATTACTGTTTTGAAGAAAGGAGGGGTTGCTAGAAGATATCCTTCAGCAGGAGTTGGAGATATGATTCGCGTCACAGTTCGCAGAGGTACTCCCGAAACTCGACGCCAAATATTCAATGCTGTAATCGTCAGACAGGCTCGCCCTTTTAGGAGAGTAGATGGAACATGGGTCCAGTTTGAAGATAATGCCTGTGTAATAACAAATGAAAGAGGAGAGGTTCAGGGTTCTGATATCAAAGGGCCAGTAAGTAGGGAAGCAGCTGAGAGATGGCCTAGGATTGCAGCTACTGCAAAACAGATTGTATGAAAAGAGGTGTAAAAATGAAGAGTAAAAAATCAGGAAAGCAGCGATTATCACAACAGAAAGCACCTATTCACATTAGAAGAAAGAGAATGAGATCCAGATTAGTTTCCGATGATCCCGATTTGAAGCACATCAGAACAGTTACTGTCAGAGTGGGCGATGAAGTTGAACTTTTGAGGGGTGATTTCAGTCACCCAAATAGCATAAAATCCGATTCCCGAGGAAAGAGACTTGGGCAGTCTAGAGGTAGAGCCGGAATTAAAGCCAAAATCGCAAGTGTTGATTCAGGAACTGGGAATATTTTCGTTGATGGATTAACTCAGAATACTGCAGATGGAAAGGAAGAAGCAGTACCGGTAAACCCCTCTAATGTAATAGTAACAAAGCTATTCGAAGGTGATCCAGTCAGAATTCAAAAACTAATAAAACGCTCAAAAGGAGGTTCTTCAGATGAGTAGAAGCCATATTAAAAGATTAATGATGCCCAGAAGCTGGCCTTTGACGAGGAAAACTAATATTTGGGCTCAGAAGCCAAATCCAGCTGGACACCCATTAGAAATGTGTATGCCTCTTGGCATCTTACTAAGAGATATCCTTGAAGTTGCCCATAATATGAGAGAGGCAAAAAGAATTCTACATTCCAGAAAGGTCTTAGTTGATGGTAAAGTAGAGACAAATCGCTCCAGAGGAGTGGGGCTAATGGATGTTTTAACAGTTGGAAATAACAATTATCGTTGTGTAATTGATACCAATGGAAAACTAAGATACAGATTAATTTCTAAAAAAGAAGCATCTACAAAAATTTGTAAAATTATAGGTAAAACTACTATTAAAGGCGGAGAAACTCAAATAAATTTGCACGATGGAAGAAATATTATTGAATCTGATCCCTCAAAATATAATGTTGGAGATTCAGTAATTATTTCATTACCCGATCAGAAAATTACCAAGCATTTGCAAAATAAAGAAGGATCATTGGCATTCCTAACTGGAGGCAGCCATATCGGAGAGATCGCAGTAATAGGCAGTCTAGATATTAAGAGATCATCTAAACCCAATGAGACTCTATTTGAGGATTTTGGAACAATATCGGATTATGTATTCGTAATCGACAAGGAGTCATATATTCCAAAGGAGGCTGAATCATGAGTGAAAATCTGAATCCTATGATGGTTCCTAGAATTACTAAGGTGACTGTGAATATAGGTGTTGGGGAAGGCGGAAGGAGACTTCAACTAGCAGAACAAGTTTTGGAAGTACTTACAGGAATGAAGCCAGTTAGGACATTATCAAAGAAGACAAATAGAGATTTAGGAACTAGTTACATTGAGGAATGAAGAAATGGTAAATTCATTCCTAAAAGATGCATTTTGGGTTAGAGAGAGCATACTTCCAGAGTATAGTTTTGATGCACAAGGTAACCTATCCTTTGGTATTTCTGATTATACAGATTTTCCTAATCAAAAGTATGATCCAGATATAGGAATTTTTGGAATGGATATTAATGTTGTTTTAGAAAGGCCAGGCCATCGAGTTTCAAGAAAAAGAAGAAACAAATCAAGAATTCCTAAATCTCATATGATTGGTAGGGATGAATCAAAAGAATGGTTCGTTGATAAATTTGGACTAAATATAGTGGAGGACTGAGCAATGGCTAGAGATCACGGAGAGAGTATTGGAAGGACAAGTGGATGCAGAAGATGCGGACGCAGAAGAGGAATGATTAGACGTCATGGTTTACGTCTTTGTAGGCAATGTTTCAGAGATGTAGCTCCAGATATAGGATTTAAGAAATATTCATGAGGTGATTAATATGCAGTTTGACCCATTAAATGATGCTTTTACAACGATATACAATGCAGAAACCGCTGGAAAATATGAAGTTACAGTTAGGCCAGCTAGTAAATTACTTTCAAGTATGCTGGACATAATGCAGTCATCTGGATACATTGGAGAGTATGAACAATTATCCGATGGAAGAGGCGGTGCATTCAGAATAGAACTAATTGGGGCTATAAACAGATGTGGAGTTATAAAACCACGCCATTCAGTCAAGAGATTAGATTTTGATAAGTGGGAATCTAGATACCTGCCAGCTAGGGATTTTGGATTACTAATTTTAACAACCAATCAAGGCATTATGAATCACTTCGATGCAAAGAAGGAGAGAGTTGGTGGGCGCTTACTTGCCTATGTTTTCTAGGAGGAATGAATATGCCAAAATTAGATAAGATTTCACATGATATCTCTATTCCAGATGACGTAAATATTAGTCTAGACGGGCCAATAGTAACTATTTCCAAAGATGGAAAATCCCTTTCAAGAGAATTTTATCACAACAAATTAGTAGTTTCCCATGAAAATAATATGCTAAAAGTATTCTGTCCGCTTCCGCGCCGATCCGAAAAAGCACTAGCTGGAACATGGGCAGCTCATATTAGAAATATGATTGAAGGAATAGAAAACGGTTTTGAATATAGGTTAAAGGCTGTATTCAGTCATTTTCCCATGACATTAAAGGTCGAAGGAAATGCTTTCATCATCACAAATATGTTAGGAGAAAAAGTCCCTCGTAGGGCCAATTTACCATGGACTCCATCAGAAGTAGAAGTAAGAATTGAAAATAAATCGGATGTAATAGTCACAGGGGCAGACAGAGAAAAGGTTGGCCAAACTGCAGCAAATATAGAACTAGCATGTAAGGTAAAAAAGAGAGATCCACGAGTATTCCAAGATGGAATTTATATCGTTTCCAAGGGAGTATGAGGTGAGAAAATGAATTATGAAGATTTAACACTCAAAGAATTAAAGGAAATCTTGAAAGAAAGAAATCTCAAAGTTTCAGGTAAGAAAGCTGAATTGGTCCAAAGATTGCTTGAATCAGAAAAAGAAATAACTAAATCCACCGAAGAAGAATCTAGCCAAGATGAAGAAAATACCGATGAAGAATCTACTCAAGATGAAGATAATTCTGATGAAGATTACAGCGAAGATGAATATGATGATGATTATGAAGACGAAGAATTCGAAGAATGGGATGATTTCCATACTTCGAAGCAGAAACCTATATTGGATGATGTAACACTTGATGCTCTCTCTGTAAGGAAATTTCAGAGTAAAAAGCAACCCAAATTTAGAAGACAAGAGTGGTTCAGATATCGGAGACTTTCTAAAACAGGATACAGAAAGCCCAAAGGTAATGACTCAAAAATGAGAAAGAATAGGAAATATAGATCCCCTATGGCTAGAGTTGGATATGGAAAAATAGCTTCAGCTAGAGGACTTCATCCGTCAGGATTTGAGGAAATTTTAGTTCATAATGAATTTGAATTAGATGGACTAGATCCTGAGAGGCAGGCAGTTAGGATTGGATCTAAAGTAGGAAATAGAAAAAGATTTAGGATTCACGACAGAGCAGATAACTTAGGATTACGAATTCTGAATAGAAGAAGAATGGAAAGGAAGGGCGATTTACAATGATGATTACAAACCAGAAAAAGATGGCTGCAAAAATCCTTTCTAGAAAGGAAGGTAGGGATGTCGGCATTCATAGAGTTTGGATTGATCCAGATTACTTAGATGAGGTTACTAATGCAGTTCAAAAGAATGATATTAGACAATTAATTGAAGATGGAGTAATCAAGGCCAAACCTATTGTGGGCACTAGTCGTTCTAGGGCCAGAAAAATTAAGATTCAGAAATCTAAAGGTCGTAGAAAAGGCCCGGGCTCGAGAAAAGGAAGCTCTAATTCCAGAACTCCAAAAAAGAACAGATGGATGTCTAGGATAAGAGCTCAAAGAAAATCACTTAAGGAATTAAGATCAGATGGAGCTCTAAATCCATCAGAATACAGATTTTATTATAGAAAAGCAAAAGGCGGCTCATACCGTTCTATTGCAGATATGAAGAGGAATATTGAATTGAGTGGAATTTCACTAGGAGTTGAGGAATAATGGCTAAAGGAAAAAATCAACGCCTTCGATTTAAGAGGCGCAGGAATGCTAAGACAGACTATCAGAG
>LURV01000128.1:0-17866 GCA_001629205.1 Marine group II euryarchaeote REDSEA-S30_B12
CAGTTGTAGATATCATTGGTACAGTAGGTGGTTTATTGATTATGTTTACATTTGGATTATTAGCATTTGGAGCCACTATAGCTTATCCAATTGCCCAAACATCAGCAATTGCCATAGAAATTGAACAAGATATGCACATGTTCATGACTAGAATGGGAATTTTATCAATGGGGGAATCTGCAGAGAAAGGGATGTTCGATGTTTTGAAAGAAATGGGAGATTACGGAGCTTTAGCCTATGAAATTCAAGCGATTGAGACATTAGTAACTAAATGGCATACCAACCTACCAGAAGCTGCAAGAATTGTAGGAAAACAGAGTCCTTCAGCTATTTGGAGCGACTTTCTAGATAGAATGGCCTTCTCTGTTGAAGTGGGTCAACCTATTGGTGAATTCTTCAAAAGTGAGAATGAGACATTCGAACAGAATTACAATACAATTTATGACGCAAGAATTGAACAGCTCGACACTCTTAGAGAGACTTTTGTTTCCCTAACCACAACCGGACTTCTATTACTTGTAGTAGCAGGACTCCAATTAATTCTATTCCAAACTGGAGGAGCAGATGATAACATCTTCCAGATAATTATAAGGTCTAGATGGGTATTATTGACTGGAGTACTTTTCGCACTACTCCAAGTAGGGGCATGGTATCTTTTTACCTTGGTAATTCCACATGAAGATTTATTCGCCAAGCATGGATTTAATACTACTCAAGCTGTTGATATGAGGAGGGCTTGGATTTTCGCTGCTATTTTCGGCACTATTGAAGTTTTAATTTTACTGGGAATCTTTCTATTTATAGGATCTTCATGGCTTTTTGATAATTGGAATATTATTGGAATATTAGTCTTAGCTGCTTTAGCTACTCCATTAATGGCTCCAGCCTTATTAGTGGCTCAAGAAGAATCCAGAGTCAGAAGAAGAGACGAAGCATTTCCTGAATTCATCAGAGCGTTCGGTGGAACCGCACAAGCCAGAGCTCAGGAACCTAGTGCTATGGTCAAAGCATTGGCAGGTATCGACTTTGGAGCATTAGATGATTCAATTTCAAACTTAGAAAAGAGACTTTCAATGAGAATAGACAGTGATTATTCATGGGATTGGTTTGCGGCTGATAATAATTCCATGCTAGTATCTAGATTTACAAGAGTATTCATTGAAGGCTCTGCTTCGACTGGAGAAGCAGGACTAGTAGGTGATTTAGTTTCTCAAAGTACTACTAATCTATTGGGACTAAGGCAAAGAAGGCAAATCTCTGCAGGTGTAATGAGAAGTGTCTCATATGGACTTCTAATTGCAATGATTATTGCATTAAATATCACCACTTCTATTATTGCTGGTCTTGGCGAAACCATAGCTCAGGTAGCCCAAGGACTAGTAGATGCTGGTGGAGAAGTTGGGACTGCCGCTGGTGGAGTCGACGTAGCGCTACCTGTTTTGACAGAAACCGGAGGAGTTGAACAGAATATACAAATTTTTCAAATTCTTGGCTCTATTTTGATTGTAATATCGATCGTAGTTCTTGGATTAATTACTGCTAGAATTAAGGGTGGAGGTACTTCTTTGGTTTTGGGACAAATGATTCAGATGATGTGGGTTGCAGGACTAGCTAATGCAGGCGCAGCTTGGGTTTTGGAGACTTCTGTCGGATTATTCCAAGCAACTGGAACTGGATAATGGAAGTATTATGGAGATAATTTCGATAATAGCAATTGTTAGAGTCTCTGCTCTAGTTATATGCATGGCAATTGCAGCAAAATCTGATTATGACAATTTAATGGTTCCAGATTCTCACTGGTTGAATTGGTCAGTAATCTTTGTATTTTTACTATTTTTAGAAATGATATTAGTTAGTACCTCAATATCTAATTTTTATATGATCGCTGCATTGTTAGCCATATTTTCCATTGCATTTTTTGAAATCCCCCAAATTAAAAATATCCTCGAGTGGAAGAAATTTGAGTTTTCATTAGCTTTTCTATACTTAATTGGATTAGTAGGAATAATAGGTGGAGCACTTGAAAATCAAAATACTGATTTTATTTCTCTTGTTTTAGGAGAAGAATCTCCCGAGACAGTCCTATGGTGGACTTTAATTCTATCAATGCTGATAATTTCACTATATCTCATTGCTTGGAAATCAAAAATTATTCAAGGTGGAGCAGATGTTAAGGCTTTGATACTACTGACAATAACTTTTCCTTCATGGAAATTCATCCCAGAACCACTATTTATGCAAGGAGAAATTCTATTTCGTTTACCGCCCTCATTGGTAATGTTTGTATGGGCAGGTTTGGTTTTCTTATTAGCCCCTCCAGTATTAATTTTTTATAATTACAAGAACGGTAATATCTCTTCCAGACATGATATAATAATGGCGTGGCATTCTGTAAAAGTACCAATCGATGAAATTGGATCGAAACCTGTATGGATACTAACTGAAATATTGGAAGAAGAGGATGAAATCAAAGAAATAAATCGAATTTTACCAAAAACTAACTATTCTATGTTTGATGAAATAGAAGAAAAAAAGAATATACTCAAGTCTAAGGGAATTGAAAGTGCATGGGTAGCAAGTAAACACCCATTTATCGTCTATCTTTTCCTATCTTTAGTACCACTATTATTAATCGGAGATTTATTTGGTATTATTGCTAGCTACTTCTAATCATATGAAATCTTGAAGAGTCATCACGGTTACTTTATCATTGTTGAATAACGAATCAACACTAGATTTCATCCACTCAACTCTGTGCATCGTGTAATCATCAATGTCATAATTATTAATAAGATCATCAATAATTCTGATATATTTCCTCACAGCTCCTTCCGAGACAGTCAGAATCACATTTCCACCACATGCGGAACCCCCTTCCCCAGTACCAAAACCAGATGACATTCTTGAATATTGAATACATTTTCCAGCTAGTGGCATCCTTCTGTATGATTTACCACATTTTACACATCGTACCTTCTGACGAGTAAATGCCATTAGATTACCCCTTAAATCAGGGAGAAAGTGAGACTCAATTACTTGTTTTGCAACTCTGTTAGCATCTACAGCCCTCAATCTTCTCCCCAACTCTAATTGACTAAGCATTTTATCTTCCATGGATACTAATGTTTTGTAGGATGAATTCTCTGGTCCAGAATCTAAATCACCAGAATCATGAGTCCATCCATATCCCCTTATGTCCCCAATAGTACCAAGTCGATCATCTACCAGATCTACAAGATTTCTTACTTCTCTTGAATGTGGTTGCTGCAATGTAGATTCATAGAAATTGCTCGAATAACTCCAGCTACAATCTACATTTCTAGCTTCTTTATCTATTTCACTAGGATTTAATCTGGTAGTTAGTACCAAAGGAGCATCCATTTTTCCACCTCTTCCGATAGGTAGAATTCTATTAGAAAAATTTAGTAATCCGTCAAGTAACATCATTATACTATCTTCGTCACCATCACAATTTCTTCTTTTAGCTGCATGAAAAAGTGGATGTCCATATCCTGCAGATGCGGCACTCCATCCAATTATTCTGCATGCAACACCACCAGAGGTATGAGGAGCTAATCCAATTGCTATATGGCCAACAATATCTTCAAATCTTTTTACATTATAGAATGGCTCTAAACCATAAAATCTTACTAATAAATCATCAATAAACATGCATGTCGAAAGCAAGTGATCTTTAGCTTTAAGTGAAGGAATGATATCTTGAGGAAATAACTCCACTATTTGAAAATCAGAATTTAGTGAATTACCGTATATATCATTAATATACCCTAAATCCCTAAGCTTCTTCCAAGAAGTTCTAATTTCAATTGGTTTGAAATGAGTTACTGGTACATCACTCATATCATATCTTGCAGTACCGTCTCTATATACAGAAATATCATGAATTGCTCTTAAAATACCCTTTTCTATTGGTTCAGGAGTTTGCTCCTCAGATATCAATCCTTTTACCGCTTTTATCTTCTTAGGTATCCTCTCCAATCCCAAATTATTACTCTTCGTTTCTAATAATGAGCCTATATCTACAGTAGTTCGGACCCCCAATCTTCTAGACTGTCTATTCCTTCCTTTCTGAATTTTAGTCCTGCCACCACATTCGCTTCTACTAGAAAATTCAGATTTATGATGACAAATTAGGTGGGGAGTTTCCTTACCACATTTTTCACAAATTCTAATTCCTAACTCTACTCTGATTTGTCCTTTAGAGGCAGCATGCGAGAATAATCTTTGAGGGCCACCATTTTCTCCTAATGGAAAAAGAGAGTGTACTTTTGGTTTCATTTTCCTAATGTCCGATTTCTCTGGTCGACCCATTCTTCCACCTATCCTACATGGAACAGCGTCTTCCCATCTATACTTGGAAATTCTCCTAATTACCATTAAAGATCTTTCAACCTCATAATTTTCAAGAAGTTGTTTAGAATACAGTGAATTAGAATTTTTAACTCCATTTTGTTCGGAATTTAGTGATAATTTTGTATCCTCAAGTTCCAAAATCTGAGAAGAAATCATATCGATTATTTCAGAATTTTTTATAATCTTATCTTCAACTATTTCAAATCCCAAAGTTTCAATTAATCCTTCCCAATATTTTGGAATTACAATATCACTCTCAATATGTTTATGTTCAATCCCCAAAGTCATTAGTGAGGATTTTATAATTCCATGAGAATTAACTTCTGTCCACCTAGGCAAATCACTCAATAACGTACTTTCTTCATTTACTAAACCCAAATCATTTTTTTCTTTAGACCACCCATTTACAACGCCTCGAAGAATCAAACTTCCATCCTTAATCACCATTTTTTCTAATCCAGAAATCAGCTTTGGAATAAATTGTATCGGTAAGTCCGACCACCAATAATTCCATGGCGGAGGTATTGCACAACCAAAATGTTCAGAAATTTTAGTTACTTCACTCCAACCAATATCTAAACTTCTAAGATATCTATCCCAATTTACTCTTCTCCACTCTCTTTCAACCTTATCTTCTCCACCTCTTTTTATAGCTCCATTAAAAGGTAATCCAGGCGGAAAATCTTCCACTTTCTTTGATAATATTTCCCCTAATTTAGATAATTTTTCTGGAGTATCTACAGCTTCTGCTAAATCAGATGCCCACCAATCCTTGGTATAAGAAGCAGGAACTAAATTTTTATTATTTTCTAAAAATTCCCCATATCCTAGAAGAATTTCTCCAGAATCCCAAATAGATATTACTCTATTTTTAACTTCATCCCATTCTTCTTCTGTTCGAATAAGTAAGAATTCTCCATCATCTAACAGTACCCTCGGCCCTTCAATATCAATACAGGGTGTAACGGCACAAGCCTTACCGGGACGCTCTATTTTCATCTGCGTACCAACAGAGAGAAACCCCCCCATCGCAGTCATTGAAATAGGGTTCAAACCAGCTGCTGCCAAACCAGTTGCCCTGCTTCTACCATATCTATGTCTAAACCCACCAGGATGACAAGGCTCACCAAAAATAGGCCTTCCAGCAATTACATCTCCCATATACCTATTATTTTTGGGAATTATTCTACTTTTATCCGAACCATCTTCCTTGGTCAAAACTTTTCCTTTGTTGGCAAAATGAGTAATAAACTCCCATCCTGGTACTTCCAATCTTTCAGTATGAGTTTGCACTTTAGGAGCTTTTAGACAGAGCCCCTCTCCAATAACTAGCATTACTCCACCTCTCACTCTTGTTCTATAAGTTCCATTTATGTTTACTACATTCCTTACCTCTTTGAAGCCTGCACATTCAATTTTCTCAGTTTCTTCTCCGTTGATCATTACTGGGCAGGCACTAACAATTGTCCCAGTCTCATCTGGAGATGGTCTAAATTGCAACCCCTTTCTATAAAGACCAAATTCTTCCTTAACTCTCTCAATCTCGGCATCCGTAGGATTATACTTTCCAACTCCTAATTCTCTACGAAGAATATCTCCAATTAATACTCCTAAGGCTTGTGCCGTACCACCTGCCGCCCTAATTGGTCCGCAGAAATCAATAGAAAGAAAATCACTACCATCTACATTATTCAGTATTCTAACATCACCAATTCCAGCGAGAGGAGCAACTAAGACAGCTTCAGTTAGTACAGCTAATCCAACTCTTAAACCAGAATCAATTGACCTTCTCTTGTCACCAGTTTGTTTATTCATTTCTCTAGTTACAAACAAAGAAATCTGAATTGCTGCTGTTTCTCTGTCATATTGAATCAGCATTTCTCTTAATTTATCTTCAATCCGAAGGGGTCCTTTTTCAGAATCTTCAGGATCAGGATAAAGATATGGATCTTCGAGAAGTTTTTCTGTTCGACTAGCTAGATCTGAAGCTCTCGGGATTTCCACACTATTTTCAAAATCTAATCCTAAGGATTTAGCCCTAGTACCTATCTTGTATACTTCTTCTATTTTATTTTCTAAATCTTCATGATAAAAATCATATTCTGATACGAGTCTATTATGATCAATAATTGATTTCCCCGTCATCTTTCCTCGCACTCCCTCAAATACTCCTATGCAAGGTCCGACCGCCCAATAACATTCACTATAATTGAGCTTTTTTTATAATTTAATAACAACCTTCATCGTATTGTTTGTCTTCAAAAAATTAATGACAACAATTAGTCTCCATCAGGCGAAGCTAAATTTAATTGAAAATGTGAGAGATTTAGCTTTCCCTAGCAAGTGGCAGACAAAGCTCTCATTTTTTTGATATGAAACCAGTAATGATGGACCCCGAATCGGCTCATTTACTAGGAATTTTAATTCATTCAGAAATAGAAAAATTAGCTCCAATTGATGCGGTAGGCGGTCTAGAATTAGGAGCAGTACCTCTTACTGGGGTTGTAATTGCTAAGGCTGGTAGAGGTTCAAAAATGAAAGGATTCATCGTCCGTAAAGAGGCTAAGGGCAGGGGTGGAAGAAAAACCGGAAATCCACCAGGGATTGAAGGATCAACAATAAATAAAAATGATAGAATAATCTTACTAGAAGATGTAACAACAACTGGCGGTTCAGCACTGAAGGCTGCTAAAATTCTGTCTGAATTAGGTTGTAATGTAGTAGCCTGTATTACAATTCTTGATAGAGAAGAAGGCGGTAAAAAATCATTTTCAAATGCAGGAATAAAGCTAATTCCTTTGATAACTAAATCAGATATTACCGGAGATTAATTTTATGAGTCAACACGATATAAATCCCGATTCCGAGCGTTATCACCCCTCTAAGTTGGAACGTAAGGAATATATCGGTATTGGAGAATTCTTTTCCTTAGATTTGAGAATTGGTACAATCATAAAAGTCCATCAATTTCCAGAAATGCGAAAACCATCCTACAAAATAAAAGTAGATTTTGGAGAAAAGATTGGGAGACTATGGACATCTGCACAGATTACAAATTATTCTCGAGGTGAGCTTCTAGGAAAATCGATTGTTGCTGCGATAAATTTAGGAGAGAAAACATTACCTACAGGATTCATATCAGAATTTTTAATTCTTGGAGCTCTGAAACCAGATGGTACAGTTTCACTTATTGAAGTTAAGGAAAAATTACTACCCGGCTCAGTAATTTCTTAATTCTAGGATTCTGAACTCATCAGATGCAATATGCTTTGAACTAATTTGCATTCGAGTAATCATGAATAAAGTTGTACATATGAAAACAAGCGCAGGAGATATTACCATAGAACTCTACACCGACGAATGCCCAGAAACTACGGGAAACTTCTTGAAACTAGTAAATGATGGATTTTATGATGGACTACATTTCCATAGAGTCATTAGTAATTTTATGATTCAGGGCGGTTGTCCTCATTCAAGAGATCCACATAATGGAAGAGCGGGAACAGGCGGCCCGGGATGGAAAATTAAATGCGAACCATCTGCTCTAGCAAAGAAACACGATAAGCCAGGAATATTCTCAATGGCTAATGCTGGTAGAGATAGTGGTGGATCTCAATTCTTCCTAACTACAGTGCCAACTCCATGGCTAGACGGAAATCATGCTGTATTTGGACATGTAATGAAGGGAATGGATGTTGTAAAGTCCATAGAAAATACTGAGACCATGCCCGGAGATAAACCCGTTACTCCTCAAAAAATAATTAAAGTCGAAGAAATAAATCTTGAATAAAAATATTTATTAATAACTTATTAATAGTATATTTATGGGCAAACATAGAGTAGGAAACCGAAGAATAATTACTGTCAGTATCCCTGAAGATTTAGCACGAAGATTAGATGCTAGGATAGGAAAAGGTAGAGGAAGCGGACGTTCCGCAACAATATCAAAAATGATTGAAAAATCACTATCTGGTGGAAACGGTAGGAATAAAAAGAAAGAAGAGATTATACAAAAATCTGCTTCATCTAAAGATGGAGACATTAGGATAGAAAAAGATACTATGGGTGAAGTTGAAGTACCAGCTAAAATGTATTATGGAGCACAGACAGCTAGATCATTGATAAATTTCAATATTGGTGAGGATAGAATGCCACGTTCTATCATTAAGGCATTTGGAATATTGAAAATGGCTTCCGCAGAAGTGAATATTGAACTCGAAGAAATAGATAAGGAAGTTGGCGAATTAATAATAAAATCATGCGAAGAAGTGATTTCCGGAAAGTTAGATTATCATTTCCCTCTACGAATTTGGCAGACAGGTTCGGGAACTCAAACTAATATGAATGCAAATGAAGTAATTGCAAATCGGGCAATTGAAATTAGTGGTGGAACTCTAGGTAGTAAATTCCCAGTACACCCTAATGATCATGTAAATAAGGCTCAATCAAGTAATGATACCTTTCCTACAGCGATGCATATAGCTGCAGCTGAAGAAATTACTAAAACACTAATTCCATCAGTAAAATACCTGAGAGATGCATTATCAGATAAACAATCAGAGTTCAGTGAAATAGTAAAAATTGGTAGAACTCACTTAATGGATGCAGTACCCTTAACCCTAGGTCAAGAATTTAGTGGCTATGTGTCTATGTTGGATGATAATATAATCAGAATAGAAAACTCAGTTTTAGACTTAATGCAACTTGGACTTGGAGGAACCGCAGTAGGAACTGGGCTAAACACCAAGTCAGGGTTTGCAGATATGGTAGCATCTAAAATTGCAGATAAGACAGAACTACCGTTTATATCTGCAGACAATAAATTCGTCCAACTGGCTACTCATGATGCAATTGTAGCCACTTCTGGAACTCTAAACACATTGGCAACATCATTGATGAAAATAGCCAATGACATTAGATGGCTTGGCTCTGGACCAAGATGTGGAATTGGTGAACTTGCTCTTCCAGCTAACGAACCAGGTTCCAGTATTATGCCAGGAAAGGTAAATCCAACTCAATCAGAAGCTTTGACAATGGTATGTTGTCAAGTTATGGGAAATCATTCTTCAATAACAATTGGTGGATCACAGGGTAATTTTGAACTCAATGTTTTCAAACCAATGATAATCCATAATCTTCTTCACAGTGTTAAAATAATTTCAGACTCATGTTATTCTTTTTCGGATAAGTGCATAGCTGGACTAAAGGCCAATAAGGAGAAAATTTCTGAACATCTTGAAAATTCTCTAATGCTAGTTACCGCACTTAATCCACATATAGGATATGATAATGCAGCAAAGATTGCAAAGAATGCTCATGAGCATAATCTAACCTTAAGACAAAGTGCAACCCAACTGGGACTTGTGAAAGAAGACCAATTTAATGAATGGGTCAAACCAGAACAAATGATTGGGCCTAAAGATTAGAAATTTATCATTAATCTTCTAGGAGAAATTATAGGACCAGTGAAATAAAGGTGGGAGCAACAGGGGTTCAGCACATGGGGGAGCTTCCCCCCTGTTAACTCCGCAGGGTCCGGTCGGTTCCGGGCCCGAAGGCCCGGTTCTTCCCGGGTGACGTACTCAGTCGCCAGATTCATAGGGAACTACTTGTGTTCCTGAAATCTCTTTCTTTTCCTCTTATTCGTTTATTTCTATATTTTTTTCATTTTACTTATTTCCACGAATCAGTACTACTTCCTCCACGGTTCTCACCGCTCTTGTTGTATCGTTTTCTCGCACGGCTTTTATTCCGATTGTTCCCACGATCGTACTCAAAGATTGTCTCCTCCCTAATTGTACGTGTACCTCTGTAGCTTTTTACTTGCTTTCCTCTTTTCTTGCGTCCAGATTATTCCAATTATTTTGCTACTGTTAATTCATCCACATGATGAAATTAACTAATACCTGATTTTCTTTCGTTAATCAGTTCTACCGCCCCAAATTTGGGGTTCGGTTTCTGTGGCCCGCGAGTTGCGTCGAAACGCCCTCACACCACTCCTCTGAAGCGGCAAAATTCACAGGAACGTACTCGGCTCATAAACTTTTCCTGAAATTAGGCGCAGTACAACGGAAATCAAGGTCTAGAAGAGCTTATTTCCACTGCAAATTAATCGCGGAGTAGCTTTTGTATCTTATTTCTGACTAGCGCCCTTTTTTCAGCATTATTTCCATCTTCTCCGTGATTGTCTATTCTATTTTTAATAACCTTAGTTTCTAGAATCATAATTTTTCCTTCAATATCTCCGAGAGCAATTATTTCATCATGGATATGAATTTTTACTATCCTCTGACCATGCTCCATCTCAAGTTCAATAATTCCAGTTATTTCGTTAATAATTTTTAAGTAAGAACAATCATTCCAAACTGAAGACCAAATAGTATTATTTTCATTCAACGATGGCCCAAAAGAAATAAAGTCAATTATTCCACTAACATTGATTTGCCAATCTCCCAATTTCCTATTGGAAACTATCTCTCCAGACTCAAAACTTGCAATCCATCCACCATCAGTTAGTACAGACTTAATTTGCTGATCATAGAAAAAAGAATCTATTTTGTTACCATTAAATATTGTTATCCCCCCATTAGAATGGCCTAAACAGACTTCATCAATTTTGGAATAATCGCCGGCAATTATTGACCCATCATTTTCTAATTCAATATATTTAGCAGAAGACCCAATCCTCAATTCTCCATATCCATTTCTTCCACTTAATCCCACAAATGCAACCTTATTCTTTACGAAGATGAACCAAGCCTTCCCACTAATTTCCCACCGTTCTTTAATTTCGCCCTCTGCATCAAACAAAAATACATTAGAATCTTCATAATCTTGAATTTCAAAGGCGTAAGTTGAACTAGTAACCCATAGTTTATCTTCTTCAGCAAATAAATAGTCACTAACACCTCCTATATATTTACTCCAAATTCTGATCCCACTTTTAATTTCAATACAGTGGACTTTATCAGATTCTGTGATAAAAATATTCTCTCCACTATTATCTATATCTGAGCACGGGCCGTCAAAGTATAAATTCCATATTTCCTTTCCAGATTCAATTTTCCAACAAACAATATTTCCAGATTTCGATCCCGCTACAACATAACCATCTATGATTTTTAGAATTGTACACTCTCCATTCAATTTTCTGGAAAATGAAACAATACTTTCTAGTACTATATTTTCCATTATATCACAGTCATTAGAATCATGTTAAATCTCATATAAAATTTTAATTTTCTGAGTAAGATAATTGACAAATGAATCAGTTGACGGTGGAATTCCCGTAGCCTCTTCGATTAATTCATCAGGTCTCAAAATACTACCTCTGTTATGAATTTTATTTCTCATCCAACCCAACAAATCATCAAATTTCCCATCAATGATATTTTTATTGTAATCGGGTAAATCATCCTTAGCTGCGTCAAGAAGTTGGGAAGCATACAGATTGCCAAGTGTGTATGTCGGGAAGTAACCAAATGCCCCCATGGACCAATGAATATCCTGTAGAACTCCCTTAGAATAATTAGGAGGTCTAATTCCAAGATATTTTTCATACATATCATCCCAAAAATCTGGTAACTCATCTACTCCCAACTCTCCTGAAATCAATAGTTTCTCAATTTCATATCTTATCATAATATGAAGATTATATGTCACTTCATCAGCATCTACTCGAATCAGTCCCGGTTTAACAGAATTTACTGCCATCCAAAGATCATTTTCATCTCTGTCTTTCATATTTTCAGGAAAACATTCCTTCCATAGGGGAAGAGACCAAGTACAGAATTCCCTAGATCTTCCTACTTGATTTTCCCATAATCTACTTTGACTTTCATGAATACCCAATCCATTAGCTTTCCCTGCAGGTTGAAAATCTAATTCTCTAGGTCTACCTTGTTCATAAGTTCCGTGTCCAGTCTCATGCATTGATCCGAAAAGTGAGCTGAAAGGATTTTTTTTACTGTATCTGGTTGTCCATCTAACATCATCAGGATTAGGGCCACCACAAAAAGGATGAGTTGAAGTATCTCTTCAACCAGAAGAAAAATCAAATCCTATAGACTCTGAGACAATTTGACTCAATCTTTCTTGCCCTTCTAAATCCCAATTAATATTTTCAAACCACTGTGAATCATCTCTATCTTTTAGATTAATTACTGCATTTAGGATTGGAGAGATATTATCCCTGAGGCCCTTGAATAATGGGTCCAGTTTAGAGATAGTTAAGCCCGTTTCATACAAATCCAACAAAGCATCATACCTTTCTTCTTCAAAACCCAAAAAGTCAGCTTTTCGTCTGGCGAACTCTAGAGTTAATTCCAGATCCGGTCTAAAAATTTCAAAATCATCTTTCTCTCTAGCTTCAGTCCAAGAGATTAATGATTTTGATCTATGCTTTGCCATTTCTTCGACGAAATCAGTAGGTAATTTCGTAGATCTATCGTAAGATTCTCTAACCAGTCTTATATTCGCTCTTTCAATATCACTTAAATCAGAATATCCTTCTAATTCTTTCAATAGAATGCCTATTCTAGGTTCTGTAATATTTTCATGCCCCGTTTTTGAAATCCAGGCAAGCTGTTCTGCTCTAATTTTAGCTGCTTTACTTGGCATCAATACCTCTTGATCCCAGCTTAGTAGACTTCCAATTTGTCCAATCAAGTCAATTTCTTTCATCCGGTCTAGCAGTTCTTCGTATGCCTGCATAACACTCCGAAATTAACCTCGGTCTCATATGTTACGGAACCAATGCCACAATTACTGGTAGAATTCAAATCATATGCCCTCACTTGCGGATTCATGTCATCCAGTGAACTAATTGAAGCTTTGAATAAAGCATTGGCTTGGGAACTTAGAGCAATAGCGATGTATGCACATTATTCAGCATATGTTTCAGGAATCCATAGACTCCATCTAAGTTCACACTTCAACAATGAGGTAACTGAATCAGTTACACATGCCTCTGTTGTTCGTGCTGCTTTAGTTAAATTGGACGGAGTAGCAATTACAGAAAGAGATACAACTCCTATTTTACATACTTCAGATTATAAAGAAATGCTAAGTGAATCTTACAAGACTGAAAGTATTGCTGTTGAAACATATAGTAAAATTTTACCTTTAGTCGAAGAAATAGGAGACTCAGAGTTATTCGACTCTTTAGAAGTAGTATATTTTGATGAACAGCGTTCAGTAGAAGAACTTAGGATGATGTTAAAATAAAAGTGACTATATTAACATTTATTTTAAGACATGTACTTATCTAGCCAAGCATCCATATTTTGTTTGGGCATTGCACCCGTCATTCTATCAATCATTTCTCCATTATTGAATAGCAGTAGAGCAGGTATCCCCCTGACCCCAAACCTACCAGGACTAACGGGATTACTATCTGTATTTACCTTAGCAATAGTGATTTCTCTTTCTTGAGCTATCTCATTAAGGACTGGAGCTATCATTTTACACGGTCCACACCAAGGGGCCCAAAAATCTACGAGTACCCAATCATTATTTTTCGTCACCAAATCAAAGTCCGAATCACTTACTTCTACTACCTCTCCCATCGACACACCAAACACACCTGAAGGAATCTAATGTATGAATCTGTGTATTGGAATCAATTCATATCCGAGAGTTTCACAAACTATGACCTCTCCGGTATTAATGAATATCATGGAAATTACTCCGAGCATACTTACCGCAGATTTTTGTAAATTAGGAGAAACATTAGGTGAAGCAGTCAAAGCCGGGATAGAATGGTTCCATATGGATATCATGGATGGAAATTGGGTAATTAATAAGACAATAACATTCGGACCCGCCATTATAAAATCGGTAAGAGATTTTTTGGGTGATGAAGCTTTTATTGACTGTCATCTGATGATTACTAATGCAGAATTAACTTGGAAGCAATACATCGATGCAGGCGCCGATATGATAATCTGCCATGTAGAAGCTGTAAATAATTTCCCAAATCTAATTAGTGAAGCACATTCTTACGGAGCAAAAGTAGGATGCGTCCTTAATCCAGAAACAGATATCGCTGAAGTATTACCTTTGGTACCAAATTTAGATTTAGTTTTAGTTATGTCAGTAGTTCCAGGAAAAGGGGGTCAATCATTTATGCCTAGCGTGGAGCATAAAGTAAGAGAATTCAGAAGGATAATCGATTTACAGATCAAAGATGGTGGCAAAAAAACGAAATTGATGATTGATGGTGGAATTAAACATCATAATGCAGATTTAGTTTCTTCTTGGGGAGTAGATATCGCTGTAGTGGGCTCAGGTTTAATCAATACTAAGGGATCAATAGGTGAAAATTTAGTCCAAATAAAGAAATCAATAAAAACGTAGTTTAAAATCACAAATCTACCACAGACGCACATGGTCACAGAGCAGTGGATGATAGATGAAGTAAAGAAAATCATACCTGATGCTGAGGTTGAGATTTCTGATTTACACGGAACAGGGGATCATTTCCATGTTAGAATCATTTCAAACTTTTTCGAAGGTTTAAGGCCACTTCAGAGACAAAAACCAATACTTAATCATTTCAAATCTCACATGGCTAATAATACAATTCATGCCTTAGACTTGAAGTGCATGACATCTTCTCAGGCTAAAGATATTGGAGACACAGTTTTTGACCCACACGGTCAAGAATCAGAGTTCTTTGGAGTACATATTCGCAGACCTAAAAAGGAGAAATAAGTATGAGTTTTAATTGGACAAAAGAAGAGTTACAGAAAGTTGTAGATGATAACAGAATTGTAATATTTATGAAAGGAACGCCCGATCAGCCACAATGTGGTTTTTCAAACAGGGGAGCACAAGTAGTTAATATGCTGACGAAAGAATTGGGCATTGAGACATTTGCAAGCGTAAATGTTCTCTCAGACCCTAGGGCCCGACCGGCACTCAAGGAATGGTCCGACTTCCCTACAATCCCTCAGATATTCATTAATGGTGAATTAATTGGTGGATCAGACATTGCTCTCGAAATGTTTCAGAGCGGAGAACTCCAATCTATGTTTGATGAAGGGACTCAATCGTGAGTTTGAATATACCTGAAAGAAAAAAAGTAATGATAATTGCGCTATCAGGTGCTTCGGCAATATCATTCGCACCTCTATTTTATACATATTCTTTAGCTAATCCTCTCACAGGGGCATTTTTTCGTATGTTTTATGCATTACCAATATTCATAATCTTAATATTTCTACTCAAATTAAAAGATAACAGAGATTCAAGAACAAGAAGAATTGCCATATTTGCTGGATTAATTTTGGCATTAGATTTTGTAGCCTACCATTCTGCAATCGATTATGTTGGCTCGGGTATTGCTACACTAATAGGAAACTCTCAAGTAATTATAGTAACATTATTCAGTTGGAAATTCCTCGGTGAAAAACCTAACAAATCAATTATTTTGGCTTTACCCGTTGTAATGATTGGTCTATTTTTTATTTCTGGAATTTGGGATAGTAATGCGTATGGATCTAGTCCAATTAAAGGTGTTATTGCAGCAACAATTGGGGCCTTTTTCTATTCATCTTTTTTGATAATTTACAGATTTGCAAACAGACAAATGGCTCCGACAATTAAATTACAATTTGATGCTACAGCAGGAGCAACTGTAGGATTACTTGTAATGGGAAGTTTACCTTTACAATCATTGGAAATATATCCTATTGATTTTCCACCACCCTGGGCAGGTCATGAATGGTTATTCATCCTAGCAATAGTTTGTCAGGTATTTGGTTGGATGGCTATCACCTATGCATTACCTAGATTACCCGGATCACATACATCATTTGCCGTCCTAGTACAACCAGTATTGACTATAGTTTGGGGAGTAATTTTTCTAGATGAGTCTCCTTCAATACAGCAATCAATGGGAATGGTAATGATTTTATTTTCAATAATACTTGTTACGATTTTTGGCAATATAGATACCTCTGATGAATAGAAAAAGGTGTACAGGAGAGAGATAATAGCGAGGGGATGGGATGCACTCAGCGAGAACCTTTCGTCCTGTACAATATCATCAGACAGCCGGCGATAGATAATCGTTGTGAGAAAAATTACTCAACTGTTAAGATCTCAGGTCCACCTTCAGTAACATATACAGTATGTTCGAATTGACCTACTGTACCACCGTCAATGTCTCTCAGAGCTTCATATACTTCCAAAAATCTTATTGATGTTAATTTCTTCACTAATGCCTTCCATTTTCTTCTTCTAGATTCTTCTTCTTCCTCAGGAAACGGCTTTTCTAATAGAGGAAATGCCCATCTTTCTGCAAATGGAAGAGTATTGTATCTTTCTTCGATATACCTTGCCATCGTTGCCCCTAATGGTTTAAGCTTACCTTTAGAAAGCGCCTTTCTAATTTTCACATTCCCTGTTACTCTAAGTATATTTGAAGATCCTGAAGGAGATACATTTTCTATCATTCCTGATTTACCGTTTGTATTGAATGGCTCAACTGCATATACTCCTCCGATCTCTACTTCGCCCTTAAATGAAGGATTATTTTCTCCACAAGAGTACATTGGAATGGAGAGTCCAGTATGTAGATTCCACCTCTCCATTTGATGCCCACACAAGTTTCTAATTGGCTCAAAACCTGAATCTAGTGCTACTTGTTGTGCAGCACTTCCAACTACATGCCACGGGGTCCCGGGATGCATTTTTTCAATTGCAGCATCTCTAGCTTCCTTAGCAGCCTTAATTTGTTCAGTGTGCTTTCCACCATTTCCAACCTCAAATGATAATGCATTATCTGCAAGAGCACCTTTGATATGCGCTCCGATATCAAGTTTTACTAAATCACCCTTTTCAAATACCATTTCCTCATCCATTCCTTCGGGTTTGGTTAACTCAGAATTTGTAGTATAATGTGCTGCCATTTCGTTAACTGAAATCGTAACTGGGAAAGCAGCCTTTCCGCCATGTCTTCTGATAAATCTTTCAGCAGAGTCAATTACTTCATCCCACGATTTTCCAACAGTAATTTCGTTTTTTATCCCTTCAAGTGCTCTTCTTGCGACATGACCAGCATCTCTCCATTGCTTCAAATCCTCTTCTGCCACCAATCTAGCACATCCTTTCTACTCACTTTACCTTCTCTAACAACCTCAATATAGGGTGAATTGGGTGCATCACAGACAGTGTGCCATGCTATCAAAGTACTGGGCATTCCACCCCCACATTCTCCGCCTAGACTCAATACAGTATAAGCACCAGAATTCAATATTTTTGCAGCCTCATCACAATTTTTGGCAGGTTCAAATCCACTTAGATTAGCACTAGTTGCAGTAAGTGGACCGACTTCATTCAATAATTTCTTTGCAATTGGATTACTAACTACTCTTAATGCTACATTTCTACCGCCTAATCTGTAATCCAGTTTTGTCTTCGATTTCAGAATTATTGTTAACGAACCCTCAGGAAAATCTCTGATTATTTCGTATACATCCGATGGAAC
>LURV01000128.1:17897-33294 GCA_001629205.1 Marine group II euryarchaeote REDSEA-S30_B12
TTAGAAAAATCTCTCTCTTTAATCTTAAAAAGAATATCTAAAGATTTAGAATTTGGAATACAACCGAGTGCAGGAAGTGTTGAAGTAGGATAGACTACACAAGCTCCAGATTTAATTTTTTCAAATATATCTTCCATGGACATAACTATCTAATTTCTCTCCTGTAAGCCGGGGGAAGTGAGTTTGCATGAACAACTACGGTACCAATTTTTAAATCCAAATTTGATTGATGAGTATGCCTTTGTGAGATTCTTGCAAATTCATATACGCCAAGATAAATATTTACTAGAGGAATTAGAAATTTTAATTTCAAAAATGACCTTTTATCCCACATTTCGCCAGTTAACTGCGATCCATCATTACAAATTACTGCAATTCCAAACATTTTTTGTCCAAATGATCTTGAATAATTTACTCCAATTACTCTCCAGTAAAGCCAGTGAGCAGTAAATAGTACTAGCGAATATGCAAGCGAGTAATGAAAATCATAAGATAACCATAGAGTCAGGTTTAATGCATTAATAATTTCACCACCAGTAGCAATTAAAAGTAGAGAACTAACGAGAATTACATCAATAAGAAAAGATAAAACTCTCTTCGTCGAAGAAGCTAATATTGTTCCTTCAGGAAGAGATACATTACCATCTTTCTCAGTCATTATTGCTTTAGCTATGGTAACTCCACCATGTAGCGAGATTGGAGAATCATGGTCCGACATTCAAATCCCTCCTTTTAGATGCCAAGCTTGTAAATTCTTTTCTGAAATATACTCCAACCATTTGTTCCAATTTTCGTCATTCCTAAGGGTATTGTGATTACCAACAACTATTAATCCTCGTTTAGCCCTAGTAAGGGCGACATTTAATCTTCTTCCATCTGATAGGAATCCAATCTTCCCCTCATTATTTGACCGAACACAAGAAAATAAAATTACTTCCTTTTCTCTACCTTGATACCCGTCAACAGTTCTAACTTCAATAGATTGGAGGGACTCAGGAATCATGTCTCGAATTGCTCTGACCTGACCGGCATAAGGCGTAATAATCCCGATATCTTTTGTTTCTAGGTTACCACCATCAATTAAATCAACTAGAATTGAAACTACCTTAGAAGCTTCTTCATGGTTTTCCTTAGAAGCACCATCCGGTGAAATCTCTTCATTTCCTTCTACCGGAATAAATGCTATTGGATTTTCCCAATCGGGCCAAGATATACCATTAGGAGCAATTCTTTCATCAGGATTTACCCCATCTTCTAATTGTCCAGAGTAGAAATATGAATTTGGAAACTCAGAAATTATTGGATGCATCCTATACTGAGTTTTCAATAGCATTGGTATCACTCCCATCTCTACCATTCTTTCGAATAAAGAACGTGCAAGCCCACCACTTTCAGCTCGCCTTGAAATTACTGTAGGCGGGAGTTGCTTATGATCTCCTATCAGAACAATCTGTCTGGCACCACGGGAGATTGGGACTAGACTTGCAGGCTCAGTCGCTTGAGTAGCTTCATCTATCAACACCCTAGAAAATCTCCTCCCATCTAATATTTCATGACCCGAGCCAATACAAGTACAACACAAAATCTGTGCCCGATCAAGTATCTCGTCTCTCATTTGAGACTCATACTTTCTAACAATTTTCCAACTATTCTTCAGATCCCTATGAGCAAGTCCCTTCTCTTTACCTTTCATTCCTTTTATTTTCCTCCTCAACTTTTCAATCATCCCAATCTCATGTTCTAGATCCTTTCTTAATGGGTGAGTTTGCATTTTAGCATCCAAGGTCGCATCTCTCAATTCTTCTCTAACTTTTACTGGTTGACCAAGCCTAACCGCCCTAACTCCACGATCTAACAAACCCTCTAACAGATTATCAACTGCAACATTAGAATCTGCTACTGCTAAAATAGTCCCAAAATCTTCTTTCGCCCAGGATTCTAAAATTCTAATCGCAGTATGAGTTTTTCCAGTACCGGGTGGCCCTTGAATGAGACTAAAACGTCTCTCTAATGCGCATTATCTTTCTTTGTTTAATACCTCCAAGCTCAGGAGTTAATGTCGAAGTATTGGCTGGACTATGCACTTTACCTATTATTAATTCTCTAAGGGGGACACTCCCATTCTCTTCAAATGTAGAATTTATTGCATCTCTCATCCTATCAAAAGCAATTCTGTTTGCCCCTCTATCCATTCTCCATTTTCCTTTACGAACTCCTTTAGGCTGCTCATTTAATACAATTCTAATAGAATTCCTACTTCTGTCACTAATTAATGCCTCAATAGGTTTTTCAGTAATTGGACTAACTCTACTTAGTAAAACTATATCTCCCTGCCTAAATCTCTGAAAACCTAGATTTTCACCATTATTTGGTTTTAATCTGATTATTCGTTGTCCAAATAACCATCCATCAGGTTTAGCTACTAAACCAAATAAAGCAATACCATTCATCTCTAATTTTTTATTTGACCAATTTTTCAGCCTTTCTTCAGTGATAGATAACTCGTCTTCAAGTTCAGATTTAATTAGACGAAGGAAAAACTCTTGATAATCCTGGCTTCTCTTAAAGCTACTTCCCAATTCGCTTTTGTTGCTATTCACAATTGCCGATAGATGGAATGCATTTCACGATTTCTGGTGAGCATCTTCTAATTATGTAATAACAAATTAGGGTGAGAATTAAACGCATAGTTTCATCGAGTTAGATGTTCAAGGTGGTGGGGACAATGGTCTTTGATAAATTCAAGTCATGGAGGAAAGAGAAAACAGAAGGAATAATTTGTCCCGCATGTCAACACAAAAACTTGAAAGAAACTAATGTATGTACTAGGTGTTATTATCAGTTAGATCGCCCATCATTTGAACAGGATTCTACTGTTGATGATACTCAATCCTCAGATTTACTAGATGAACTAATGAAGGATGTCGAAGAACAACAAGAAGAAATTGTTCCAGCATCATTTTCATTTGATGATGTATCTGTCGATATTGCGCAATATTCTGATGACGATCAAGTAGATATTCTAGGTAATCCTCAAATGTCTCACCTATTAGAGCAAACGGATGAGATAGATATAGACGAAAATTATGAACTTAAGCCCGAAGACAGTCCCCAATTTGTCAAAAAATTTGAAATTCCTGAAACTCAAGATGAACATGAAATTAAGGAGTTAGAGCCTACCAGAATTGATTTAGTACAACCAACATCAGAAACCCCAAATACCGTAGAAATCCAATCTCCAAGTGAAATACTCAATGTTTCTGATACATGGGATAAAAATAATGAACTCATTTCCAATAATCCCTTGGATTTTGATGGAGATGGAAAGGTTGATGATTATGAGAAGGCCTTTGCTGATGAAGATTTACAAAGTAAAGTTGATTTCAATTCACAAAATTCAGAGAGTAATGAATCCAAAGAGAATAAAATTCCAATTATTAAAGCGACACCCATTCTAAGTCCAGATTTCTCAGAGAGTAATGAAATTTCACAAATAAAAGCAACTAGCAACCCTCTACCATCAGAAAGTGAATTAGTAATTAAAAATAATTTTTGGCCATGGGAGCAGCAAGAGGAATGGTCAATTGATGAGGTAAAAAGACAACTTCTTACTGCGCTTAGAGCTGCAGCAAATCACAATATTGCAGAGGCAACGGTACTGATTGATGAGGTGGGCCCTCATCTTGGTCCCAGACATAGCCTAGTCTATGCAGTAGGAAAACTACTGAGAATAATTGGACGTTCAGAAGATACAGAAAGAATGATTATTTTAGCAACAAAAAACTTCCCAGATGATAAAGAAATTATTCTAGCTTCGAATAAACTAGTTTCTTAACATTATATCATCTCGACAAATCATGGAATATTTCCATTCACCAGAATATGAACAAATTAGGAATGGTGAAAGTGACAATAAACATACAATAGCAGTTGTTGGAAGCGGTCTAGCAGGTTTGACAGCGGCATACTTATTATCTAAAAAACATAAAGTTACATTGTTCGAACGACATCCTTCTTTAGGAATGGATGCAAATAGCATAGATGTACATCATGAGGGAAAGATAGCAAGAGCTGATGTTCCTCTTAGGGTAATCTACCCAGGCTATTACAAAACCTTGATGAAATTGTATAGTGAACTTAGAATTAAAACAGAAAAGGTATCTTACGCTGTCAAATCTCGCTATCTAATAAAATCCGAGTCTAGAAGAATTATATTTGATATCTTTCGACTGTTCAGAAATATAAATCTAGGAAAAAATAGTCTAGAAAATAATATCTCTATCGAAGAATATTTATTGAGATATAATTACTCAAAGCCCTTTTCTGAAGGATTTCTTTATCCAACATTCGCCGCAATTTGTACTTGTACCTTGGATGCTGTAAAGGAATACCCAGCTGAAGTGATTCTAAATTATCTCAATCAAGGACTTCTATTTAGAGGAGTTAAACGAGTTACTAATGGATCCAAAGAAGTTGTTCAGAAATTGTCAAAGAATGTTTCGAAAATCCACTTTTCTGCAAAAATAAACTCCATTAACAAAGAAGGGCAAAAACTTTCAATCTCTGAAGAAAATGGAAAAAAAACATTTTATGATCATATTGTTTTAGGTATTCCAGCCAACAAAGTTTCTGATATTCTATCAGAAGAATTTTCTTCAGAACTTGATATATTGAATTGTTTTAGTTATGAGAATAGTACGGTTTTAATGCATTCAGACAAAAGACTTGCACCGGCCAATAGAACATCTTGGTCGCCAGTTAATCTAATTTCATCATCAAGACAGTCAACTCCTATGGCGACAATTTGGATGAATAAAGTCCAACCAATTTTGAAAGGAACCAGTCCTATTTTCCAAACTTGGAATCCCATTTTTGAACCAAGAGAGGGTCTAAAGATTAGTGAGGCTAAATTTGAAAGACCAATTGTTGATAAGCAAGCAATAGTTAATGTTGAAAAATTAAAGAAAATTCACCTAGAGGAAAATAGGAGAATTTGGTTTTGTGGTTCATACGCACAATATGCCGTCCCTCTATTGGAAAGCGCATGCTCATCAGCTGTGTCTATTTCTGAGCGTTTTGGTTGCAAATTGGATTAAACCCCTCTTCAACGAATTAACTAATTTCTTATCTATAATGATGTGTCCGCAGGTATGTGCGTACTTCGGATATCCACAAACCTCTGATTCGTAGAGCTACGAGTACAATAAGTATTGATGAAGATTTAATTTTACGCCCTGCTTCATCAAAGTATACCAAACAAATAATAGAAGCATTTGAAGAAACTTGGCCAGAAGTTATTAGGGCAATGCCATGGATTAATCCAGATAAATCGATTTCTGATCAGATTAGAGATTTTATTCAAGAAACAGAAAATCGAGGTCGATCGGGACTCCTTCATCATTGGGTGATGATTAGGCCTTGGGACAATTATATCCTAGGAGTAGTAGGATTCGATAGAGTGACTAGATCAAAACAAGCTTATTGGAATCTAGGTTATTGGGTTAGAAGCTCCGAACAAAGACATGGAATTGCGAATAAGAGTATTAACTCGGCTTTAAAATGGCTAGGAGAAGTAGAAAAGATTACCATAGAAATAAAAGTTGACCCTAATAATCTGCCTGGAAGAAACACTGTTTTTAGTACAGTTCAAAGATGGAATGGAATGAGGCACGTTGAGGGAGATTCCCAAATCACTGTAGCAGGAGTTAGAACTAATCATGAGTGTTATTTGATAACCATAGGACCAGATAAAAACTCAGGATAATAAAATATAGTACTCTAACATTGAATAAATAGAGTTTAGTGGCCATTATATCCAACGAGGCGAGGTAGATTCACATGCCATCAAACATCCGTCAAAATTTACCAGATTCTGACCCAGATGAAACAATTGAGTGGTTAGAATCCCTAAGGTCAGTGGCCTCTACGCACGGAATCAATAGAGCGAGATTCTTACTTCATGAATTAATGAATGAAGCACAGGATTTATCTATCCCAATAAAAAACTCACCTATTTCTCCATATGCAAACTCCATTTCTGTAGACCAAGATTCGCCTTATCCAGGAAATCTTGACATAGAATCTAAAATTCAAAATATTATTTTATGGAATGCAGCAGTAATGGTTTCCGATGCAAATAGAAGAAATGATGGTATTGGTGGGCACATCTCAACATACTCCTCAAGCTCCACATTATACGAGGTAGCATTCAATCACATATTCAGAGGTAAGGAATTCAATGGTATTGGAGATGCAATCTATTTCCAAGGTCATGCAAGTCCCGGGATTTACTCTAGAGCCTTGTTAGAAGGTAGAATAACTTTAGATCAAGTACTGAATTTTCGCTTGGAGTCATCTGGTGACGGGTTATCTTCGTATCCTCATCCCAGATTAATGCCCGAATTTTGGGAATATCCTACTGTTTCTATGGGCCTCGGACCGCTGGGAGCTGTAATGCAAGCTAGATTTTGGAAATATCTTCATCATAGAGGATTAGCAGATACCTCGGATAGTAGGGTCTTCGCCTTCTTAGGAGATGGTGAAATGGATGAACCAGAATCGATTGCCTCTATTGCAATTGCTGGAAGAGAAAATCTAGATAATTTGATTACAGTTGTAAATTGTAATCTTCAACGTCTTGATGGTCCTGTGAGGGGGAATTCCAAAATAATTCAAGAATTAGAAGGACTATACAGGGGAGCAGGATGGACAGTAATCAAAGTTCTTTGGAGCACTGAATGGGAAAAAATACTACGTCTAGATACCGATGGCAAACTTCTAACCAGAATGGAAGAAATTACGGATGGTGACTGGCAAAGAATGAGTACACTAGAACCTGATGAATTCAAATCAGAGCTTTTCTCAGGGAATAAGGAATTAGAAGCAATGTCTTCATTAGTTTCCAATAATGATGTCTTAAAATTAAGGAGAGGTGGCCATGATCCAAAGAAAGTCTATTCTGCATTTAAAGCAGCTGAGAATGCCAAAGGTCCCGCGGTAATACTTGCTCACACTGTGAAGGGTTGGGGCATAGATTCTTTCGAGGGTAGAAATTCTTCTCATCAGAAAAAGAAAATGAATTTAGAAGATTTAATTGATTACAGAAACACGCTAGGGATCCCGATTGGAGACGAAGAACTAGAAAAATCTCCGTTCTATATACCCGAACAGGATTCAGAAATTATAGAATATTTACTTGAAAAGAGGAAGAAATTAGGTGGATTCTTACCGAAAAGGATAGCTCAGAAAATAGACATTAAATTACCTGATTGGTCTGTATTTTCAGAATTCGATAATGGAACTAGAGAAGGGCAGCGGGTTTCTACAACTATGGCTTTCGTGCGACTTCTAAGAAATTTACTAAAGTCTGAAATTGGAAATCGGGTAGTCCCAATTATACCTGATGAAGGTAGAACTTTTGGGATGGACCCACTTTTTAGTGAGTTCGAAATATTCTCACTTAAAGGTCAACAGTATACTCCTGTAGATCATAGTATGCTACTTAGGTATAAGGAATCTCAGTCTGGGCAGATAATACAAGAGGGAATTTCAGAAGCTAACTCAATGGCTACATGGATTGCATCATCAACTTCTTATTCGCATTCAAACTCGCCAACTATGCCATTTTATACATTTTATTCGATGTTCGGATTTCAAAGAGTAGGAGATCAAGTTTGGGCAGCATCGGATGCAAGATCTAGAGGATTCCTAATGGGTGCAACTGCTGGAAGGACAACTCTTAACGGAGAAGGACTCCAACATCAGGATGGTCATAGTTTACTCACAGCCTCTACTGTGCCTTACTGCAAGGCTTGGGATCCCGCCTTCGCTTACGAATTAGCTGTAATAATTAACCATGGAATGGATGAGATGTGGAATCAAAATAAGGATGTCATTCATTACATTATGTTATACAATGAAAATCAACAGCAACCAAAAAAACCTAGTGGAGTTGATAATGATATTATCCAAGGAGCATATAAGATCCAATCATTCCAATCAGAAAAAAATATTCAAATCAGACTATTGGGTTCAGGACCTATTCTTCAGTATGTACTTGAAGCATCAGAAACTTTGCATAAAGAATACAATATTGATTCCGAAGTTTGGTCGGTAACATCATATGGTGAGTTGAGGAGATTTGGTCTAAATCATGAAAGAAATATTAGGTTAAATCTCGATGAAGAATTGCCACATGTATCAAAATGTTTTGGCGATAAAATTCCCACGGTTGCTGTGTCAGACTATATTGCTGCCATTCCAGAAATGATTCAAAGATGGATTGGGGGTAGATATACGGTATTAGGAACAGATGGATTCGGAAGATCTGATACTAGAGAAAATCTTAGAAAATTCTTTGAAATTGATACTAATAGTATAGTTGGTGCAGCTCTTTCTACTTTAGAGCAAGAAAAAGAAATTCCAGAAGGTACCTTCGCAAAAGCTTCAAACGACCTAAATCTGACTAGCAATAAATCAGATATAACAGAGTGATAGGATGATAAGATTATCAAAACTACTAGTAAAAATAAGATCATTAATTAGAAATTTTTCTAGAAATTATTCAGAATTGCCCGAGAAATCTAAATCCGAATTTTTGGAAATCGCTAATGATCCAAAAAGTTGGGGATTAGCTATTGAAAAGGCTTGGGACTCATCTAAAATAGAAGCAGAGAATTTTGCATCCACTTCGAAGATTCTAGCACACATACTTATCGGAAGAAAAATATCAAAATCGGAAAAACAGGAAGCACGCGAAAATTTAGCGAAATTAAGTATCCTAATTCCTCCACTCAGAGTTTTTATGATTCCCGGCAGTCAAATTTTACTTGGAATTACTGCTAGAGTGACTCCTTGGAAATTAATTCCCGATGAGTGGATTCCAATAAACGCGTTAAAGACAGTCAGAGAAGAGCCTTCGCAAACTCTTGATAAAGAAACTACGATATTACGTAGACTGTTGAAAAAGTAACTATTATCTGATTGTTATATTGGCTAAAAAATAATTGTAGGTTAGTACTTCTCCAATACTTATCCAATCTGGTATTCGGTCTCCAACTGTATCATATTTATGTCCAGGAATTAACCTCCATTCCTCTGGTAGAGAAGATAGTATTTCTTTGGCTCTAATCAAACTCATCTGTTGAGCCTGAGGGTCCCCTCCTGGCAAATCAACTCTTCCAGCACTTCTAACAAACAATAAATCACCTGCATGATAGACTCCATGCCCATGAATAGTTACATGACCTGGAGCATGTCCAGGTGAATGAGTAATGCCTAGTTTGATTAATCCACATTCCCATTGAACAGTTTCTCCTGCGTCACAGTCCCATGTATCTGTGAATTCAACCTTACTAAATACAAAATGATCAATCAAATCAGGAACTTTAGCATGCTCATGCCCCCAAACTTCTAGATTTGGAAATCTTTGAATCATTTCAGGATATCCTGCTACATGGTCTCTGTGAGTATGTGTGTATAGTAAGTGAGTGGGTACAAGTCCATCCTTGTCTAATCTAGAAATCCAGCTATCCGCATCAAATGGATCAATAATTGCCACAATTTTGTTAGTACGGTCTATGAATGCTGTATTCATATTCATTAATTCACCTAATTGAGTTATCCATACTTCTACTCCATCGTCAAAAACTGAACAATGAAACTCCCCCTCATTCAACATATCAACTCCGAACTGGCAATCGATGAAAGTAGTAATGCATATACAAACCCTATGAGCCCGTAAGTCTGAGTAAATGTCATACGAGCCACATAAAATAGAATCTCACTGGCAATTAGCTTGGAAGGATGCCCGAGTTTTCGAAGCTAAGATAGATTATTCTAAAGAGAAATTCTACTGCCTAGAGATGTTTCCATATCCATCAGGAAATATGCACATGGGACATGTCAGAAATTATTCAATTGGGGATGCAATGGCTAGATTCCAACGTCTAATGGGAAAGAATGTACTTTATCCAATGGGATACGATTCTTTTGGAATGCCAGCTGAGAATGCGGCGAAAAGATTAGGAGATCATCCACATGAAGTTACTAAGAGCAATATAAGGAGTATCCGATCAGACCAAGAAAGAATGGGATTTTCCTATGACTGGAATCGATACCTAGCTACTTCAGATGTAGACTATTATAGATGGAATCAAGATATGTTCCTAACTCTAAATGAAAAAGGACTAGTAGAAAGGAGAGCTGCTCCAGTAAACTGGTGTAATGATTGTGATACAGTATTAGCAAACGAACAAGTCAAGAATAATAGATGCTGGAGATGTGGTCTAGAAGTTGTTCAGAAGGATATGGCTCAGTGGTTTTTACGGATGACTGAATATTCTGATGAATTACTGGATGAGTTAGATCAAATATCTTTCCCAGAAAACGTCAAAACAATGCAAAGGAATTGGATTGGTAGGTCACACGGAGCTGAAATAGAATTTTCTATAGCAGAATCAAATTCTAAAATTCAAGTTTTCACAACACGTCCTGATACAATTTTTGGAGCTACATTCGTTACTTTATCTCCCGAACATCCACTATGTGAGGAATTATGTTCGGGTACTAAATGGCATGAAGGATGGTTAAAACTCAGAGATGAATGTGCTAGGATGTCCGAATTCGAAAGAATTAATTTACTCAAAGAGAAAAATGGTGTTTTTCTTGGGAGATTTGCAATTAATCCTATGAACAATGAAAAAATTCCGATATATGCCGGAAATTTTGTAGTTGCTTCTTACGGTACTGGTGCTGTAATGGCAGTTCCTGGACATGATCAGAGAGATTTTGAATTTGCTAAAAAATATGACTTAGAAATAAGAAGAGTACTTGTTGAGAATGAGGGAGATAATCCAGATTCTCCCATTTCAAGAGCTTTCGAAGGATATGGTCCTATGGTGAATTCAACACCTAAATTTGATGGTTTGAAAGGTGAAGAAGCAAAAAAGGCTGTAATTGATACATTACACTCAAGAAAAACTGGTTTTGGAAAGATAGAATATAGATTGAAGGATTGGTTACTTAGTAGACAGAGATTTTGGGGAACGCCAATTCCTATGATTCACTGCCATACATGTGGAGTGATTCCCGTCAATAGAGAAGACTTACCTGTCGAACTTCCTCTAGATGTTATCTTCTCTGAAGATCAAAAGGGAAATCCACTCGAAACTCATGAATCATTTACTAAAGCTGTTTGTCCAAGATGTGGTTCAGAAGCAAACAGGGAAACTGATACTATGGATACCTTCTACGATTCTTCATGGTACTTTATGAGATTCTGCGATGCAAAAAATAACTCTTATCCATTTGATAGAGAAGCTGTAGACTATTGGATGAAAGGAGGTGTTGATCTATACATTGGAGGGATTGAACATGCTGTCATGCATCTTCTCTATGCCAGATTTTTTACAAAATTCACTAGAGATGTAAATATGAACACTGTAGGTGAGCCATTCGGTAGGTTAGTCTGTCAGGGTATGCTCAATGCTCCCGCACCTTATTGCTTAGATTGTAATGCTGAATACCATATCGATTATTTTGGAAAAGACTGTCCCTCATGTTCAAAGAAACTATCTTCTAGATCTGCAAAAATGAGTAAATCTCTGGGAAATACTGTTAGTCCAGAAAAGATGATTTCTAGATATGGAGCCGATACAGTAAGATTATTCATCCTATTTGGTGCCAATCCAGAAGCTGGAATGGATTGGTCTGATAGCTCAGTTGAAGCAAATAATAAACAATTAAAATCTATTTTTGAATCTATAAAATCTGCAATATCGTTTTCAGAATCTCCTAGCAGAATAGATGACTGGATACTTGCTAGACTT
Organism: Marine group II euryarchaeote REDSEA-S30_B12; assembly: GCA_001629205.1. GTDB lineage: Archaea > Thermoplasmatota > Poseidoniia > Poseidoniales > Thalassarchaeaceae > UBA36. Next base: position 29,726 of record LURV01000128.1, read on the forward strand.
AGATTAAATATGCAATCATGGCAAGATTCGATGAATGATGTAAATATTAGAGAAGGAGTAATGATTAGTCATTTTGAGATGTTATCAGATTGGAATTGGTACATTAGAAGAGGAGGATGCGATTTTTCGACATCCATTAGTTTTCTAAAGGGATGGATTTCTATGCTTGCTCCCGCCACTCCACATATTGCCGAAGAATTATGGCAACTGATCGGTCAAGATGGATTACTAGCCCAATACAATTTAGAGATACTCACAGAAAATTATGATGACTTAGAGGTCATCTCAAAGGAGAACTTTCTCAGAGATGTTATTGCTACATGTAGGAACATAAGAACGATGGCGGAGAGGAAATCAAATTCTAAATTAACGAAACTAGTCTTACAAACCTCTCCAAATTGGAAAAATGAATTGGCAAGTAAAGCCTTAGAACTCGTAACTTCTGATTTTAATTTTAAAGAAAATGGAATCTCGTATATTCAGTCTCTCCCGATTTTTGAAGAAAATTCACTTAGAGCTGAAGTAATGCAGACATGGATGAGTTTAACTGTAGGAAATAAGAAAAAAAGAGGCCGCGTGTTCACCTGGTCAAAAATTGAAAAAAGTCTAATTTCTAATCTTGATGAAAAACAATTTCTTTTGGAAAACTCAGAATTTATTCGTTCAGAATTAGAACTAGATTCCATTGAAATATACAGAGTTGGAGAGGGAGAAGATGTTGCAGGAAAAGCAAACTCCGCATTCCCCCTAGAGCCCGGAATTTCCTTCCTTTCTTAGTATAGTTCAAGGAGTCTCTTCACTTCGAAGCATTTGTTGAGTCAACGCAAGAATTCTAAAAGGATTCGAAATCGTCGAAAAAGTAGACGTTTTGAGAATCAAAATGATACTAAGTCTGAAGATAAAGCTAATAATAAGTCAATTGAAAGGGCCATTTCCAGATTTAGTTTAAATCCACTTCCTATGGGAATTCCTTCTAAAATTTCACCTCCTCCTGCAGAGATAAATATTGATTGGAATACTAATTCGGTACCAAAAACTATCCAAAAAAAGGTAGGAGAGATTGTCTGTAGGCCAGGAGAATTTGGCTTTCTTCCTGAAGATAGAGTTCAAGAAATTGCTGAAGAAATTGAAAATTTCCCTATTTCGCTAGAGCAAGCACTTTCTCTCAGGGGGGCATTAAATCAAGAGAAGAGTGTTTATTCACACCATAGATTAATGAGAAGATCTAATGAACTTAACAGAAGATATAATTCTGGCGAGAGTGTCATATCCCTTTCTCAAAGATTTGATACACCTCCAGTAAACACATTTAGAGCTATTTTGACTGGAAGAGGCTGGTCAAAAAATAAAATTAAAGAATCTTTAAAGTCCCCTTCTAGACTAAATCAAAGAGATTTAGAAGAGTTCGAAAAAGCAGAGGATATGGATAGAGTTAGTGCCGTTAACCAGACGGAAACACAAAATGCCGCAGGAATTTTTGAAGAAGCTCTTTTCATGTATTTTGAATCCATTGGAGTGAGATTTAGACGACAAGAAGAATTATGGGAAGAGCAGAGTAGAGATGAGGGACGGGCAATCTTAACTCCAGATTTACTTTTTTTGGATGATTTAAGAATAAATGGGATTCCTTGCGCTTGGATTGATGCAAAACACTATTTTGGAGCAGACTTAAAATTTCCCAGAAAAAAAACACAAAAACAGGTTGATAGATATGTTGCTGAATATGGTCATGGAGCAATAGTTTACAGGCACGGTTTTTGTAGAAGTTTGAGACTTAAAGGTGCAATATTACTAGACTCTAATCCTCTAGATTTATCAGAATTAGAAAAGTTCCATGAAAAAATAAGGGGATTGGATTAATTTCTAATTTCTCCTATTCCACTTAATGAGGTTAAAACTCCTAAGTCTTGCAATTTCTCCGAAATTAATTCAATTTCATCATTAATTGAAGATAAATCTCTAGGAACAATTACTATACTCTCCCCGAGCATACATAACATAGGGACAAACTTATCCTCAATTTCCATAGAAATCAAGCAATTATTGATAATTTCTCTTAATTCATTCCTACTCAAGTCATCAAGAAGTTTACTATCTTCAACAAATTTCTGCGAACTTATATTTTCTTTCCAAATTTTATTATCGATATAACTTGCAGTATGCGCTCCAGTCCTCTCTTTCCAAACTAGTAGAACAGGGATTTTTTCACTCCAGCCCTCAGATATTCCAGGACCATTAATCAATTTTTTTCCATTATAGGGAGATCCAGCTTTCAACCTCCGCTCCACCCCTCCAGCAGAAAGGGCAGTAGTATCACCCAATCCAGTTGATCTATTTCTTTCAACTAGATGAGCAATTAGGAGTGCTCTTCTTCTACATTCTTCATAAGGAATTCCGATCGCTCTTTGAAAAGCCTCTGCAGCAGCAATCGCCCCAGAGGCAGACATCCCAAAACCCTGAGAAGTCGGCAATTCTAATCTCAATTTTAATTCCCATGATAACTCAAAAACCTCTGGAATTTCTTCCGACAAACACTTTAGAACTTCTTCATACAGTCTCCAATCACCTGTTCCTTTAACAAAATCAACTTCTAGTTTATAATCCCCTTCTTCTCCTTTTGCAAATGCTTCTACTCCATCTTCCAAGCAAATTCCAACCCCCAGACTTCCTTGAAATAAAGGATCTTCAGAATTATCTTCAATTGAAAATAAAAGTGTTAGATGAGCCCCACTTTGACCTCTCCCCAGTCTAATCATAATTTTCAACCCCACTGAAGGAGTTTTTGTATTAAAGTACAGCAGAGAAATCTTCATTCAAAGCTTTAAATTTCTTATTCAATTCTTCTATTGCTTTAGTGAATGCAACTCTAGTCGACATCGAGCCGTCTGTTTCAAAAGATAGAATAAATTCTCCCGGATATTCTTCTAAAACAATTGCATCATTGAATTCTCGAGACTCTTCGGTACCTGCACCTACATGATTCATTTCTTCTATTAACTTTGTAACCTTTTCAACATCCTCAAGAATCTTTTCTTTTCCGAAGTCTTTTGATGTAATTGTTAAGTCCATATCCCAGAGAATTTTAGCTTTGGATTTATTTTTAAGAATAGCTTTTTTTCTGGGATTGAATGATATTCCACACACTGGGGACCATTTTACATGATCTTTTCCTCTGCCCATTACAGCTGTAGCATAAAATTCAATCATCTGTCCTTTCATCAACTTAGTGATTGGAATCTTTTTGTATTCATCTCCTATTTCTAATGATTCTTCACCTAGATATTTCAAGTCTCCAGCAGTTACCCATGTACCTTCTTCAGTACCAAAAACAACACATGTGTAAATCATTTGGCATTCTAAACACCCTCGATCCTCTTCAACAAGGTTAGCACAATTGGGACATAAATTTTGAAAATGAAATCTATCAAATTTTGTTGGAATTGGTACCATTGCTAATCTCTGAGCAATCATTTCATCAGGAATAGGGCCGGTAGTCTCCCAAATCTCATCATCTTGCTCTTTTGTTCCCAGTTGAAATCTTACACTATCTATCGCCATTTTTGGAACTT
>LURV01000129.1 GCA_001629205.1 Marine group II euryarchaeote REDSEA-S30_B12
ATACTACTCCATTTAAACTGGATAAAAATAAAGACAGCAAAAGGTTTTTTCAAATCTACAGCTGAAAAATCTCTAATTTTTCCCTTATACTTTCCAAATGGAGTTCTTGCAAAACCACATACTACGACATCTTGCATATTATCACGAATCCATACTTAGTCTTCAATTATATCATAAATGGTTACAAATCCACAGAGTAACTATAAAATTCTGCATTCTTCAATATAGGTCTCAAATCTGGCTTCACAAGTATAGTCCTTACTTCCCATAAATCCCTAAAAATCCTATATCTAGATGTTGAATCTAAATAATCCACGCCACTAGTACCTCCAGTCCCAGTTCGTCTACCGATTATTCTTTCTACCATCCTAGCATGATCATGCCTCCACTTGGCCATTGATTCTTCTAGTTCTACGAATGCATCAATTAATTTTCTAGGCCATGTTAGAAGAGGTAATTCTCTGTAAGACTCAATAAATAGTAAGCCAGCTCTTGCTCTATCGATTTTCCCATCTGGTAGTAGAAAACTCTCTGCAGATTGCTCGGCAACTCGAAATCTCTTAGCAATTTCATCTCTAGATGTATTACTTTCCAATCTTTTCATTGACTCATTATTCATCATCTTATATGCTTCAAGGTGATTACGAATAAAATCACTTACAAATTTTTCATCTCCCTCATCTCCGATAGATGATCCCATAATAGGAGTTCTTTCTATCCATTCCATCAAAGCATTATAAAGAGACTTTTCAGACAATCTTTTTTCCAGTCTAGATAGAATTTCAACATCTTCAGGACTTCTTTTTGAAAGTTTTCTAAAAGTTCCAATTGGATCCATACTTCCAACTCTATCCTGTGCCTTAAGCCCCAAAAGAATCTCAAACTCTCTCATCTGAAATGATTCAAATCCAGATGCAGTTCCAAGATCATCTCGAAAATTTAAGAATCCCTGAGGAGTTAAGGTTTCTAAAACTGTCCATTGATCAGCCATCAATCTAAAAATCTCTGTAGTTCTTGATAAATGATCAACAGCAGTAGGAATTTTATCTTCAGGGACTACATTTAGACTTAAAATCCCTCGAGCCTCAGAAAGCTCTCTAATAATCTGTTTAAACCATAACTCGAATGTTTGATGCACGATAATAAAGTGCATTTCATCAGAACTAATTTCTCTACCCTCACCTTGAAGTTTCAATAAATCATAGAGTCTCAGATATTCTCCATATGTCCAACTATTCGAATCACCATTGCCATCGCCCATGCCATCCGGATGAGGGCATTGTATGAAGAATTATGGCATAATCAAATCTCTCATAAGAGGGAACCTTTCAGCCTCACTTGTGACCTGTGAATGATTAATAATACAAAGTCAGGAATTAATATTCCCCATAAATACCACCACATAGAGTCAGAAATTGAATTATATGTAACTGAATTAGATGATGCTGAGGAACTTTTTTCTATAATTGATAACAATCGTAAATATCTTAGAAAATGGCTACCTTGGCTGGATGAAGTGAAATCAGTAGAGGATGAAAAATCATTTATTCTTCATTCTCACGAAAGATTATTGAGGGGAGATGGAGTAAGTTATAGTATCAAATTTAATAATTCAATAATTGGAATCATTGAGCTTAATTGGATAGATAGACAAAATCGGAGATGCGGCGTGGGATATTGGATATCTGAAGAATTCATGGGAAGAGGAATAATAACAAAAAGTTGCAAAAAACTAATTTCCCATTGTTTTAATGACTTGGGACTGAATTCATTCATTCTAGAGGTAGCGAAAGAAAATACCCGCAGTAGAGCGGTAGCAGAGAGAATTGGAATGAGATTAGAAGGAATAAAAAAAGATCGAGAATGGTTGTATGACCATTTTGTAGATGGAGCGTATTATTCGATTACTAAGAATGAATGGAAAACTATTGATTCATAAGCCCGTAGTCTTCTATCGAGCAATTTCCTGGCGGTAAGCATGACAATAAATCCTCATGAGATAGTCCAGTTTTTTTTGATATCATATTTGCTATATTTTCTTTTTTCTCTCTTCCTGGTGAAATCTTGGCCCATCTGGGGAATTTTTTCTGAATCGTCTTGGGAGTTCCGGTTACAGGTAATGGAACTCCATTTACTATCCCAATTCCAATTCCTAACTCTAGAGCCAAATCTCTAAACCAGTTCCTTTTTCCTCTTATGACAAATGATCCTTGAGACAATGACTCTCCAGACTCTGTTGTTTTAGAAACCTGACTAGATCTTACATAAAAAGCGGTTGATGCTGCTCCACCACCTCCCCATGCTCTAGACCAGCAAACAGCAATTTGCGCAGCTTCAATAAGACATGATTCAGATATTTCACGAGCATCTTCAAATTCGGGACAAAGAGTTTGTGAAAGAATCAGAGAAACTACTCCTTCTGGAACAAATTCTGATGGATTATCATTTTCAATTAAACCATCTTTTAGTTTTAGTGAGCAAGATGGAGCTCCATGAAGATCCGCATGAAAGTATAAATCTCTAGAAGTAAGGTGCTTCTTAACCACTATATCATTACCCTTAGAATCTCTACCACCAATGAGAAAATTACCTTCCTCGAGAATTGCCCATCTATGCTTCTCGAACCATAATTTCTTACTCCTCACTCTTTTTTTTAGGCGCCCAGCTGACATATTTTTTGCGTCCCGTTTTTCTTCTCTTAATCGTAACTCTTCGGTATTAATTAGAGCCAATTCAGCGCCTTTAGCCTTATTTTTAAGATTCCTAGCCTCTTCAAAATATCTCTGAGCATTTTGATGAACAGTTTTGTCAATTTCTAGAGTAATGCTAGCGCCCGGATCATTATCCTCATCAGGAAGATAAGCTATGATTTTCTTCTTGGATGGATTTATTTCACCAATCCAAGGAATTTCATATATCTTTTCTGAAATTCCATCCCAACCCTCATTTTCTAGCGCTGTATTAAATTGGGTAATTATCGACTCTACATGACTCCAATTATCTTGTATGGACAAACCTAGTTTTTGAGAAACTTCAGCACGGTCTAAAAACCTCACAATTGCAGTTCTCTGTTGAGTTGCTCTCCTAATCAATTTCTCCCCCCCTTCTTGATTATTTTGACTATTCTGAAGATTTTCTTCTTCTCTTCTTATATACGCTGCAGCATCATGTGATCCAAAAACACAATCGAATGCGAAGGATAACGAAGAAACTTTAATCATTAACTTTTCATCCAAATATGGTAGGTTAATTGGAGCAATTTCTATAATTTCAGATGAAATTTCATCAATTGAATTCTGACTTATCATCATGTTCCATTTCTCTATCAATTGCTGTTCTTTCATCCAAACCATTGAACTATCTCCTTCAGCGAGTAGTTCTAGCATTTCTTTTATGGAATGATACAGATTCTCTATTTCGTTAGATTCTAAAGAACTACACATTGTTTTCTCATCAATTCCAGACAGATGACATACTGCACTTCCATAAATCCGACCTAGATTAGCTCTCGCCGCTAGAGTCCTAATCAAGTCATGATTACTTTCTTTAATTAATGAATTAAAATCATTAATTTTCATTTCTCTAGGATCAAATGTCTCGGGAGGTGGGATGTAACTAACTCCTCTTTTTATTGATCTACTAGCAAATTTCGCATGAGTTAGAGGCTGGATAATTTTATCCTGACCATCAAGTAATATGATATTACCATCCCTAAACATTTCTATAATTAGACTTAGCTTACCTCTACCGTGTTCAAATATGAGTCTAATTACTCTATCGAAACCAAACTGTTCAACAGATATTAGTCTAGAATTATTAAGATGCTTACGTAGAACCATTGCAAAATGAGAAGGCTTTGATGGCATAGGCCTATCTCTTTTAGATAGATAAACTCTCTTTCCACTAACTATGACCAAATCGGTAGGAGAAATTCCCTTACGATTCAATCTCAATACAATCTGCTCATAATGTGGTTGGTATGCCTTTCTAGCTCGAGCACCTTTCATTTCTGCTAGCTCTCTAACAATCCTAGAAATATCAAATGAAGATGAACTTTCACGCATATGCTCAATCTACCGAAACACCATTACTTCATCAGGCAATCGCTAATTTAGATAATTTTTTCTTATTTAGATTGAAATTCTTCAATTTCACTTAGCACTTCTGCTTCATGAGCATATTGATTTGATGGAACCTCAATTAATTCACAATTTGGAATTGACTTTTTTATCATCTTAACCTTTCCAAAATCATGTAAAGTATCTGAAAAGGCGGTCATAACTGCACACCTTACTTCGATACTGGATAAATCTTTAGGTAATGAGAAACCAATATTCGACCTGGCAGATAGTAGCATTTTCTCTACATCTAGGGCAATAAAATTTCTACGATATCTTTCCTTTTGAGCGGGCTCTTTTGTTCTTTTTTGCACCTTCCGTGAAATAAAATTTACTAATCTTTTGAAAATAAAAATAGGTATTGGTAAATTTATTCCTACTCTAAACCACAGAGGAAACTTAAAATCACTATTTGGAGCAAGTAAAATTGCACTTTTACCACCTAATATCCCTTTTTCGAAGGAATCAATCAAGATTGTAGAGCCCAAAGAAGATGCGAACCATTCAATTTCACCCATCTCAATATCTAATTTTCGAATTACTGAACGTAAGTCCTCGCCATGACGACTCATAATAAAATCTGATTTTCTTGATTTACGATTAATTTTCGAACTCTTTTTTTCTCTTGTTTCAATGTAGAAAATTTTCCTCTTTGTGGCCCATTGTGAAATCAAAGGTTTCCATCCTTCAAATAGTGACCCCCATCCAGGGACCATGAAAATAGGATTAGAATTCTCATACCTCGAATCTTGAGGAGAAAAAATCAAAATTCTAAGAAATATATCCTCTTCAACTTCAATCCATTTTTCTTCAGTTTCTATATTTTCAAGAATTGGTGAACCTTTCCATAGAAAATCAGATTTTTCATCATCATCACTAGACATAATATCTGTTCCTGCTCATTAATATTTGATTTTGTCTTTTCCCTAATTATTGAAATAAAATCTGCCATTAATCTTACTAATTTCTCCAGATTTTACCCAGCTAATAAGATGAGATTTTGTTTGATCTTCTGATAGAATAGGGTGTGCATTTGGAGTATCAGAATATGTAAATTCAGAAATTTCAGAAAGTTCATTTTTCCCTTGCTTAATCGCCTGTAATACCAGTTGATGTCTGTACTTTCTATGAGAAATATACCTATCGAGTAGTTTACGGGGGTTTGGGATAAAAGGTCCGTGACCCGGAAATAATATTCCAGGTTCCCTTTCTTTTATCCTTTCCAACCCTCGAATATATTCATCCATATCACCGTCTTCTGAAGGAACGAGAATAGTCCCATTTGTAGTACAGTTATCAGCAGAGATAATTCCTAAATCACTAACTAAACAAATTTGCCCCGGACAGTGACCAGGAGTTTCCATTATCTCCCATTTTTCGATACCTTTAGGGCCCGATATTCCGATAAAATCTCCATCTTTAAGTATTAACCTGTCAAAACTTCCAGACAATGCTTCTAGAGTGATTTCTGTAGCCCAAATAGGTGCAGAATAAAGTTTTGAGATAAGTTGAAGATCGCCAATATGATCTCTGTGCTTGTGCGTGAATAATGTTGCAATAATCGAACTTTTTTCAGTATAAATTTCTTCAACCTTTAATTTTAATTCACTGAATCCATCATCATCACGAATCGCTGGATCAATAATTATCCTTTCTCCACCCGGATGCCCTAAGATAAAGCAGTTAGTATGTGTGGATGGCGGCAGAGTTTCGGTTGGAATTAATATACATTCGACTCCAGGGGCATATTCGAATTTATGCCTTCCACTTGGTGGATTTAAAGCTAGATTATTACAGGCATTAATTAGACTTCCATAATCGTTAATTCCATCAACTAAATCTCTTATTAGCGTGATTATTGGTGGTGGAATCCGTAATTGATTAGATTCCCAACTATGTAGTAAATCAATAGGATCCCACCATTTAAATTCGTCAAATTCACTTCTACCATCAGGAAAAGTAGGCTCTATTGTTAAATCACCCATTGGAATATGGAAGAATAAATTATGGAATCTTATTGTTGAATTAGGCGGAGTTATTCTGTCAGAGATAATTTGACAATTGAAGTTATCGATTTTCAAATGTCCAGTTTGAACCAAATTTAGCCATTCTGTTTTATGTTCACAAACTTTCTTTCTAACCTCAGATTCTACCTCCGTAAAGCTTCCGTTTCCATCGGGAGAAATTCCGACTTCTTCCACCATTTCTCTGAGTAAAGTGAAAATCGCAACTCTGTGTATCCCATGTTCTAAGAAAGCATCATTCAATTTTTCTGCAGCATAATGGTCAACTCTACTGACTCCACCTCCCGGGAAAGACCATAAATCAGGGAAACTAGGTAATTCAGGTACTCTATGGCACATCAAAATTTCAAATTTATTTTCAATTCGTCTACTGATTACTACTGAAGCAGAAGAACGAGGCTCTATTACATCTGCTTTTTTCAATTTCATACCTTTCGGCAACTCATCCATAGCCACTCGAAGGAATGTAAGATTTCAAACTCCCTATCAACAAATTTGAATAAACATCCAATTAACACAGCCATGTGGAACCCCCCCAAACCATCGAAGAAGAATTAGAAATCATAGCGCAGGCCTTAGAAGCAGGGATAGACCCATTTCCTCCAAAAAAAGAAAAATCTCGAATTACTAGAGTAGCACTTGGTTGGTTTATGATTATAATTATGGTTAGCTGGGTTTCACAATTTCTATATCAATCAGTGTAATCAATCAATGTTATATGATTTTCTGGTAGTCCCTCCCGGATTCGAACCAGGGTCATGGCATCCAGAGTGCCATATGATGGACCGCTACACTAAGGGACTAATGTTTAACGGACAAGGTTTGAATATTTCAAGAAAACTAATTCATTATTAATTTATCACCTAAAGGAAGAGTTAACCTTGTCTAGACTTTCTAGACTGGGCCTCAAAATTTCTTCTGACAACTCGACCAAAGGTGTTTCACACAATTCAAGAGTATCAGTTGCAGTCGGAACTTCTGGATCATAATATAACAATCCAGTGACGTGCCTATCAGCTTGTTCAGCTTCATGGATGGCGCTGAGGGCAGAAACTACACTTGTGTAATCGTGGTCTGACGCCAATGTCTCCAATCTTAGCGTTGATCCGTCGAATAAACTTACTTCACTAAACTCTCCCTCAGGTACATCGACTTCTTCGAGTGGAGAAAAGTGAGGAATATAATCCAAAATATGTAGCACTTCATCATTGGCTTTAACGTAATTATAAGACTTGTAAGATTCATCATTATTCGCAAATGTAACGCAAGGAGAGATTACATCAATAAATGCCATTCCTCTGTGACTCATAGCAGCTTTTATCAATGCAGTCAATTGTTTTTTACTTCCTGAGAATGATCTCGCCACAAAGCTACATCCAAGATTTATTGCCATTGCACATAGATCAATTGGCGCCTGTAGATTAGTTGCTCCCTTCTTCTTTTTTGAACCCCTTTCTACCGTAGCACTATATTGTCCCTTAGTAAGCCCATAAACGCCATTATTTTCTACGATATATACCATGTCTAAATTCCTCCTAATTGCATGAATAAATTGCCCTACTCCAATACTTGCGGTATCTCCGTCTCCAGAAACTGCCAAAAAACTAAGATCCTTGTTAACCATATTTGCTCCGGTAGTTACAGAAGGCTTCAGATTTTTCCATTTCAAGTACATTCAGTCTGACCATTTTAATCACCATTAATTATTTTCAATATTTTTTCTGCATAAACTCTAGCTCTAGGTGGCATTCCATCGCTGTAAGAAACACTATGTATCTTAGGTATCAAATCTACCGGAAACTCTTTTCTAATAATACCAAACAATTGCCCATCTCTATTAATTTCTAGCACAATTGTTTTTTCATGTTTTCTGACAAAATCTTCTACTTCATTATGTAGAGGTAACGCTCTGACCCTACAGGTACTTACGGAAAGTCCAGTTTCTTCTAAAATATCATCTATCTCTACAATAGTATTTTCCATTGATCCATAAAAAATAACTCCTATATCTTTTACCGATTCTTCTCTAACTATTGGACTCGGTAAATATGATCTTGAGCCATCTATCTTCTTTCTTAATCTAGCCATAGTGGAGTGATAAACTTCCGGATCTTCAGAGTAAATTCCATCCTCATCATGACCAGTTCCCCTGTATAGAATAGGATCTATTCCACTACCTGGTAAAGTTCGGTAAGCAATACCATCTCCATCTACATCCCTATATCTTCCATAGTTAGGAATCGCATCTAATTCATCCTGATTTCGAATTATCTTTCCTCTATCCATTGGTAAATCTGGGTATTTGAATCCTTCTGTAACCCATCTATTCATACCTAAATCTAGGTCAGAAAATCCGAAAACAATTGTCTGAAATCTCTCAGCTATGTCAAATGCTTTCCATCCAAATTCGAAACATTCGTCCACAGTTCCTGGAATCAAAACTATGTGCTGAGTGTCTCCATGGCTTGCTTCATAGAGCATTGATAAATCTCCTTGTTGAGTTCTGGTAGGTAAACCTGTAGAAGGCCCAACTCTATTAACATCCCAAATTACTCCAGGAACTTCTGAAAAATAGAAAAGTCCTATGAACTCAGACATCAATGATATTCCAGGTCCACTAGTGCAAGTCATTCCTCTTCCACCCGCCCATCCCGAGCCAAGAACCATTCCCGCTGCAGCCAATTCATCTTCGGCCTGTATAACTGCGCAGGTCAATCCATCTTCTTTCATTCTAAGTTCAGGTAGCCATTTTATTACCGATTCTGCTACTGATGACGATGGAGTAATTGGATACCAAGAAAGCATCGATATTCCACCATAAATTGATCCAAGGGCAATTGCTTCATTTCCTTCAACTAGGAATGTGTTTGGGTCTTTTTCTCTTTTTTCTGAACGATATTGACATTCATAATCCCAATTTTTTTCTGCAAATTCTTTACCTTCATTAATAGCCTGAAGATTTAATTGAATTGCCTTTTCTTTACCCTTGAACTGACTTTCTAGGGCCCTATTTAAAGCCCAATCTTCAATTTTCAATAGATGAGCAAGTGCACCAACATAATACATATTCGCAATTAACTTCCCGAGTTTCGCATTGATTTTTCTGGCCATTTTTGTCATCGGCATCCCTAATAAAATACAATCCTCTCTGTCAACTGGCAACCTCACATCTTCATTATAAACTACAATAGAACCTTCTTCCAACTTTTCTAAATCATTTATCCATGTATCTTTATTCATTATTACTTGAATATCGGTTTTATCACCCGGAGCTTGATAGCCTTCTTCACTAGCTCTAATAATGAACCATGTAGGTAGTCCCGAAATGTTACTTGGAAACAAATTCTTTCCACTAACTGGGACTCCCATCTCAAATAATGACTGTAAAATTATTAGATTTGATGACTGTGAACCTGTTCCATTGGCTGTTGCAACATTAACTATGAAATCATTAATTTTTTTTCCCATTACCTTCATTGCCTCATAGCCTATTCCGCATGGCTACATTTACTTGGGCATGACTTCAGGTCTTATGTATTACCATCAAGAAATCCCAATTATTTTTTTTCCTGTAATCGCTGCTATTTTGTATGATGGTGTTTTCGCCGGCTTGATGCCTATACCTGAAGAGCTTCAAAATTCATGGGATGAGGCAATCAATCTTACTAATTCAAACGAACCTGAAAAGGCCTTAGATCTATTAAGAGATGCATGGAAACTAACAGAAAATGAAGCTCAAAGAGCTAGAACAAGAAGATATGCAGCTGATGCGGGAACTGAACTTGGAAAAATAGATATCGGTAATCAGAAGAAACATTGGCAAAAGGCACATAAAAATTATAGAGAGGCTATAAGATTCGATCCTAAGAATAAAGAGACTAGAAGAAAAATGAATAAGCTAGCATCCCTGATGGATGAAAAAGCAATTTCTCTAGGAGCTGGATTCCAGTTATTTGATGAAGGTAATCCCACTCCATTAGGATTAATTGTAATGATGACCGGGTTAATGTTAGCCTTAGTTTCTTTCAAATTAATTTCTGATTCAGTGGATAATGAAACTCAATCGGAATTGATTTCGGGAGATATTTTAATGGAAGTAAGTTGGACGGACTTAGATGGAATTTCTCATGATGGCAAAATTTGGATAGAATTGTATAACGAAACTCCAATGCACTCTCAATCTTTCAGAGCAAATGCTGATGCTCAAAGATATGATGGAACAATTTTCCATAGAATAGTTGATGGTTTCATGATTCAGGGAGGGGATTTTGAAAATGGAGATGGCACAGGTGGTCATGCTGGCGAATTCTTTGGCTATTGTGCCAATGCCGGATTTTCTGAATCCAATATTTGTGAAAATGATATGACAAATTGGATTATTCCTGAGGAATTTGGCCAATCACATGAACCAGGTGTAATAGCTGCTGCTAGAAATGGTCAAAGTGTCGATTCAGCAGGTTCTCAGTTCTATTTAGTAGATTCTGAAGGTGCAACTCAGTTAGATGGTCAATATACTGCTTTCGGAAAGGCATACAAAGGTGAGATAGATGAAATTGAGACCACTGGAATCGCAGTAATCGATGCCATTTCTCAAGTTGGATGCGGAATTAATCAAGAAACTTGTACCGATCAAAATAAATTATCTACTTATCCAGTACAAGTAAAAACTGTAACTTTAATTTAATTTTAAGCGAGATGTTCATTTAAGCGAGATGTTCAAGGATTACCGCTTTTTGGAAGATACATATGGGAGGGTTAGATTTGCTTGAATCTTCGGATACTTTCACTCTATCAGACGGATCGAAAGGTAATTTTTCCAACCTTCATTCCCTAGAAAAAGCTGGTTTATGTAAATTAGATAATCTTCCTTATACCATTAGAATCCTTCTAGAATCAGCCCTAAGAAAGTTAGACGGTTTTCTAGTTACAGAAGATGATGTTAAACGAATTGCAGCTTGGTCACCCACTCAAAAACCAGAAGAAATTCCATTTATGCCTTCAAGGGTAATTCTACAAGATTTTACTGGAGTTCCTGCAGTAGTAGATATTGCAGCATTGAGGGATGCCATGATAAAACTGGGTGGTGACCCAAAATTAGTGAATCCACAAGTTCCTGTAGATTTAGTTATAGATCATTCCATTCAAGTCGATATTTCAGGAATTTTTCCGGACGCCGAGGAAAGAAATCTAGAAATTGAATATGAGAGAAATATGGAACGATATAAATTCCTAAAGTGGGGACAAGAAAATTTAGATAATTTCCGAGCAGTACCGCCTGGCCGAGGAATAGTTCACCAAGTAAATTTGGAATGGATAGCTAGTGTAGCTAGAGAGGAAGATGGAGTTTGGTTACCAGATAGCTTAGTAG
>LURV01000013.1 GCA_001629205.1 Marine group II euryarchaeote REDSEA-S30_B12
ATTTTAAATCGTTGGATATTTTCAAGATAAGTCTTGATAATCCTGAATCCTTTAATTTGAGAAAGGAAATCAGTTGGATTAGAAAAGAGGTTGAAATTTTACCTTTAATTGGCGTTATTAATCGGGGGCATTTAGTTAGGAAATTTCAAGGATCAGAAGTGAAAAATGCATTGATTTTCCTACATTCTCATCGGAGCGTGAATTCCGAGTAAATCTAAGCCCAACTCAATTTGTCTACCGGTTAAATCACAAATTGCTAGACGGCTGAGAGTCGTGGATTCATCATTAGTATTAATAATTTGACAGTTTTCATAAAAAGTAGCAAAAGATGATGCAATTGAAAAAATATGATTGCACAAAGTGTGAGGACTGTAAGAATTAATCGATTCTTCAAATTTTTCAGAGAATTGTAATAATTGCCTACAGAGTTTCTGTTCTTCTAATGTTTGACAAACTATTTTTTGATTGTTTAGAGAAGTTAGTTGGCCATTCCATTTTTCAAAAATACTAGAAATCCTAGCATAAGCATATTGCAAATATGGAGCTGTATTTCCCTCGAAAGATAGCATTCGCTCCCAATCAAAGACGTAATCTTTAGTCCTATCAGTTGATAAATCAGCATATTTTACTGCTCCAATTCCAACGATTCTAGCTACTTTCTCTCGTTCCGAACCTTTTATTTCAGGATTTTTTTCCTCGATGACAGATTTGGCTCTTGAAATTGCTTCATTGAGTAAATCTAGTAATTTTACTGCATTTCCTTCTCTACTCTTCAAAATTTTACCATCTTTACCCAATACAGAACCAAAATTAATATGAGTTGCAGTCTTATTGGAATCAATAAAATTTGCTTTGGTGGCTGCTTGGAATATCATCTCGAAGTGTTGTTTTTGTGGAGTGCCAACAACGTAGAGTAAAGTATCGCAATCTAATCTCTCAACTCTATCAATTATACAAGCTAAGTCAGTAGTACTGTAGTTATATCCACCATCGTTTTTTCTAATAACTCTATCAATTATACAAGCTAAGTCAGTGGTACTGTAATTATATCCACCATCGTTTTTTCTAATAATTATGGGCAATGGTTCGCCATCCCTGTTATGCCACCCTTCTAGGAAAATTACATCGGCCCCATCGCTTTTTTCTAGTAAGTCATTTTCTGATAATCTTTCAACGACCATAGGGAGTAATTTTTGATATTGTGATTCACCCATTAGATCATCATCAGTAAGTAGAACTCCCAGAATTTGATAAATTTCATTGAAATATTTCATTGATTCATCTACTAGCAATGTCCACAATCGCAAAGTTTCGGTATCGCTTGATTGCAATAGAACTACTCTTTTTCTAGATTTTTCTGCGAAATCACTATCTGAATTAAATTTTAATCTTGCTTGCTTGTAGAAGGAATCTAAATCTCCAACATTTAATTCTGTAATCGCCAAATCCTCTCCTAAATCAATTAGATGCTCAATTAGCATTCCAAACGGAGTTCCCCAATCTCCAATATGATTTTCTCTGATTACTTGGTGTCCCTGAAAATCTAACATTCTTACAATTGCATCTCCAATAACAGTTGATCGTAAGTGCCCTACATGCATCTCCTTTGCAACATTTGGGGCAGAATAGTCAACAACAACTTTTGTGCTTTTTAATTTTTTAATACCAACCCTATCATCTTTGTATAATGCAGATGTTTTTTCGGAAATCCAGTTTTTTTTAGCTTTGAAATTGACAAAACCTGAGAGATTGGAAATCTCTGCCACATGCGATAACTTATTCCCAAAACCCTCAACTATATCTTTTGAAATCTGCTCCGGAGATTTTCTAAGATGGCGAGAAAGGATATGGCATGGGAATGAGATATCTCCATGGTCCACGACTGTAGAGCGTCCAATTTGTTTCTCCCAAACCTTTGTATCAATTCCTAATTCATTCATTATTTGTGAAAATATTGGTAAAATCTCTTTTAATAATAATTTCATGAAATTTCCTCAGGTTATTGAATATCTTAGAATAGCTGCGATTCCACCAAATGAATTCTTCAGAGTAGCTCCTTCTTCTGAATCCATTGAAATTATGCTTACATCAGCTGAAGTATGGCCGGCTAGAGTCGTTAATTCATCTATTAAGTCTAGATTATTAATTCCTTCAGAAAGAAGTAATTTGGAGACTGCCCCTTGATTGAGGGCTTGCCTGATCATCACCTCACCATAAGTAGCCTTGGGATTGGTTTGCATTACTTCCCTGAGAAAATTATCTACTAAATTCCTTTCAATGTCTAATTCTATTTGATCCATCATTGAACCTGCTCTTTGAACCAGTTCTCTCAATCCACTCTCATTAGAATATCCCACATCAAATAGAGGCTCTTTGATTAATTTTGTAATCTCATGATGAAAATATTCATTTTTTACGACATAGTCTTTTGTAGCTCCAGGGCCACCAATAATTATTCCTCTAAGATCATTTATTAATGGTAACCAGTAGTTACATGCTCTCTCGGCAGACTTTTTGAAAAAATTATGTGCAGCTTCCTCAATCAATCTTTCGAAGCGTTGGGCGGATTGACCACCGCGGCCGTGCTTTGAGGGTACTTGAGATGTTATGTGCTCTTGGAAGTGTAATCTCTTCCCTGAAGCAAGCCCATAAGCGGATTCAGATCGATCTATAACAAATAACCCATATGATGTCCGATCAATTAGCATCTCTTCTAGCTGACTAATCTCAAATGTTGAATCGCACCTATATCTAAATGATGTGAATGGCTCTGGAGAGTAGTCTACCACAGTAGTTGTTAACCTAGTTTTATTATTCCCAGTAATAACATGGCCTACAAAAATTGCGAGTCCATTTTCTCCTGGAGTCTTGTATCTATTAATTGCTGCAACTGCAGACTCTAATGCCTCAGTAACGTGCTTTTTCGTTGATTTAGACTTTATATTTGCAGCTTGTCCTGCTTCTTGTCCTAATTGTTGTCTCACATCACTAATCATCTTATCAGGCGGAATAATAACGGTAACCAATTCAGTTCCCATTCCCTTCATTTCTGAAAGTTCACTGATGATTTTTTTAAAACGTAGTCGTTTTTGCTGCGACTCTGCATCATCAGACATGAGGACCCCGGGAAAACGGAGAATACCCCGCATTTCAACCCTTCATAGATAAAATAACATAGGAGTTGAAAGGTAAGTATGCAACCAACGCATCATGATGAGTGCCGTCATAGCACTTGGTGGAAGTTTACTTAGACCTGAAATTGAGGAACGTCACAAGTGGTTAGAAGATATTTCTAGGGTCATCGAAAGTAGATCTGGGAGAAATTTAAAAATTGGAATTGTAGTAGGTGGTGGATCTCCAGCTAGGGAGGGAATTAATCTAATTAAACCGATTATTGAAGATTTAGAGAGTTTAGATCGTGTTGGAATTGCCGCTACTAGGTTCAATGCTACAATCATAAGAGAAGTTTTTTTGAAGAGGGGAATTGATATTAACTCAACAATCCCTAAAAATATTGATGAGGCTATCGAGATATTTAATCGACATAGTGTTTTGATAATGGGAGGTACGAATCCGGGACACACTACAGATGCAGTAGCAATTAGATTGGCAATAAGCTATGGGGCCTCTAAATGCATTATTGCAACGAATGTAAACAAAGTCTTTGAAGAAGATCCAAAAATAAATCCTGAGGCTAAATCTTACAATTTTATGACTTTAAAAGAGTTGAAGAGAATCGTTGGACCTGCAGAACATTCCAAAGCGGGATACTCTCAGGTCGTTGATCCAATTGGTGTGGATGACGCTTTAAGTAACGGATTGACACTTAATGTTTTAGATGGAAGGGACGCTAGTTTAATTGGTAAGTGTTTAGATGGAGAAGATTTTCGAGGTACTGTGATTCAGGGGTGAATAAATGAGTCGTAAAGATACAATTCTAAGGGCAGCTAAGAGGACGGCTGAGGAAGTGAGGGCCGTAGCACAAAAAAATAGAGAAATGAAGACTAGGCAAAATAAGAACTTGGGAATCAAGCCACATAAGCATTGTCTAGTTTGCTGGAAACCAATAGATATGGATAACGAAGAAGGGGTATGCGATAGTGAAAGTTGTATTAAGATAAATGATAAAAGACAGAAATCAAGAAAAAGATGGGGGATATTACTTTATGTCTTTGCAGGTATTTTCTTTTTATCTATTATTTTCCAATATATGAATTCGGGAACTTGAATATTAAATTAAAGGATGAAGAAATATGATGATGCGTATTCTTTCTATACTGCCTGCCATTGTTGCATTTCTTTGTACGATTATTCTGTTAGTCAGTATAGTGGGATATAATCCGCCTAGTACTAGAATCGAAGCCCCTATCGTCCCTTGTGATCAAGATATTAGTTGCCCGGTTGGAATGAACGATGCCGATTTATCTATACCATCTGCATTTATGTTATTAGATATCAAATTGGAGATAAGTTGGGATGAACCCAATAGAGGTTGGATTGGAGTTGTGGATTCCAAAGTTGTAGAATTTTGTCCACCGGATTCAAATGGCTTGACAGACTGTGATTCTTCTGAATTTGAAGAATATTTAGTTGCAGGGGGTCCTGACTCTACCGGTAAGCTAACTTTTCATGGAGAACCTGGAAATTATAGATTCATCACCGGCGGAAAAGATGGGTCGAGCTTGTCCTCTCAATTTGTGATAATTGATGCATCGGTTCATTTGAACTATTATGTACAAATTTTTCTCCTTATATCTACAATTATCTTATTCATAGGTGCAGGAGAAATGGCATTTCCATTAAAGCGATTATGGAAGAAATTTAGAGATAGTTAGAATTTTTCTATAGTATCTTTGAAGAACTTAGTATTGTTCCGTTATACATGGATAATATGGTATGCCCTAATTGTGGAACCATTATTGAAGCTGAAGGATTGCCAATTTCCATTGGTGGTTTTAGCCTATATTGCGTAGTATGTGGGCATTCATGGAAAATTTGAAATTTAAATTATATCTTTTCTGAGAAATCGATATTTCTTCTTATAGGCCAATTTTCGGGTAAAGTGAGGGGATCATTGATTTCGTCAATAGAAATTATATCGATTATTTTATCTCTTAATTCGGGAATTCCGTGATTTTCTAAAGAGCTGATTCTAATCTCCCCTTCTTCTATCTCCGATGTAAGTAAGTCTGATTTACTGGTTATTACTAATATTGGTTTTTCTGAAATTAAGGATCGGATTTCAGATAACAAATTTTCTTGTTCTGTTATTGGAGTAGTAGTATTTTGTGATTTGTCGATTAAGAAAATTAGAATATCTCCTAAATGCTCTAGTGCAGCAATTGCTTGCAATTCAATATTGTTCCTTTCCAACATTGGCCTATCAAGTAAACCTGGAGTATCTACCATTTGATATATCCTTCTTCTATGTTCAAAATGACCCAAGTGTAATTGTTTGGTTGTAAATGGATATGATGCTACTTGTGTTTTTCCACTGGATAAAGAATTAATTAACGCTGACTTGCCCACATTTGGAGAGCCTGCAACAACAATACAGGGCTCATCGGAGTCAATTGAGGGTAATGTTCTCAATATATTTCTGGCATCACCCAGCCACAGAATTTGAGGTGAAATTTGGTCAATTATTGAAGAAATTCTACCATATGCATGCCTTCTTGCTTTGTGAAACCCATCTATATCTCTTAATCTGAGTATTTTGTTTTGAGTGTCAATAGCTATTTTTCTAGATTGTTCAGATGCCCATTGTAAAGATGCGAGATTTTTTTTGTATGTGTCACATCCGACAGCAGCATCCACTAATGCGCGGTCAAATTCACTTAATGCGTTTAGGCTTGGCCACCTATCAACATATTTTGTTAATACGCTTTGGATTACATCGGATGCTGATTGTACCATCCTATCCATTTGTTTTCTCACTCTGTGATATTTATCCGGATCTTCTACTAAGTCTGCTTGTATACTCGCTTTCCCGAAGGCCTTATCCAATATCTCTTGGGGATACAATACTGTAGGAATTTTTCTCCACTCAACTGATGCCATGCCTTCTCGCCAATCAATCCTCAAAGGCATAATACTTCAAGTAACTTGGTAACTAACTATTGGACATTAAATACATCACCCATTTCTTTTTTTAATGTGACTTCAACGACGGAGCATGGAAAGAGAGCTTGGAGAGGGAGCAGATGGTCTACCAGAATGGGCGAAGAAGATGTACGAAGATTATGGATCTCCAAATTTGATTGAATTAAAAGATAGGTTTCATGGTCCATTGATTGAAAGAAAATCTGGGATTAGAAGAGATGATATTATCGAAATATTGCTAGACAGTAGACTACTACCTGAAGATAGAAATCCTGTAGTTAGGGGTATGTTAATTGGTTTTACTAGAAACTCCGTAGAGATTTTGGATGAATTTGGAGATTTTAGGGCAATTGCAAGAGATGTTATAGTAGAAGTCAGGTTAATTACTCACCTTCGTCATCCATACATAGAAGATAAGGAATTATTAAAATTTGAAAAAGAAGATATGCGAAGAAGATCTGAGATGCATGAAAAGGCAGAAAAAAATGATGATGGGTACGAAAGTAATCTATGGGGGTAATATTATGGAAGAATTAGCGAATAAAAGATGCAAAGAATGTGAAGGCGGAGTTCCACCTTTAGAGGAAGAAGATATCCTGAAACTAATTCCTCAACTGGATGAAAACTGGGAAGTTGTGAATGGTCATCATTTAGAGCGAAAATGGGATTTCCCTGATTTTGTAACTGCTCTTGATTTTACGAACAAAGTTGGGCAGATATGTGAAGAAGAAGGGCACCATGCGGATATTGAACTAGGTTGGGGTAGAGTTAAGGTATTAATTTGGACTCACAAAATAGATGGATTGACGGAATCTGATTTTATTTTAGCTGCCAAGTTAGATAGAATTTAATCGGTTTGATAACATGAAGTTTGAGCGTCATGTATTTGTCTGTACTAATTCTAGAGAAATTGGAAGTACAAAGGGCAGTTGTGCTCAAAAAAACTCACTAGAACTAATGACGTACCTTAAGAGGATGGCGAGAGAGTCTGGAATAGAGAATATTAGAGTGAATAAATCTGGATGTTTGGGGGTATGTGAAATGGGTCCTGCGTGCGTTATTTATCCTGAATCAACATGGTATACCTTACCTAGCGAAAAGGAAAAAATGAGTTTTATCCTAGAGCATTTATCTACCGGACAAATTTGTCAAGAATATAAAATGGTGATTAAATGAAGAAAGTTGTTTATGTTAAAAGGGGAGTTCCTGATTCTATAGAAATTATGAACGTTGAAACACCGAACTGTGGACCTGAAAAAGTTAGAGTAAAAGTTCATAGGGCGGGAATGAATTTTGCAGATTTGATGATGAGACAGGGACTTTATGGCAATGCACCACATTTTCCATTTACTCCTGGATTTGAAACTTCGGGAGTAATTTTGGAAGTTGGTAGTCGGGTAGAAAATCTACAAGTTGGCGACCGAGTAATAGCAATGACAGGTAATGGTGGATTCGCCGAAGAAGTAATTGTTTCTCCCGAACGTATTGTGAAAATACCTGACTCAATGAGTTTTGATGTAGCAGCATCAATTCCTGTAACCTACGGAACTGCATATCATATGCTTGTATATTTAGGAAACTTATCTCAAAATGAAAGTGTGCTAATTCATCATGCTGCAGGAGGGGTTGGTACGGCGGCTGCTCAGATATGTGCATCAGTTGGAGTTTCAGTAATGGTTGGTACTGCATCCTCAGGAAAAAGGGATTTTGTTGAGTCTCTTGGGATGAGTTTTGTAGATAGAGAAAAAGGTGATTTTGTTAAAGTCTGTAAAGATTTGACTGATGGTTTCGGAGTTCATCATGCTATTGATCCAGTAGGTGGCAAGAATGTGGAAAAATCTTATCGATCTCTGAGAAATGGCGGGAAGTTGCATGTTTTTGGGGCTTCTTCTGCAGTTAAGGGTGAAAGGCGTTCATTATTTTCAGCGATAAAAATGTGGATTAATACTCCAAAATTTAATCCGATAAAAATGATGAGTAGTAACAAGTCAATATTTGGAGTCCATATGGGCACATTGAAGGATGAAAGGATTTTGAAAAATCATTTGAAAGAACTTTCTATAATGTACAATTCTGGTGGGATTGATCCCATAATTGACTCAGTTTGGGATTTTAGAGAAATAGCCGATGCTCAGAAACATATGCATAATAGAAAAAATAAGGGAAAAATATTATTGGATTTTGTCCCCCAATAATTGAATTTAATTAAAGTCTAACAGGCCTAGTAGCTCCACATGCTTGACATTTTAGTTGGGTAGTTCTATCTTCTCTAACAAATCTAGTATCCGGAGCTTTACATTCTCCACACAATATGAATGATTTAACGTATGAGACTATTTTTTCCTTTATTCTTTTGGGGGCCACACGTCCCTTCAGTAAAATCCTAATTTGCTCTCTGGTGCCGGAAGTTCCTAGTTCATTTAGTAAATACTGATATACGTGGTTTGCATCTCTATCCATAGAGTCAACAATATCTGAAAAATTTCTCAATATAGTTTGATTTCCTTCTATTAAAATGTCTGGTTCGGGCATGGTCCACCTCGATCTTTCCATTATATCTTTAGGAATTCTTTCTCTTGCTCTATCTAGTAGAGATTCGTAGTCTTTGTTCTTCACGGCTCTCGGAACTGACTATTACTTTTCACTTCACCGGGGATAAGATAGTAATTGTCAAAGACCGATAGCACTTCCAACATAGAAATGGTTAGTGTAAAAGTTAAGGTAGCTAGAGTACACTCTGACTCGAAGATGCCAACCAAAGGTAGTGAATATGCTGCAGGATGGGACTTATATTCATTAGAAGATACTGAAGTTCCTTTCAGGAAAAGTGTGAAATTGAGGACTGGAATCCATGTGGAGATACCAGAAGGATTTGAGGGGCAAGTAAGGGCCAGATCATCTCTAGGATCTAAGGGCCTCATTTTGCCACACAGTATTGGAACTATAGATGCAGATTACAGAGGAGAGTTATTCGTACTGATGACTTGGATAGGAGAGGGAGATTCTTATCTTGTAAATGCAGGAGAAAGGATTGCACAAATTGTAATTACTCCAGTTCCTAAAGTTTTTTTTGAGGAAGTCGATATTTTGGATTTGGGTAAAACAGTAAGAGGAGATGGTGGTTTTGGGAGTACTGGAAAATTCTAAATGCATCAATTTTCTATATTTTATATACAATATTCCCGGTGCATTCATAGCAACCTATCGTCGGCGTTAATCAATGCAATTGAGTGTAGACGAACTTAGAGAGAAGGTCGAAGAGTATAGAGTTAAAGGCCTGAACACGCAACAAATAGCCGATGAGCTTTCTTTATCCCAAACAACAATTCATTGGCTATCAACTAGTGAATTTGTTGTGGAAGATAAACCTTCAGATATCAGAGTAGGGTGGAGGTCAATAGCAGTAAAGGCAGAGAGAATTCAAGCTACATCGTATATTTTTTCGGATATTATTAACGAAATGATTGGTGATGAAGTGGAAACTATTGTTGGAATTAGCATCAATGGAATAGCTTTTGCACAAGCTATTGGGGAGCAACTAGACCTTGAATTAGCGGTAAGTAGGAGCATTAGCGAAGATGGAGAAGGACATATATCAGAGGTTTATGCTAGTGTTGAAGGGAAAAAAGTAGTAATTATCGATGATGTGTTATCATCGGGAACTACGATGAAAAAGAGCAGGAGCAGATGTAAAATTTTGTCTTGTTCTAGCTAATAAGACAAATGCAGACGAAATTAGGGGCATTCCTTTACGCTCATTGATTAGAGTAGTTACTGTTTGAGGAATTGAAATGCATTGGGCGGATTTTACCGCGCAAAGATTCAAAGAATCGGGTTTGGATAATCTAGTCTCCTGTTCCGGGATCACCCCTTCTGGAGAGTTCCATATAGGTCACCTAAGAGAAATATTAACTGCAGAAATGATACATCGCTCATGCATCAGATTAGGGTTGAATTCGAAATATATCTTTATTGTTGATTCTATGGATCCTTTAAGGAGGGTATATGACTTTCTTTCTCCGAAATATGAAGAATATATTGGAATGCCGATAGCATATATCCCAGCTCCAGATGAGCAAGGCGAACCTGGAAATGGAGATATTTCTTATGCAAAATATTTTTTGGAACCTTTTTTGCGTGCATTATCATCCATAGGAGTTTTACCAGAAGTAATAATGAATCATGAGACATATGAATCTGGAAAATTTGCTGATGAAATAGATTTAGTGATTAAAAATAAAGAAGGAATAAAGAAAATTATTGAAGAAATTTCTGGTAGAAGGTTGTCGAATGATTGGTTTCCATTCAACCCATTAGGTTCAGACGGGAGTATGGATGGAGTAATTGTCACGGGATATGAGTACCCTAGAGTATCTTGGATTGATAGATTTGGAGTTGAAGGATTTGCAGATATTCGTAAGGGAGAAGGTAAATTACCTTGGAGGATAGATTGGGCGGCGAGATGGAAAATACACGGAATAACTTGTGAGCCAGCGGGTAAGGATCATGGGGCTGCTGGCGGTAGTTACGATACGGGAATTCCGATTTGTGAGTTATTAGGAGGTAAACCTCCTGAAAAAATGGTTTATGAGTGGATCCAGATGAAGGGTAAAGGTCCAATGTCTAGCTCTTCGGGACTAACTATTGGACCTATTGAAGCACTAGAAATTATTCCTCCTGAAATTATGAGATACACCATAGCAAGAAGTAAAATTAACAGGCATATTGATTTTGATACTGGTGAGACGTTGATTAAAATTGTAGACGAGTATGAGAGAATTAGAGATTCTATTTCCTTTGAGGGAGTTAGTAACAGAATGAAGAAAAACAAAGATACTAGTGAGGGGGCCTTGAGATTAAGTCAGATAGTTCCTGAAATTATGCCCGATTCGTCTAAAATACCATTTAGTCATCTTTCATTATTAGCGCAGATTAAGTCTGATAATCAGGATATATGGCTATCTCTGAAAAATTCTGGGCATTTGATTGGTGAACCTAGTGAGTGGTTGGTGGATAGACTATGGAGAATGAAAAATTGGATAAATGGACCACATTTTCCAGAAAAATTCAAAATCTCCGTAAATGAGGTAGTGTCGAGAGAAATTTTAGAACATATTAATGAAAAACAGAAAGTATTTTTAGTTATTCTTAGTGAAAAATTAAAAAAATGTGAATGGGAAAATATGGCAATTGTTGATTCAATTAAGGATGCAATTAGAGAATCTGGTATAAATGGGGGCGAAGGTTTCACTTCTATATATCTTGTAATTCTAGGAAAGAAAAGTGGACCTAGGGCTGCAAGCTTAATTCTAGAAATTGGCAGAGATCAAGTGTGTAACTTACTTTCTACAATGAGCTGATATCTAATCTTCGGGGCTCTGGAAGTCCATTTCTTGCTTCATAAATTGCTTCTACTTCCATTTTGGCTCCAGCTACGGTAGTTACGAATGGAATATTAAGTTCTACAGCAAGTCGCCTCATCATATTTCCATCAAGAATAGCTCCGCCACTAGATCTTGGAGTGTTGATAATTAGATGAATGGAGCCTTGTCTCATTAAATCTAATGCATCTGGAGAATTTTCCTCTGCAATTCTATAACAGGTTAAAACATCTAACCCACCAGATTCACGTAAAATAGATGCTGTACCTTTAGTTGCAAAAATCTTGAAACCTAGTGAGTTCAATCTTTTGGCTAATGGAATCATTGCTAACTTATCTTCATCTTTAACGGTGATATATACACCACCTTCAGTGGGAACTGGTAACTCAGTTGCAAGTCTCGCCTTCAAATATGCTGCTGAGGCTCTTTTATGAGATCCCATTACTTCACCTGTTGATTTCATTTCTGGGCCTGGTGCTGGATCTAGCCCTCTTAATTTAATAAAAGGAAAAACTGGTGCCTTAACACAAACTGCTTCTTGTTG
>LURV01000130.1 GCA_001629205.1 Marine group II euryarchaeote REDSEA-S30_B12
AGAGACAGAGCTTTTGAAAATATTTCATTGCCATATGGAGTACATGGAATGGATATGGCTTTTTCGGGAATATTAACCTCTGCGATTAGACTAGTAGATGATGGACAGTCAATGGAATCAGTATGTTGGTCACTACAAGAGCATTCATTTGCATCTTGTATAGAAGTAGCAGAGAGGGCTTTGGCACATACGGGAAAAACAGAGTTATTACTCGGTGGGGGAGTAGCTTGTAATTCACGTATTAGACAAATGGCTGAGATAATGTGTAATGAGAGAGGTGCTAAGGCTCATTGGCCTAGTAAACAATTTTGTATAGATAATGGAACTATGATAGCAGAACTAGGTAGAAGGATGATTCAATCAGGATTGATTACAGAATTAGAAGATAGTGCAATTAATCCCTATTTAAGAACTGATTATACTCAAGTCGAATGGGAATAATTATCAGAAATTAGCTCTTTTTATTGAGAATACTTATGAGAGCGGCCAAATTCGAACAAATTAGGATGGTTGCATAGTGCAGAGAAGGAGAAGGGCTAAAGCTGAGCCAAAGAATATTTTTGGCTCATCATCTAATGTGAAATCATCTTCAAAAAGTAAAGAAAATATGAAAGTTAAAAATATTAAAAAGATTTCAAAACCATTACCACCATCAATTCCAGGTAGTATGCCTAAATCATCTACTAATGATAGTCAAATATCAGTAGTTAAAGAAAAAATGGACATTAAAGAAGAAGAAACTAATGAAAATATTGTTAGTGAAAAGAAAGAAGAAGTTGAAAAATTAGAAGATATTGATTCCATAGTTGAAAAACAAATATTTCCAGAAGAAAGGAAAACCTTGGGATTAACTAAGAATGTAGAAGCTGAGAAAATTATTACTAAATCAGAAATTAAACATAGTTCTAAAGCAAAAGAAATAATTGATAAAAGTACAGCAAGAGCAATTCAAAATATCGAGACAAAAAAGAATACCGCGAGTGAAATAAAAGAAAATATAAAAATTAATGAAAAAAATATCAAACCTAAAAAGAAAATTAGGAATAATGTCTCTGCTTATCAACCTGCAAATAGAGCTAAGAGATTGGATAGAAGTAGGCATATGGAATACAAATATGAAATGAGACGAACTTTAGATGAAATTGATGTTTTAGAAGAATACAGATCTAGTATTTTAGCTACTGTATGGGCTAGAGGCGAAAGACAAACATCCAAAGAGGCAAATGATTTTCTAATCGATAAAGTATCTGAAGGAATAATTGATGAAAATCAATTGTCGATACTAAAAAAGTTAGTAGATGGGTATACCATTAGAAGATAATAATGGAATGGTTCATCATTAATGACCTAGTGGAACCTGTGTGAATAAACAAGAATCAGGCATACCTCCATACAGAAGGGGGATATACAAGTCAATGTATGCAGGTAAACTTTGGACAATGAGACAATACTCTGGATTTTCTTCCCCCGAAATAACAAATAAGCGATTTAAAAAATTACTTGAAAGTGGACAAACTGGCATATCCGTAGCATTTGATTTACCAACTCAATTAGGTTTAGATTCAGATGATGAGTTATCTTTAGGTGAAGTAGGTAAAGTAGGTGTGGCAATAGATACAATTCATGATATGAGAAAATTATTTGACTCAATAGAACTAGAAAAAATTTCTACTTCTATGACAATTAATGCTCCAGCAACTACTTTATTGGCGATGTATGTAGCAATTGCTGATGAAAGAGGAATAGATAGAAAGGATATTTCTGGAACAGTACAAAATGATATTCTAAAAGAATATATGGCAAGGGGGCTTTACATATTCCCTCCTGACTCCTCAATGAAATTAACTACAGATTTAATATCCTGGTGTAGTAGTAATCTACCAAAATGGAATACAATGTCTGTAAGTGGATATCACTTAAGAGAAGCAGGTTGTAATGCAGAACAAGAAATTGCATTATCTATATCTAATGGTCTATACTATATTAGAGAAACAATAAAATCTGGTTTGGAAATAGATGATTTCGCTCCTAGAATTTCATTTTTCTTTGCTTGCCATAATAATATATTGGAAGAAATATCTAAATTTAGGGCTGCCAGAGAATTATGGTATGAATTAATAAATGAAGAATTTAATATTAATAATCCTAAATCTGCACAACTAAGATTTCATACGCAAACATCTGGAGTTACGCTGACAGCTCAACAACCAATGAATAATTCTATTCGCGTTGCTTTTCAGGCATTATCAGCAATACTCGGCGGGACACAATCGCTACATACTAATAGCTATGATGAAGCCATAGGATTACCGAGCGAAGATGCAGTAAAAATAGCTCTGAGAACACAGCAAATATTAGCTGAAGAGAGTGGAATTGTTGAATATCAAGATCCCCTAGGTGGTTCATATGTAGTAGAAAGTATGACAAATGATCTAATAACTAAATCAAGAAACATAATTGATGAGATTGATAGTAATGGTGGAGCTTTAAAATGTATGAAAATGGGGTTGCAGCAAAAGATGATACATGATAGTGCTTGGAAACAAATGAGAAATTTTGAAGAAGGACGTGATAGGATTGTAGGAGTCAATATTCACAATGATGATAACAATGAACATATTGAAGGTCAGATATTAGATCCTAGCGATACATTATCAAAAATAAAAGATTTAGAATATATCAAATCAAAAAGAAATAATAAAAAAGTCGATGTGAGTTTGGAAAATCTTAGGAAATACTGTAAAAATAATGAAAATATTATGGAACCTCTTATAGATGCACTAAAATCAGAAGCTACAGTCGGCGAAGTTAATCAAATATTCAAAGAAGAATTTGGGACATGGGAAGCTCCAAGTGGTGTATAAATGAAATCCGGATCAATAAATCATATAGGGATAGCAACATTATCTCTAGACGAAGCAGAACAAATATGGTCAACTCTAGGCTTTACTCCTACTAACGATCAGATTGTAGAAGATCAAGGTGTCAAAATTAGATATATGAAGGGATCAGGAAATACCAATATTGAGCTGTTAGAACCAATTTCAGATGATAGCCCAATTGGTAAATTTATCAAAAATAGAGGTGTTGGTATTCAACAAATTGCTATTAATGTTGGTGATATAAATTCAAAGATTGTTGAACTGAAGAATCATGGTTTTAAGATGATTAATGATAAGGCAATTACTGGAAGTGAAGGAAAAATGGTAGCCTTTATCCATCCATCATCATGTGGGGGAGTTTTAGTAGAATTAGTAGAGAATAATACATGAATATTACCCCAGTAATATTTAATTAAACTATTCAGTTCGTTATTATTATGCCTAAAATAAGTTTAGACATGCCAAAAGAGATTTTGGATGATTTGAAAATCCATATTGGAGATAGTAAAAAATTTGTAAGCGTGGCAGATGCAATAAGGACTGCATGTAGAAAAATGTTAGATCAGCTAGATATTATTGATTATAGACAAGGAAGGATAGGTGATAAAAATGACAAGTAGGGAAGAGGCAATTCTGGCTGTAGAGAAGTTACTAAGATACATCGAAAATGAGAATAAGGAATTAAGAGAAGGTGTATTTGATACGCCAGAGAGGGTTATCTCTTCATACGATGAAATATTTAGCGGATATAGCGAAGATCCTTCAAATGTACTAGATTCAACTTTTAATGCCGAGGGCTTTGAAGGTATAGTTCTTCTAGATGGAGTTGAATTTCATAGTACATGTGAACATCATTTACAACCATTCAGTGGAAGAGCTCATATTGCATATATCCCAGATAAAAAAATAGTTGGAATTAGTAAACTAGCTAGACTATTAGACCTACATGCTAAGAGATTACAAAATCAAGAAAGAATTACAACTTCTATATGTAATGATATCGATGAGATATTATCCCCGAAAGGCTGTGCAGTTATAATTGAGGCAAAACATGGCTGTATGAGATGTAGAGGTGTCATGAAGCAAAATGCTGTCATGAAAACCAGCTCAATGAAGGGACAATTCAATGATAATTCATTGATTAGAGATGAGTTATTCAAATTAATCAATGATAAATGATAAGAGGTATAATATGAAATATCCTATTGTTGAGATTTTTCATTCTGTTCAAGGTGAAGGATATTATTCTGGAATTCCACATGTATTCATTAGGTTTGGAAAATGTAATCTTAGTTGTGAATGGTGCGATACAGAATTCAATGAGTATATTGATGTTGAAATGACTGAAGTTGTTGATGAAGTGCTATCATATGATTGTAAAAGAGTAATTTTTACAGGTGGAGAACCGGCTTTACAAGACTTATATCCAATTGGATATGAATTGAAGAAATATGGTATTTCCTTGTCTATAGAAACGAACGGTACTATTCCTATAAATCCAATAATTGATTGGATATGCGTTAGCCCTAAAGACCAATTATATCCTAATGTTAAGCTAAAACAAATTACTGGTGATGAGTTAAAAATAGTATATTGTGGTCAGGATTTAAGTATGTATGATAAATTGAAGAAGGGATTTAGACATCATTTTATCCAGCCCTGTTATGATGAAAATATTTCGGAAGAAAAGAATGGAAAACATTTCAAGATTGTTGAAAATCTAGTAAAGCAAAATCCTGGATGGAGATTGAGTCTTCAGACGCATAAATGGATGGGTATATTATGAAACATGCTGTAATATCACTATCTGGTGGAATGGATAGTACATCATTACTAATTAGATTAATCAGAGATGGATACCAAGTTTCTTGCTACACGTATGATTACGGACAAAGGCATTCAATTGAAATAGAACGAGCGAAAAATAATATTGAATATCTCAAGAGTTGTGATATAAATGTCAATCATAATATTATCGATATCAAGTCTGCGATACAATCTTTTGATTCGGCATTATTAGATAAAACATTAACTATCCCAGAAGGTCATTATGAATCCAGTCAAATGAAATCAACAGTGGTTCCAAACAGAAATGCCATTTTTTCTTCAATTCTATATGGACATGCGCTAAGCGTATCTTCTAAATTTGATTGTGATGTTATTATAGGATTAGGCGTACATTCGGGAGATCATGAGATATACCCTGACTGTAGACCAGAATTTTATTCAGCACTAGATATAGCATTTAAATTAGGAAATTGGGGCAGTGAGAGAATATCATTTCATCTTCCATACTTAACTGGGGATAAGAAAACTATATTACTCGATGCACTACATTCTTGCCAAGAGCTAGATTTAGATTTTGATATTATTTTTAAGAATACAAGTACATCATATAATCCAGACTTACAAGGAAGAAGTTCAGGAAAATCTGGTGCTGACATTGAGAGAATTTTAGCATTCTATGAAATTGGTCGTGAAGATCCAGTTGAATACACTAAAGATTGGAAAGACATACTTAACAACGCTTTAATGATAAAGAAGGAGCATGATGAGTTTAATGAGTGACGTGGAAGAGAATAGAGACTACAAAAATGATGATTTGTATAGAGAAAAACTGACTGCATTACAATACCATGTAACTAGAGAATCGGGAACTGAGAGGCCATTTACTGGAAAATATAATCTTGAAAATAGAGAAGGTAATTATCACTGTATATGTTGTAATCATCTACTATTCACATCTGTAATGAAATACGAGTCAATGTGTGGTTGGCCAGCATTTCACACAGAACATGAAAATGCACATATTAATAGAATAAAGGATGAAAGTTTTGGAATGAAAAGGGTTGAAGTTAGATGTAACAAATGTGATGCTCATTTAGGTCATGTTTTTGACGATGGGCCATTGAAGTATGGCGGTGAAAGGTATTGTATAAATTCTGCTAGTTTAAATTTTGAGGTGCGAAAATAATGTATTCGATAAAAAGATGGGTAGAAACAGATACTGGCCATAGAGTCCCTAATCACAACAGCAAGTGTAGAAATTTTCATGGCCATAGATACAGGTGGGAAGCCGAATTAGTGGGCGATCTAGTAACTGAAAGTGGTGTTTCAAATGAGGGAATGATAATGGATTTTTCAGAAATTAGTAATATTTTGAATACAGAGATACATGATTTAGTTGATCATGCATTTATCCTTTACGAAGGAGATGAATTAGGAATAAATGCTATCTCTTTACTAGGAGAAAATCATAGAACAGTTATCGTTCCGTTCATACCCACTGCAGAAAATTTAGCTAGATGGGCATATGAAGTAGTAAAACCAAAAATAATTTCTAAATATGGAAATAAAAT
This sequence comes from Marine group II euryarchaeote REDSEA-S30_B12, assembly GCA_001629205.1. Classification (GTDB taxonomy): domain Archaea; phylum Thermoplasmatota; class Poseidoniia; order Poseidoniales; family Thalassarchaeaceae; genus UBA36. The sequence continues at coordinate 6,242 of LURV01000130.1, forward strand.
TATGCTTAAATCATTTATTGTAAGAGAGACTCCAAAATCACATGCGTCGTGGAGTGAATGAAATGACATCTATGATGTCAAATATTTTAGATAAATTGTTTAAAAATGAATATTCTAGAACATTCCTAATTTATTCAATATTTAGGGCTATATATGGGCCAATAATACTTGTTATATCATATATTTTTGCCACCGAATTAGAGGATGGAATTTATTTCTCTATCATTATATTATTATCATCTATGATATTTTCTAGAATAATATTTTCTAGAATAAAAATTTGGCTTAATCTTGAAACGAGTCAGCAGCTTGAGTAATAACTGATAAAATTCTATGTATTTCATCATCTTTCGGTAATCCTCGCATTATAACTCTTAGTAATGTATCTTCAATACCTTCTCTTCGATGTTCTTTAGTATTCATATTATTTACTAATCTCTTAATTTCAATTCTTAATTTTCTTCTAAGCTGAGGATCTAACAACCTATCTTCATATAATTCTACATTATTATTAAACCATGAATAGCAAATAATTGAAACTGCATGACTTAAATTTAAGATTGGATATCCTTGCCATGTATTAATATTTACTAACAAATCACATTTTTTTAATTGATGATTCAATAATCCTTTTCCTTCAGGGCCAAATACAATACCTATTCGCCCATCAGTATTTTTCAATCTTGAAGGGAGTTCATCTGGATTTAAAAAATGACGATATGCAGTTTTATTCCCTCCTTCTCTCTTTCCAGAGGTTCCAATAACTAATGAGCAATCATAAATGGCTTGTTCAAGTGAGTCAAATACCTGAGCTTTCTGTAAGACCAACTGAGCATTTTTTGCTCTCTTTCTTACTGTTTCTGACCAATCTCCATTATGACCTATTACACGCAAGTCCATTATTCCAAAATTCATTAAATTTCTATCTACTGCTCCAATATTACCATCATTTTCAGGTCTTACTAAAACTATACAAATATTCTTGGAGAAGCTAGGTAGTGGTACTTGTTTGTTGTCGCCCATGTAAGGCGGAAGATATCATATATGTTCAATCTGTTCTACGT
>LURV01000131.1 GCA_001629205.1 Marine group II euryarchaeote REDSEA-S30_B12
AATTTACATGGATGGAAGTAGAGGCTGAATCTGAAATTGGAGAGACAATGAATTGGTCTGTTTATGATGAAGGTGGTAAAGACGGGCATTCTATGGCAAGATGTACAGGACTAGTAACATTGGGAAGTATCATAGAATGGATTAAGGATGAGGATATGTTAACTAGTGGAATTTATGCTCCTGAGGATCTTTCGACAGAAGTTATTTCGAGAATTATTGAATTTATGAAAAAATCAGGGATAGTCATTGAAGGTCCAGAAATATAATTGCGGTAAATCATTCAGATTCTTCAATTTGGAAATCTTTATCTTCGTTAATTTTGACTCTAATTGCTATAGGAACCGCAATTATGATTCCGACCGCTAGAACAGGCAATATCCAATTTTTAGTAATAGCTGCTGGCCGTTCAATTAGCCACGTAAATCTAAGGTTAGAGAATTCGTCATTTTGAAAATCTTTAGACCACTTGAAAAGATTAGTAGTGTGGTGACCAACTACTGTTACTGAATGGTGTAATTGATTGAATGTTGTAAGTGGTTGATAGGAAAATGAGGTATTGCTATCATAAAGCGAAATTTTGATTTGATCTCCTGGATTCAAGGTAACGAGGATTCCATCATCAAGTTGGCGCCATCCAATTTGTAAGTGAGATGTATTTTCTAGATATTTTGGATAAATTTCATTATTATAATCTGTAATGGAAATAATCTGACTATCATAAGAAATTTTTACCGAACCGGGAACATTCCAACCATCGGTTTTAGCTAAACTAATAGATATATTATTGGTTCCTTCCGGATGAATTTCTATATTTTTTCCGGATTCACGGTGATAGTACCACTCCCCCCATGTCGTAAACCAAATATCTTGCTTAGTGAGCCAAGAAATTACATCTTTATCTTCTCTTACTTGTAAGTCGTGAACCCTTGCAATCCAATGGATTGAAATTAATTCATCCTTTTCTGAAGTATTCAAAATATTAATATTTGCAATATTTTTTTCTAAAGAACCACCGTTTCTATCCATTACTATAAGTCCTTCTGGATTAGAAATCAATTGATCTCCAATGATTGTAAAACCTGATTTTATTATTTCTTCTGATACATTCTCTGAAATGTATGAACCTGATACTCCAAATGATATCGGATTAACTCCCCATCTAGAAGCATTAGTCAAACTTACTAAATAATCCCTACATGAAGAAATGGTCCATAGATTTTCTTCAATATCCAAATTCTCATATCCTTGACAACCAAATTCGTCTCCCATGTTAAGTCTTTCAGGGCCAATCACAGAATTTAGCCATACATCTTCCTTCCATTCTCCTATAACAGGAGATGAAAAAATGGGGGTCATTAGAATTGTAAAAATAACTAAACTAATGCGCTTGGACATTATACTTTGGCAGATGTTTCAATATTTCACGTCTTGCCATCAAAGATTAAACTAAGAATAGTAATACCTTCAGAGGTACGATGGAAAGATTGTCGGATGATTCATTGAAATTTTTAACTTCCAGTGTTAATCTGGAAGGCACAGGTAAAATATTCAAGACTCCGGCTCTTTTCAAATTCTGCGAAGCATTTGTTCCTACTTTATTGCGGTCGTTCACAAATATCCATTTTAAAGGATTAGAAAATGTACCTATGAATGGGGCAGTAATATTCTCAGGAAATCATCTTTCAAATCTAGACCCATTTATAAAAATTCTAGCTTCTCAAAGGCCAATTCATTTTTTAGCAAAAGAAGGACATTTTCAGAAACAACCTAATAGATTTATAATGAAAAATACTGGTCAAATTGAAACATTCAGAAAAAGTGGTGGGAAAGATGCTTTAGCTAGAGCTTTTGATGTACTTGATCAAGGATTGTGCTTAGGGATATTTCCAGAAGGTACGAGATCTAGAAAAAATTCTCCACCATATCTTCAGAGTGGAAAAACTGGCATAGCTAGGATTGCTGCAAGATTTCCAAAGGTCCCAGTAGTTCCGATATGTATTAATGGATCAAGGGAAGTAATGCCACCTGGTAAGAAATTGTTGAGATTTTGGAAGAGGGTTAATGTTACTGTAGGAAATCCGATTACCTTTGAAGACTGGATTATGAATGAAAATGGTGGAGATATGGATAATGAAAAAATTACTGAAATTCAAGCGCTTGATGGGGAAAGGCGTGATGAAATATTTAGAAAACTTTATCGTAATTTCACAAATCAATTAATGGAAACGATTAGATCGATGGGAGCACCATAATTACCACATAGTTAAGAACTGCCTAACCTCTTTGGATATTGATGCAACAGTATCTTGAGCTACTTGAAAGGATATTAATCGAGGGTGAAAATAAAGATGATAGAACTGGCACTGGTACTAGAGCCATATTTGGTCACCAAATGAGATTTGATTTATCTGAAGGTTTTCCTGCCATCACTACAAAAAGAGTACACTGGCCTAGTATAATTCATGAATTACTTTGGTTTCTTTCTGGGGATACTAACATTAGTTATCTACAAGAAAATAAAATTAGGATATGGAATGAATGGGCAGATGAAGAGGGAAACCTAGGTCCAGTTTACGGGAAGCAGTGGAGAAAGTGGGAGTCAAAAGATGGAAGAATTATCGATCAGATTGAAAATGCAATTGAGTTGATTAAAAACAATCCTTCCAGTAGAAGAATAATTGTATCTGCATGGAATGTAGGCGAATTGGAGGAAATGGCATTAATGCCATGTCATGCATTTTTTCAGTTTTATGTAAATAATGGAAAATTATCTTGTCAATTGTATCAGAGAAGTGCAGATGCATTTCTAGGAGTTCCTTTTAACATATCCTCATACTCCCTTCTAACCTGCATGATGGCGCAGATTTGTAATTTAGAACCGGGTGAATTTATTTGGACTGGAGGTGATTGTCACCTATATTTGAATCATATTGAACAGGCAAAATTACAAATTGAGAGGGTTCCGAAAAAGATTCCTAAGTTGAAATTAGATAGTTCCATAAAATCAATAGATGATTTCACAATTGAGAGTATTGAAATTGTTGGATATAAACACCATCCACATATTTCAGGTGAAATTTCTGTTTAGGTGATAAGATGAAAATAGCGATGATTGTAGCAATGGATGAGGAAGATAATATTGGAAATGGAAATAATCTTCCTTGGAAGTTAAGCTCTGATTTGAAGCGATTTAAACTATTGACAGAAGCTGACGGTTTTAACGCAGTAATTATGGGTAGGAAAACTTGGGATTCTTTACCAGAACAATATCGTCCACTCCCTGATAGATTGAATATTGTTATGTCGAGAGATACTAATTGGGAACACGAGGATGCTGAAGTGGCATTATATCATGGAAGGGCAATTGAAATAGCATATGCAGATGGATGTGATGAATGTTGGATAATTGGGGGGGCGCAAATTTATGAGTTATTTTTAGATAGAGTTGAAGAAATTCATTTAACTAAAGTCCATACAACTGGGAGTGGAGAGGTAAAGTTTCCAAATTGGGACAGAACTAATTGGGAAGAAGAGTTAATTGAAGTTATAGATGATAATGAAGATGATGAATTTACGACATCTTATTCGATTTGGAGACGAAAAATTTGATTCGATATATTAAATCATTCGATATTACTTTGAAGAAAGAAAATGCATTTTAGTATGTTATCTCTCATTATCTCAGCAGTTTCATTAACTTCATTATGATTGATTGTTTCTTTACGTCCTTTGGGTGATCTACCTGCAGCCCAATTTGATGAGCAAGCTAAAGCTATGTGTGGGAATTCTGTTTCGGAAATTAGCCGAGATTCAGGGCCTAGTGTCATCCCAACGACATTGGCACCCAATTTTCCTAGAACATCAATTTCTGCTGGACTTTCATATTGTGGACCTACACATTGAGCAATAACTAAATTATTGAGACAATGTCCTTGAATCTTATTGAGTATTGTAGAACATTTTTGATTATATTTCAGATTGAAATGAGATGTCCTATCTGAATGAATTGCGTTTCTATCATGGAATGTCCAAGGCGTCTGAGTCAAGTCTATGATATCATCAATTATTCCTATTCTACCTGGTGGCAATTCACTAATTAGTGACCCTACAGAATTTATACTTATTATAAGATCAGGATTACAACTAGATGCTGCGAAAACATTTGATCTATGTTCTATCATGTGTGGTGGATTTCGTGAATTTTTATCCAAATGATGGCGATCAATAAAAAATATTTTTCCAGCTAAATTTTGAATAATCTTTACTGGAACTTCTCCCCACTTAGTTTGTACTTTTACTTGTATAATTTCTGAATTTTTTTCTTCTCCGGCAATCTCAGCTATATCAATCATTCCTGTACCGCAGAGCACCGCAATGCGGGACACAATATCACTCCATTAGTCTTTCAATTAAATCTGATTTCTTTCCAGATACGGGTTTTCCTGCCTCTTTTAGTAGATTTTTCAATTCTTGTACAGATTGTGAATTATATATTCCCTTTCAAATCAACAAGTGAGTAGTCTTCTTTTACAGTTTCCTGATTGTCATCTTCATCATTTTCATCTGATTCAATTTCTTTATCAGTGTCAATAGTTGAAGTCTCTTTTTCTTCCTCTTTTTGTTCTGATTTATCAAATTCAGATTCAGAGGGTTCATCTTTTACATTTTCTTCATCTATCTCCCTATCTATTAATTGATTATCGCCTTGTTCAACGGATTCTACTTCTTGAGCTTTAATCTCTTCAAGTGTCGGTCCTTCATCTATAACTACTCCAGATTGAATAAGTTCACTTTTCTTAAAAAAGGCTGAACGAACAGGCTGAACCTTGGTTGCAGCAGTTGTAATCAATTTCTCAAGAGTTCCATCGAGCAATGCTTTTTGGATTGAGAGCCATGTTGTGCTAGAGCAGAATTTTATTATCTCATTTCTTACTACCATTCTAGACTGTTGTTTTTGACTAGATTTGGCTCTTGATCTAGTAACTACGAAAGGTTTCAATCTGATAAAATATCCATCTTCGGTAACTAAGTCAACTGTATCGTCTATTTTTCCTCTTTCTCGACGAATTTGCCTTCTTTCATAGTCTTTCATAACGGCATGTCCTTCGAATTCTGTAAGTGCGTCATTTCCGATAACATTGTTTACTCGGAATTTGATTTTAATATGCATTTTAGAAAAATCTCCATCTAATTCATTTTGCATAATTTCATATTTTCTTCCAATGAGCATACTTTCTTCTTCAGCGAGAGTTTCACCAATTTCTTTGAATGACCAAGGATTTCTAGGAGCTCGAATAGTATACCATCTCTTGGCTTTCCATTTGTCTTTCTGCTTTCGAGCTGCTGCTCTTGCTGCTGCGCCTTTAGCCATTTGAAACGTCTCCATATATCGAGTGTTACCTCGTGTGCGAGCCGTCCGACTTACAACGAGTATTTGAACGAAATGCAACATTAGCTATTTACATCGGGTACAAATTGAATAGACTATACTTATTCCAAAAATTATGTCGTTGCACAGGGGAGTGTGGGAGGTCTATGCAAGTGCTTTGGATAATGTTGAGTTGATTACTGATTCTTTGAAGTGGCTAAGTGGAGAAAATTCACAAATTGATATTAAAAAGGAAAAATCGGTTTTTGGTTCATTACAGACTATAATAACATCAAATATGAATTCTAAGAATGCGAAATTATCTTTAAACAGAATATCTGATGAAAGTAAGTCTTTATTGTTAAGAGATAATGAAATTGAACGTCGAATTGATGAAGAAAAATATTTTCATATCAGGATAAAATTATCTGATTTAGTGATGGGTATGGTCAATTTATCAGATAGTAATGAAGATGTAATAGTAAAAGGAAAATTCAAGATTGAAGCATATCCTGGTGATGATATTGTTTCGAAGATAAGTGAGATTATAGCAAGAAAATAAAAAAATGTTCTGAGTTTATACAAGTCTTCTTAAATTGGGCATGTCTAGACTAATTAATGACTCACGTAGTGACAAGTGCATGTGTCGATCACAAATACCAAGATTGTGTGGCTGTATGCCCAGTAGAAGCCTTCAGAGAAGCGGATAATTATCTGGTAATTGATCCAGATGAATGCATAGACTGTGCTGCATGTATTCCAGAATGTCCAGTAGAAGCAATATTTGCAGATACCGACTTGCCTGATGAAGAAGAAGCGTGGTTGGAGAAGAATGAGAATGAGTCGCCTGATTTACCTATTGCAGAGGGAGATTCACCTGTGCTGGGCGATTAATTAGTAATATTAAATTCACATTATTCAAATAGGTTCATGAAGTAAGCCACAGAGGGGATAACGTGTCAGTAAAAATTGACCTCAAAGATTTCAGACATGGGACTGAACTACTGAAGAGAGGTTTTGCTAAGATGCAAGAAGGAGGAGTAATCATGGACGTAGTCACGCCTGAACAAGCTCAGGTTGCAGAAGATGCTGGAGCAACCAGTGTTATGGCCTTAGAGAGAGTTCCTGCAGACATCAGAGCGGATGGTGGAGTAGCAAGAATGAGTCATCCTGATTTAATTAAAGGTATTTTAGAAACTACATCAATTCCAGTAATGGCCAAAGCTAGAATTGGTCATGATGATGAGGCTAGAGTCTTGGAATCATTGGGGGTTGACATGATAGATGAGTCAGAAGTTTTAACTCCGGCTGATCCTTTTTATCACATCCCCAAAAACAGCTATACAATTCCATTTGTATGTGGGTGTACAAACTTGGGTGAAGCGGTCAGAAGAATTGTGGAAGGAGCTGCAATGATTAGGACAAAAGGGGAAGCAGGTACCGGGAATGTAGTAGCTGCTGTTCAACATGCTAGAATTGTAGCAGCTGAAATTGATTTAATCTCGCGTTCAACGTCACAAGAGTTTGAAAATATAGCATCTACAATTAGTAATGGCTTTAGAAGAATTGAAGAAAAATCAGAACATAATCTTACTTTAGTAGATACACCACTAGGGAGTATTAATGATTTACATGCCGGTGTCATGGAAGTTCTTGGTGAAGTAAAAGAAATGAGAAGATTACCAGTTGTTACTTTTTCAGCTGGTGGTATAGCTACACCAGCTGATGCAGCACTACTCATGAATCATGGAATGGATGGAGTTTTTGTTGGCTCTGGAATTTTTAAATCTGAGAATCCTGAAACTACAGCTGAAGCAGTAGTAATGGCTACACATCATTATAACGATGCTTCGAAAGTTGCGGAAGCATGTGGAATGATGGAAGGAAAGCCGATGGATGGATTAGAAATTGAGAAATTAGATGTCCGCATGGAAGAGAGAGGGTGGTAATCACCTATTTCTATTTCTAGATGTTCCAATCTTTCTACCCTTTCTTTTGTGAGTGTTTTTATTC
>LURV01000132.1 GCA_001629205.1 Marine group II euryarchaeote REDSEA-S30_B12
GAATTAGAAGCCGCTGTTCCAGAGACAATTCTAGACTTATACCCTGGCCAATCATATCAGATGGACACTAGTATTGAAAATACCGGCAATGGTCCTGACAGATATGATGTTAGTATTACATCTATAGTAGATTCCAATGGAGAATCACACGTTTGGGATATTGATATTCCCCGAGTCCTATTCCAAGAATTAGATAGAGATGAAACCCAAATTGTACCAATATTCATCAACGTTCCAGAAAAAACTCTGGCTGGAGAATATACCATAACATTCAATGTTCTTAGCGAAGAGGAATTTGAAGGAACCCGCATTCAAGATGAGATAGTTCTCAATATTAATGTAATAGAATTCCATGATATGAGAATTACTTTAGATCCTGCAGTAGAGAGCAAAATAAAAACTACAGCCCCCAGTAGAATTGTTAGATTTACACTTAATGTTACAAATTTTGGTAATGTCCCAGATCAACCGACTTTACATAATCACACTAAAAATGTAAATGATGTTTGGACGCCTTCTCCCGGATTGAATACATTAAACACATGGAAAATCGACTTTGCTTTATTAGAAGGATTCAGGACAGAATTTCCAGAAGAAAAGCCATGTGTAGAATTGAAAGTTGGTGATAATCTGCCACAAGAAGGCTGTTTTATCACGCCAGAAAATACGGTTACTCTACCAATTATGGATGCATACACTACTATCCAGATTGTCGTCATTATAACTATAGCCCCAGATGCGGCATTACAAGATAGACTAATTGGAATTAAAACACTTTCAATGCATGGATCCTCAGATTCTGGAGGGGACTTTGATGAAACCCCTCTATGGGATGACTCATGCACACTTGATGAGAATAAAGATGGAATTCAGGACAATTTTCCTCCAAATTGTGATGATAATGAGCAAGTTTTAGAACTAAGACTCCGAGCTCCTGATTTGAAGATAATAGATGTTCAAGTAAGCTCAACATCAGCAGAAATTGGGGAGATGCTGTCAGTAAATGTAAAAGTTGTAAACCATGGAAATGCCCATTCAACTGACGTAAACATTATTCTTTGTAAAGATCAAGATCCTGCGGACATTAAGAGAAATGGCTGTGATGAATCAAATATCGTATATAGACAAATAGTAAAAGCAATTATGCCAACACCTGAACAAGATTCAGAAGACCCCAACTCAATTACATTACTATACATGGTTGAGCCAGGAAGTCATGACATAGTTGTAGTAGTCGATCCAGATAATAACATAGTCGAAACTGATGAAACAAACAATATTCAGAGTATTCCCGGAGGAAAAATGAAGTCACCATTAGGAGCGGTAGACTCGGCTGTGGATGTAGTTGCTAGATATTCAGTTTCTACAATTATTCTTGGAGCAACAATCTCATTAGTAGCCGTGGCCGGATTTGTTATCTATGCCAGAAGAATAGAAGCATTGGATAGATTTGCTGAACTGAGCAGTTTAATGCCCGGTAAAGATGATGATGATATTAGATTCTAGTTATTCTTGGCCATCCACCAAGGGAGCGGCACTCCAGGATTAGACGATATAAAAGCGCCCTTACTGACAGATAAATCCTTCATCAATTGTTCTCTAAGACTTTCCATCATCTGTTCTGCATGAGAAGATTGGATACGAAATCCTCTGGAAAATTCATCAAGGTCCAAAGGCCTCCTTGGATGAGTCATCAATGCGTGTGCTAACTGTCTTTCTTCATATGATTCAGAATGTTCATTCACACTAGGCGAAACCTTGTGCATTACTTGTTGATGTAGAGAAATTATAGTATCTCTCCTTTGGTCAATATCTTCTAGAGCTGAATCTAAATCAGAAAGCATATTAATCGCATCAACTATTGGTAACTTCCTTTTACTTGCAATTTTTTCAACTATATTATGCAAATCTCTTGGCAATTTGTTAACTCCTTTAATCACTCCTTTACTTGAGATTTTTCTATGTTCAGCTTTGAATAAGTCAGGTCCCAAATCTAAACGAATTGAGAATGACTCACTTACGACATAGATTTTTTTTGGGGGCCCACCTTTGCTAGATTTCTCAGATTTAACATCTACAAATCCCGCACTTTCTAGAACTTTAAGGTGTTTTACTACTGCTTGCTGGCTGACATTCAATAACTCAGACAGTTGTAGCGGATAGTGTGGCTCTTTCACTAAAAACTGTAAAATCTCCCTTCTTGTACTATTTTCTAGAATACTCAAAGCCTCATCAAAGTCCACCATTACTAACCAACCTGAGGTTGGGTAGTCACACGTCCTCTAAAAACCCAATTATAAAAAACGTAAATTACTGGCCACTTAACCATCATCCCAGCTTTTCCATTCATCAAATTCTTGTTCTGATGGTTGATCTGATTTAGAAATAGGAACTTCTTCAACTTCTTTAACAAATGGACTGGGAACAACTTCTTCAGGAGCGTGTTCTGACTGATTAATTATTGAATTATAATTTTCTTGATTTGTGACCATAACATTTCCATCTTGAATGACAATGTATTGATCACTAGCTTCACCTTTTTTATTTCTACCAAAAATCAATAGTATAATTCCTAAAAATCCTAAAGGAAGTCCTAAACAACACCCAAAGTAAAAAAGAAAAGTCCATGTATTTCCTTGCAATTCAGATTCTAACTTTCCATCATCAACAATCCAAAGAGAGCTAGATTCAGCATTATTCTCAATAGAATAAATACCCGAATCAACGTTAAGAAATGTTCTAACGGGACTGTAGATGGTTTGTCTGTCAGAACCTATTCTATCCGTATCAATCCATACCGGGGCATTACCTACAATCTCTTCACCTGAGTTACTAAAAATTCTAATTTCATGTTCACCATTAGCAAATTTATCGATTCTGAATACAGACAGCTTTCTACTTTCTTCCAATTCTACATTTTCGGATTCTCCTGCATCAAGTTTTACAATATAATTTGAGTCAGGATAAGAGCTTTCCATAAATGTCTGATAGAATTGAGTAAGGGAAAAAACCGCCAAAACTAGCAGTAATAATGAACCACCGGATAATATCTTCGCCCATCGTATCCGACCGTTTGACATAACAAACCGTAGAGACCATCATCTATCAGTGTTCGTAATTAGTATCCTATACCAATTGATGAAAGCTTCTCGGGCAAATATGTATCAGTAACGAAATCCAAACCATACTTTGCCAATGCTTGTTGCTCTGCTTTCTTGCCAATTTCTTTCATCAAATTTATTTGTTCTTGCCACCAACCGTCTGAGAAACGAGGATCACTCAATTCCGCATCCAGAGCATTCAAATCTTGTTTCGATAAATCATCACTAGGAAGCTCGTAAGAAAGAATATCATCTGCTGTTATACCAAGATATGTCGCTTCTTTTGTTGCTAAGTATTCAGAAATATGTGCGGTTTTTATTGCTCCGTACGCTATACTAGCAAATATTCTAAATGACCAAGGATCACAGTCAGTGAAAACTACTATTGGCTTTCCCCACTCTTCATTCATTCTCTTCATAATCCTTCTTGTAGATCTTGCTGGCTGTCCTTTAAGATGAACTAAAGCACACCTAGCTTCTTCATCAAATCCATTTTCTACCAACCTATCAAACATCCCTCCCGTCTCAATAGCCATAACAAAATCGATATCTTCTTCAGCCAATTTTAGCTTTTCAGGCTCAACATTGTAAGGGACACCATAACCAGAATCTCCGACATCATCCCTACTATTGATTCTCATCCAATCTCCCTTTCGGTTCTTTTCCTCAAATGTAACATTTCCAATTATTCTTGCACCATCTTCTTCGGGCCTAAGCTTAAAATCTTCACGAAGACATTTTGTTACTATTTCAAGGTCTTCAGCCAAATTATTACTTTCGTTTTGTGAATGAAACTTCCCGTGCCCCCATCCCTCTGAAATGTAATACATTTCTCTCAATGTTGAAGATTTCTCATTGTCTATCATCTCTTCAATAAATTCTGTAATATGTAGTGAACGGAGTAACATTCTCGCTGATCCTAAGCTAGTAGCGTCTCTAACGGATGTTTTCTTTCCATATTTGTAAACCCCTAGCTTTTCATCAAAGCCTATATTCTTTTTAGTTCTTTGAGGAAGTGTCATCGTAGGTGGATTTCCTTTCATCATCTTATCATGCATTTCCGAAACTACACCGTGAAGTGCATCAATAACCTCATCCCGCGCTCTTGATTTTTCAGTCGTCATTCAATCACCCCATAACTATCAAATAAAGTTCTTTGACCTTCTTCTAAATTAGATTTAATTGTAGACTCTAATTCTACTTCTTTAGTAATTTCATTATCACCTTTGTATTGCTTACTTACATCATCAATTTCTAATTCTATGGCTTCTAAAGATTCTGATTTTCTCATTTCCTCCAGTAATTTTTCATCTATTCTCGTTGCACCAATAATATCCCCATTTCCTCTAAAGAAAATATCCGTTTCTACCCACTCTCCTTTTGTTAATCCTGAAACCATGAATGAAATTTCAGCTGAAGTTCCCGGATTAAGAGTATCCAATCTCCAAGCCCAGATGCCTTTAGCTTCTTTTCTCCCACCCGGATTTTCAATCATCTTACTTTCTTCACCTTCGGGCCATTTTGCCAATATCGTATATGCCCTGGCCCTAGCAGTGTAATTAAAAACAGTAATTTTACAAGTAGCTAGTTTTCTTTCCTTATCCCATCCGATCTCTTCTTCACAAAAAACTGCGTTCATTATTTTTGTAATTATTGGAGCTAAATCCGGCTCTTCTTTAGATAATAACTGTGAACTCTTCTTTGCAATTTCTGGAAGTATAATATTTACCAATTCAAATTTTTCTCTGGCCTTTTTTCTTTCAGAGTTCTTCTTGAGATGATTTTTCAATCCCCTACCTACTTCCAACATTGCTAATCGTATTTCCTCAAAGACCTCTTCATTCTCGGCCACAGCTTCCTTTGCTTCACTGGTAAACTGTACATTTGTTGATGCTAAGTGAACTAGAACCGCAGCGGGGCCCTTTGGAATTCCTCTTCCACCCGGATGATCCAAACCATATCTTTTCCAATCTACCGCCTCAAGAGATTTAGTTAATAGACAGCCGCCCTGTTGATACATCAAGGGAACCCGATTTGCAAATCTTAAAATCTCTATAGGCCCATCAGCACTTAGATTACCACCAAAAACTAATCCTACTTCGATCTGAAAAGGATTTCCCTGTGAAACCTTAGGACTTCTAGTAACTGTGGAAGCAAAGCGAGAATCTATTGCCTTAGATAGACCTTTTTTAATCAATAAATCCTCAATTGGAGACAAACAATCTGTTGGTGGCGGTAATAGCTTTATTTTCTGAAAGGATTGAATCATCTGTCCCGCTTCTTCCGACTTAATTCTCCTAGGAGTTCTATTTTCTTCTATCTCTGAATTTTTTAGAATTTCTTTTGCAGCCCTAATACTAACCCCGGAAAAGTTATGTCTCAAAAACGACGTCATTTTTCTTTCTTCAGATTCTCTCAATAATCTCTGTAGAGCACCTAAATGAATTCCATGAGGATGAGGCTTAATTTCGTTGACTATTCTAGGTAACTTTTCTGTTGTTCTTGGCCAATTTCCTTCCTCGATTATCTCGCCCTTCTGATCTCTTACAATTAGAGAAATACTAGCATGTGGATTTACTATGGAAGTCATTCGTAAATACTGGTAAACAGACTGTTTCCCCCTCTGAAATTTTGCTTTCATTATGGTTTTAATTTTCAGTCCATGTGGAATTTCAAGACCGGTAGATTCATCAATCCAGATATCCCTTCTTTCACCTGTTTTTGTTGCCTTATTTTTTCTAGTATCTAATCCTAATTCTACATAAACAGCGGATGAATCATTTTTTACCTTCGAAATAACGTTAGTTTTTGAGCCAGCAGTTAGTTGACTGTACATGACCACTCCAGTTATTCCAATTCCTTGCTGACCTCTGGTTTGTCTTATTGCATGAAATCTCGAGCCCAAAAGAAATTTCCCAAATACATTTTCTATGGAATCACGAGGTATTCCTGGTCCATTGTCTTGGGAAATTAACTCCAATCTATCTCCTTTCTTCCTATTTATTTCAATCTTGATAGTAGGTAGAATCCGAGACTCCTCACACGCATCTAATGAATTATCTACTGCTTCCTTTACTGCGGTTATAATAGCTCTCTGTAGTGTATCGAACCCTAAAAAATGTTTATTCTTTTCAAAAAATTCACTAATCGCTATTTGTTTTTGCTTCCCAGATATATGTTCAACTTCAGTCATTATAATTCCTCCACAGGTCCTCCTAAGTCCTGATGACATAGGGCCAGATTGGTGATGATGTCTGATTCTACGCCGTCTTTGATATTAACGGAAGATTTCTGGACTCCATGCAGTAATTTTACCCAAAAATGCACTTGTCATCACAGTTAGTGGACTTGCAAGAAATAATTTCCCAGGACCAGATCTTCCTTGGAAATTTCTGTTTATAGCAGAAACAGTAACTTGATCTTCCATATCACTAATACCGGGACCTGCTCCAATACATGCTCCACAACCAGGATCAATAAGCTTAATTCCAGCTCTGATAAACAAATCTGTCCAACCCATCATTGCTGATAATTCCTTTACAGATTTAGAACCAAACTGGATGTAACAATCTACAGAATTTGGTACTGAGAGACCTGCATCCAATGCAGACTTGGCTACCATTGCATAATATGCAAAATCATCATCCTTACCCGCTGTACATGAACCTGCATAAGCAATATCTATCTTTACCTCTCCGATATCATCAATGAATGCTCCATTGGTGGGATCAGAAGGAATTCCTTCATCAGGATTTCCAGGGTGTGCTACCATTGGTCGAATTTTATTCAAATCTATTTTGAATACACCTCCATGATATATTGCTCCCTCATCCGGTAAAACAAAATTTGAACGAATTCCTTCCTCATTAAGATCATTCCTTTTTGATAACAACCATTCTACAGTTACTTCATCCGGTTCACAAATACCTGTTTTTGCACTACATTCTGTGGCCATATTACATAATGTAGCACGCTCATCCATAGATAGACTTTTAAGACCAGAACCACCAAATTCCATACTCCTATCCAAGGTTTCAGATTTAGAAGCATATTTCCACAGAATATGTAATATCACATCTTTAGCCGTACATCCAGGATCTAGAGTTCCCTCTAACTCAAATCTAATACTCTCTGGGACGTTTACGAATGAAAACTGATTATGTATTAGATTTGCATACTCTGTTGAACCTACTCCGTAAGCGAGAGCATTCGAAGCTCCGCCCATGCATGTATGAGAGTCAGTAGCTTGGATAAAATCTCCAACATCAATAAATTCTTCTCTTGCAACTTGATGACAGATTCCGGGACTGACTCCATCGGTTGCCGAGTAATCTCTAACTCCTGTGTGTTTTTGGAAAGATACTTGTAAATCTCTTAAAGTTCGGATCTTTCCAACAAACCTATCGTATCTCGGTACACCGGTAGCATATAGCAAATGATCCTCAAAAACTGCGAATTTTGATGGATTTGGTATTGAATATTCATTACCATATTCATTTTGAAGGAATTTATGTACCTGAGCAGTAGTATATTCATGAGAATATCCACCGTCTACTTGAGCAATTACAGCATCACCTGGCTCTACATATTGTTGCTCCAAGTCACCTACTAGTTTTTTTGCTATCAGTTTTTCAACCATAGTCATAGCCCTTTCTTTTTTTGATAGTTCAGGTAATTTTATTTCACCATTTTTCAATTTTTTTGCGAAAGGAAAAATCCCTCCACTCTCTAAAATTAGTTTACTGACTGGATCATATTTTTCAGTAAATTCATCCAAATCTATACTTTCTCCTTTTTCTAATTTTTTCAACATATCATGATTTCCCATCAACTGACCAAGATTTAGATTATTTCTCTCATGGATGGGTGCAAATGATTCAGCAATTACTAATCTAATCCCAGACCATCTTTCACATTGAGCCGCTGTTTCTCTGCTGGAACCCGTCCCCTTTCTTTTTCCGGATACTATAACTTCAAAATTCCCATTTTTTAATGCACCAGGAGAAAAAATCCTCTTACCCTGATGCATTAGACCTGCATAGGCATTTTCTGCCAGAACCTCAGGATCATGATCAAAACATACCCATGCTGGAGTCATAACATCAGTGTTAATGTCATCAAGTAAATCTTCTACGCTCAAGTCTTTCATTTTGAGGTCAAGCTCACCTTCTAGCTGCTTGGTTATCAAATCCAAATCCTTAGTCAGAAATAGAATTCTTTTTCCTGGAGTAAGGGAAATTTTTTGTGGTGGCCATTGATTTTCCATTACACTATCGCCTCTGACTGGTGGCAATGATTCTACATATATCAGAATTCTCGAAAATTTTTCATTTTCTAAGTTATCTTTAAGTCTATATATTAAAATGTCAGACTTAAATAGTATATGCTTTCGGCGTTTAATACCTTCTATCATTGAAGGGGTGAAAATTATGTCATATCTCGTTGAAGATACAGTAAAGTGTGATGAATGCGGAAGTAGAAACTTAGCTAAAGATGAATCCAGAGGTGAAGTCGTTTGCCAAGACTGCGGCCTGGTACTAGAAGATAAGGTAATAGATCAAGGTGCAGAATGGAGAGTTTTCAGTCCAGAACAAGGCGACCAAAGGGCTAGGACAGGTGCACCGATGACAGTTATGCTTCACGACAAAGGCCTTTCTACAGATATTGATTGGCAAAATAAAGACTATTCAGGAAAATCAATTTCTAGCAGATATAGAAGCCAATTTTATAGAATGAGGAAATGGCAAAAGAGATCTAGAGTCAGTAATGCCACTGAAAGAAATAAGGCAATGGCCCTTGCTGAGCTAGATAGGATGGCCAGCCGCCTGGAACTACCAAAAACAATTAGGGAAACTGCTGCGGTTACATATGGAAAAGCTGTAGATGCCAGACTAATTAGAGGCAGATCAATCGAAGGAGTTGCGGCCGCTAGCCTTTATGCAGCATGTAGAATTTGTGAAAATCCACGAACTCTAGATGAAATCGGAGAAGCTAGCAGAACTGGAAGAAAAGAAATTGGTCGTACCTACAGATTTATGGTTAGAGAATTAAGAATGAAAATTCCACCTACCAAGCCCGAAGATTATATTCCAAGATTCTGCTCAGGTCTAGACTTAGATGCTGAAGTTCAGGCCAAGGCATATGAGCTAATTGGAGCAGCTCAAGAAAAAGAGCTAACCAGTGGCCGTGGCCCAACAGGAATAGCTGCCTCGATAATTTATATCGCTAGTGTCCTATGTGGAAAGCGTAGAACTCAGAGAGAGGTAGCTGAAGTTGCTGGAGTTACTGAAGTCACTATTAGAAATAGATACAAAGAACTAATCCAAAACTTGAATATAGAATTAGAAATCTAATCCCAATATTAAAAATCTAGTTTTTCTGAACTATCAGGAGCATCCAGTAGTAGATCCACAGTCATTACACTTTAGGCAAGTACCATTTCGTACCATCTTGCTACCTCCGCATTCACCACAAATATCTCCAGTAAATCCTTGCTCTCTTGCTGACCTACGAATTTTGGCTTCTTCTCTTTCCAGAGGGGCCAACGACGCTTCTAAAGTCATCTGCAAATCTCTTTTTTCACCCTGAGCTCTAACTACTCCCTGATTTAATATCTCAGGTTTACTAATTGAGAATTGATCTAAGTCTTCAGACGAAACGTGTGCTAAATCATCCCTACCCGCATACTCTATAGCTAACTCTCTAAATATCCAATCTACAATACTTGATGCCATCTTTACTCTGCCACTTCCACCAACCACTGGACCACTAGGCTCAAATTTAGCAAAAGTGAATGATTTTACGAATGCATCTAAGGGAACTCCATGCTGTAAACCAATTGAAACAGCTATCGCAAATTGCGTCAACATGGCCCTCCATGCCGCTCCTTCTTTAGAAGTCAAAACAAAAATCTCTCCTAATTTACCATCTGGATATTCTCCAGTGATTAATCTAACACTATGACCTCCAACTTGAGCCTTAATATTCTCAGATTTCTTTCGGTCAGGCATCGGCCTCCTACTGGCTATATAATTTTGAACAATTGCTTCAGCAACAGGCCTAGCTTCGGATTCAGGAACCGGAATTGCCCTAACCACTTCCTCAACCATCTTTTCTTCTACTGACTCATCATCATCTTCCGTTAGATAAGTACTATCCACGAGTTGATTCATTAGTGGCTGAGAAAGCTTAGAACAGTCTCTATAAACGGCACAGGCTTTATTCATGGTTGAGTGACTCAGATTGTAAGCCTCTCTTATATCTGCAACTGTAGAATTTGAAGGCATATTGATAGTTTTCGAAATCGCTCCAGAGATAAAGGGCTGAGCAGCAGCCATCATCATCACATGCGCCTTCCAATCGATGTATCTTTCACCATATTTTCCACAGGGAGTAGCACAATCAAATACAGCTAAATGCTCATCTTTTAGATTTGGCGCTCCCTCTATAGTTCCCTTTCCAAATACATAATCATTAATTTCATCGATTTCTATTCCTGAAAAACCAAGGAAATTTAGAATATCAAAGAAAGAATCATTATACTGTTCCTGTGACAAACCAAGGACACTCACACACAATTCCTCACCCAGAATAGAAGTTGCAAAACCACCTCTGATATCGAAAACATCACTAAGAGAACCCTCAACTCTCGATATTGTATCCGAATCAAAACCAATCTCAATCATCTTTTCATGTGTCAGATGTGGACAGCCCCTTAAGCTACCTGTACCCATTATATACTCCTGAATGGCAGTAATATCACCCTTTGAATAACCCAATCTTTTCAATGCATTTGGAACTCCATTATTTATTATTCTGAGTGAACCACCACCAGCTAGCGTCTTGTATTGAATTAGCGAAAATTGAGGTTCAACACCAGTAGTATCAGCTCCCATAACCAAACCAATTGTTCCTGTTGGGGCTATAACAGTAGTCTGAGCATTTCTATAGCCAAATTCTTCTCCACCTCTGAGAGCTCGATCCCATGAATCACGTGCTGCTTCAAGTAAATCTGCAGGACATTTCTTGGCATTAATTCCTAATGGAATGACAGTCAGATCTTCATATTCTTCTGGATCGGAATCATAAGATGCCCTTCTATGGTTTCTAATTACCTTCAACATATGTTCTGCGTTTCTTTCATAGTCAGCAAAAGGTCCCAAGATAGAAGCAATTTCTGAACTAGTAGCATACGTTTCTCCACACATTAAAGAAGTAATAGCCCCACATATTGCATATGCTCTTTCATCATCATAAGGTATTCCCATATGCATCAGAAGAGACCCAATATTACAATAGCCAAGACCCAACGTTCTATAATCAAAAGAACCTCTTGCAATTGATTCTGAAGGGAACTGCGCCATTAAAACGCTAATTTCTAAAGTTGTAGTCCACAAACGAACACTGTGTTTAAAATCTTCAATCTCGAAAGTATGAGTATCTAAATCATAGTAGTGTAACAAATTAATACTTGCTAAATTACAGGCAGTATCGTCTAAAAACATGTATTCAGAACAGGGGTTGGAACCATTAATTTTTCCAGCCTCAGGACAAGTATGCCATTCATTAATCGTAGTATCGAATTGAACTCCAGGGTCAGCACAAGCCCAAGCGGTATAAGCAACTTTATTCCATAATTCATTTGCATCTATAGTTTTGAAAGGAACAGGTTCTCGACCTTCATTAGCAGCTTTCTCTAGTTCAGTCCTCCACATTAATCCCCACTCATCACCAGTCTTTACTGCTTCCATGAAAGAATTTGGGACTCGTACAGAATTGTTACTATTCTGACCTGAAACTGTCATGTATGCTTCTCCCTGCCAGTCAGTATCTAAAACTTCGAATTCAACTGCTTTCCAACCCTGCATAGCTAGGTCTAGGATTCTCTGAATATGTGGCTGTGGTACACTATCTTTGATGGCATTAATCATAGCTTTCCTCAATCCTAAATTTTCTTCCTGACTAAATCTCCCACCATCATTATCATATTCCCATATAGCATTCATGAGATTATTTGCGTGTTTTTGCAGAATTGTACTCCCAATAACTAATGCAGAGACCTTCTCTTCTTCAGTAGCTTTCCAATCGATATATTCTTCTATGTCAGGATGATCTAAATCTAGAGTTACCATCTTTGCCGCTCTTCTGGTAGTTCCGCCCGATTTTATAGCACCCGCTGCTCTATCCCCTATCTTCAAGAAAGATAGTAATCCACTAGATGTTCCACCACCTGAAAGAGGTTCTCCTGCCCCTCGAATATTAGAGAAATTGGAACCCGTTCCAGAACCATATTTGAATAATAATGCTTCTCTGTTCCAAAGCCCCATTATTGAATCCTTACCCCCAACTAGTGAATCAGAAACAGATTGAATAAAGCATGCATGTGGTTGAGGATGTTCATATGCATTAACCGAATATTCTAATTCACCATTTTCTGGATTGATATAACTATGGCCTTGTGCCGGACCTTCGATTCCGTAGGCCCAATGTAGACCTGTGTTGAACCACTGGGGACTATTTGGTGCAGAGCGCTGACTGGCAATTAAATAGCACATTTCGTCGAAGTAGGCGCGAGCATCTGCCTCGCTAGCGAAGTATCCGTACTTCCATCCCCAGTAGGTCCAGGTCCCTGCAAGTCGACGGAATAACTCTCTTCCATCTATCTCACCACCCATTCTTTCTGTTGCTTCAATTGTTTGAAGTCTTTCGTGGTCTGGTTCACTTCGCTGTAACCAGACAGGTACCCCCTCTTCAGGAACTTTCCTAAGATACTTCGGAACTCCTGCCTTGCGGAGGTATTTCTGGGCACAGACCTTACCTGGTACACCTGCAAAACCTGATGGCAATTTAACGCCTTCAATAGAATCAGCCATAGAACCATCAGGATTTCTAATTTCAACATCCATCTCTATCCATTCAAACGCGTCAAAAGGATCTTCACTGACAGAAGTAAATCTTCTTTCAATCACTAGTCCAGCTTCTTCATCTCCGGTCAAATTATTTGTCACATCAATCCTACTTTGCATCCTTCTCTCTCCTTAATTCTCTAGTTAGGTTTTGGCCCCGCCTACGCAAGGGAGTTGCTCTTCCGAATGGAGGGTGTTTAATGCTTGAGGATGTTTTTGTAATTAGAACTTAAAAAAAGATATTTTTTTCAGTTTTTCCAGCTTAGCCAGAATGAATAAAATTATTCAGAAAAATCCAAAATCCACTCCAAAGTAGCCCCCGACCTAGTAATCATAATCCCAACTGAACAAAACGTCTCATGACTTTGCTCAATCAACCTCCTAACTAATTTTTCAGGCACCTTTCCTCTAATGATATATTTCATGATAATTGAGGTAAATATTCTAGGGTTTTCTCTAGCCCTTTTTCCCTCAATCTCCACTTTGGCAATTGAAATTTCTCCAATTCTATCTTTAAGCCCAACCATCACATCAATCATAGAACAGGCTGCATGAGCATGGAGTACGAGCTCCATAGGACTCGGTGAAAACTCTCCATAAATATCAAATTTTTTACCATCTTCTGTTGTACCAATATATCCACCAGATGCATTCCATTCAACAACACCTTTCATGAACAGGCGACAGTGACCCTACCCTTCAAGGGTTGGTTTCATCTATGACGCTTCATCCGGAAGGTATGATAGTATGTCGAATGGTCAGCAAATATCTATGTCAAATAATACCTTAGAAGTACCAAATTTTCCAATTATAAATTTTATAGAAGGCGATGGAATAGGAGTAGATATTACCCCTGTAATGATTAAAGTAGTCAATTCAGCAGTGAGTAAATCATATGGGAAAGAAAAAAAGATATTTTGGAATGAAGTTTTAGCCGGTCAAAAAGCCTTCGATAATCTCGGAGAATGGCTTCCTGAGACTACAAAAGATGAAATGAGAAAAGGCCTAATTTCAATTAAAGGACCTCTTACTACACCAGTAGGTGGCGGGATTAGAAGCCTCAATGTAGCATTAAGACAAGATCTTGATTTATTTGCATGCGTGAGGCCTGTGCGTTGGTATTCTGGAACTCCTAGCCCTGTAAAGGAGCCAGAAGCAGTCGATATGATAATTTTTAGAGAGAATAGTGAAGACGTATATGCAGGTATTGAGTGGGAATCAGGTAGTGAAGATGCAAAGAAAGTCATCACATTTCTACAAAAGGAGATGGGCATTGAAAAAATCAGATTTCCAGAAACTTCGGGGATAGGAATCAAACCTATCAGTAAAGAAGGAACAATTAGAATTGTAAGATCTGCAATAAAATATTCAATAGATAATGATTGTGATAGTGTTACGTTAGTACACAAGGGAAATATAATGAAATATACAGAAGGCGGTTTCAGAGATTGGGGTTATCAACTAGCGAAAGATGAATTCAATGCAGAAGAAATCGATGAGGGGCCATGGTGCTCAATCACTAATCCAAAAAATGGTAAAAAAATAATAATAAAAGATGTTATTGCAGATGCTATGCTCCAGCAAATATTAACTAGACCAAAAGAATATCAAGTTTTAACAACAATGAATCTCAACGGAGATTATATTTCTGATGCGCTTGCAGCCCAAGTAGGTGGGATAGGAATTGCACCGGGAGCTAATATTAATTATGACTCAGGTGTAGCAATTTTCGAAGCAACTCATGGAACAGCTCCGAAATACGCTGGTCAAGATAAAGTAAATCCAGGGAGTTTAATTCTATCTGCAGAGATGATGCTAAGGCACATTGGATGGACAGAAGCTGCAGATCTAATAATTAAAGGAATGGAAACAGCTATTTCACAAAAAACTGTGACATATGATTTTGAGAGACTTATGGATGATGCAACTCTCTTATCCTGTTCACAGTTTGGAGATGCTATAATTTCTAAAATGTAGAATATTCGGGGGATAATATGGATAAAATAAGACATAATCTCTTAGAAATTTACAATAAAAGTATTACTTCAAAAAACCCTCTTTCTTGGTTCGAAGAAATTTATAATCAAGCCGATAGCAATAGAGAATGGATTCCTTGGGATTGGAAGGAACCACATCCATTTGTTGTAGAATGGATAGAAAAATCAGAGAATAAGGGCAATGCACTAGTTATAGGATGCGGACTCGGAGAAGATGCGGCATATCTTTCAAAAAATGGTTGGAATGTGACAGCATTCGATATTTCTGAAACAGCAATAAAATGGGCATCAGAAATACACAAAGATCCAGGAATAGATTGGAAGGTTGCGGACTTGTTCTATTTGCCAGATTCATGGAAAATGAGGTATGACCTAGTTCTAGAGGTTCATATTCTCCAAGCTATCCAAGAGGATTTGATGATAGAGGCAAGAGAAAAATTAGCTCCATTGGTTAGCACCAACGGCCATCTAGTTTGTATAGGAAAATTGAGAATAAATGATGAAATTGTAGAAGGGCCGCCTTGGCCAATGTCTAAAGAATCGATTGAAGAGACAGGTAAAGAACTAGATATTGTAGAATTCCATGTATCACATATTCCGGAAAAAGAAGATATCAGATATCGAGCAACATGGAAAAGGGATATATAGTGAAAAAATAACACTAGATGTTGTTATTAATACATATTGTAACCAATGATACTCGATGTTTTAATTAACTAATTATTACCGTATTGATATGTCAGCAGTCATTGCAGGATTTGCCAGATCCCCATTTACTAGAGCAATGAAGGGAGAACTAAGTAAAAAAAGACCCGATGATATTGCATCAGAAGTAATCAACGCCCTTATACGCGATAATAATTTAAATCCAGAACTAATTGAAGATTTAATTGTAGGAACAGCTTTTCCAGAGGCCGAGCAGGGATACAATATTGCTAGGCTACTGATATTTCTAACCGACCTACCTGAAACAGTTCCCGGAGTGACAATAAACCGATTCTGTGGATCATCAATGCAAGCAATACACGATGCAGCGGGTAGGATTTCTCTTGGCGCCGGAAATGCCTTCATTGCCGGAGGGATAGAATCTATGTCTAGAATCCCAATGACAGGATTTAATCCAATGCCCAATCCTAAACTGATAGATCTATATCCGTCTACATTTACGTCTATGGGAATAACAGCTGAAAATCTTGCTAAAAAATATAAAATTAGTAGAGCAGATCAAGAATTATTTGCAATTGAAAGCCATAAAAAAGCAAATTCTGCTAGAGAGTCTGGGAATTTAACTGAAGAAATAATTCCCATTACAACAGACACAGAACCTATTCAGGAAGATGGTTGCATTCGTGCTGATACAAATCAAGAATCACTAGCTAAACTAAGTCCGGCTTTTCTAGAAAATGGATCTGTTACTGCCGGAACCTCATCCCCATTAACAGATGGTGCAGCTTTCGTTATTGTATGCTCCAAGGAATTTGCAGTAGAAAATAATTTGAAAATTTCAGGTTTATTTAATCCTCT
This sequence comes from Marine group II euryarchaeote REDSEA-S30_B12, assembly GCA_001629205.1. Lineage (GTDB taxonomy): Archaea > Thermoplasmatota > Poseidoniia > Poseidoniales > Thalassarchaeaceae > UBA36. The sequence continues at coordinate 16,528 of LURV01000132.1, forward strand.
TAGTAAAGAAGCATTTTTACAAAAGCCAGATATTGCTCATTTAAAACCAAGATTTGAAGATTGGGCATTGATTAAAGCATTACAGGAAAAGCTGCACAGATTTTGAATAGAACTGAATCAAAAGTAGCGCTAGCTACTATGTGTATTGGCGGTGGACAAGGAATCGCTACAATATTAGAAAAGCCATAGGTGATTGAAATGCCAGTTGAGAAAGTTGTAGTAATTGGTAGTGGAGTGATGGGTTCTGGAATTGCAGCTCATTGTGCGAATGCAGGATGTGAAGTTCTACTATTGGATATAGTTCTGGAAGGAAAAGAAGATAGAAACTATCTTTCAAATTCCGCTATTTCTAAAATTCAGAAATCAAATCCCGAAATGTTAATGCATAAATCTTACATTAATAGAATTAGTACTGGCAATATCGAGGATGATATTACCAAGATTTCGGATGCCGACTGGGTAATCGAGGTAATAATTGAAGATCTCGAATTAAAAAAAGAACTTTATTCAAAGATTGCAGAACACATGGGACCAGAAACGATAATCTCTTCAAATACCTCTACCTTACCAAGGTCTAGTCTAGTATCAGATATGCCATCATCAATGGCATCGAAATTTCTAATAACACACTTCTTCAATCCGCCACGATATCTTCCCTTACTAGAAGTAATCACATCATCAGATGTAGATAATTCGGTCGTAGAAAGACTAAGTAGATTTGCAGAATTCAATTTAGGAAAAAACGTCATTCTTTGTAATGATACTCCAGGATTTATTGGAAATCGACTTGGAATCTTCTTTACTCAGAGGGCATTAAAGGCAACGCTAGACTACAATTTAACAGTTGAACAAGCCGACTCTATGTTGGGGAGGCCACTTGGTATCCCAAAAACTGCTGTTTTTGGTTTGATGGATTTAGTCGGAATCGATCTAATACCACATGTAATGGATAGTATGCTAAAACATCTCCCTGTACACGATCCCTTTCATAAAATCGCTGGCTCAGGAAGAGAAATTATCGAAGAAATGATTTCAAATGGGTTTACAGGTAGAAAGGGTAAAGGCGGATTTTATAGACTCAACAAAGAAGGAAAAAGCAAATTCAAGGAATTTAGAAATCTTTCAACTGGAGAATATCATCCAGTAGATAAAAACTCATTATTTACCTCGGCTAAGTTAGGTAAGCAAGGAATTTCAGCAGTCTTAGATTTTCCAGATAAAGGTGCAGAATTCGCTTCAGATGTTCTAATTGATACTTTAGCATATGCAGCATATATTATTCCAGAGGTTAGTGATGATATTCATTCAATTGATCAGGCTATGAAAGTGGGATATAATTGGAAAATGGGACCATTTGAAATTATGGATTCAATAGGTATTAGTAATATCATTAACAAGTTGAAATCTGCAGAAAAGAATATTCCAGAGCTACTCTTAGTCGCTGAAAAACACGATTCATTCTATTCATTAAAAGATAGAGAAATACATAGAATATCCCCTGAAGGACAAATACTACCAATTACTAGCTCAGATAATAAACTAAGTGTTTCTGATATTAAGAGGAGAAAAAAACCCATTCTCAAAAATCCATCTGCAAGTATTTGGGATATGGATGATCAAATTTTACTTGTAGAATATCATTCAAAAATGAATGCAGTAGATCCATTAATTATTGAAATGCTCGAAAATGCTGTAAAATTATCAGAATCAGGTGATTGGAAAGGTATTGTAATTGGTAATGATGGAATAAATTTCTGTGCTGGGGCCAATTTAGGATTAGTACTATTTGCCATAAATTTGTCAGCATGGAAAGATGTTGAAGATTTTATCAAAGCAGGACAAGAAGCATATAAATCTATCAAATTCTGTAATGTTCCAGTTGTTGCTGCACCATCTGGAATGTGCCTAGGTGGGGGTGCTGAAATTCTTCTCCATTGTGACTCAATCGTAGCTCACTCTGAAAGTTACATCGGACTAGTAGAGGTAGGAGTTGGCATCGTTCCAGCATGGGGCGGATGTAAAGAATTGATTGGTAGACTTAGAGATTACAAAATTGTAGAAGATGGGCCTATGCCACCAGTAATGAAGGCCTTTGAATTCATTGGTACGGCCCAAGTCTCAAAATCTGCAGAGCAGGCAAGATCGATGGCATTCTTATCTCCCGAAGATAAAATAATCATGAATAGAAATCACCTTCTATATGAGGCTAAGCAGAAGGCAATAGAGCTCTCTGAAGAATATCAGCCACCCAAATCTAGAGAGTATAATTTACCGGGGCCTTCGGGAAGAGTTGCTCTTGAACTAGCAGTAAATGATTTGATTCTAGCAGGCAAGGCTACTCCTCATGATAAAGTTGTAACCAAGGAACTATCTTGGGTACTATCTGGAGGAGATATCGACCATACACAAACCGTTAGTGAGGATGAAATTCTTATTTTAGAGCGTGAGGCAATAGGTAGATTAGGTAGGAATGAAAAATCACTAGATAGAATGGAACACATGTTGAAGACAGGAAAACCATTAAGAAATTAGGAGAAGGAAAAGATGGTAATTTACAATCCCCCAGTAAAAGATTATGAATTTTTATTCAATGAAGTATTTGATATAATTCCAACTATTCAAAAACTAGGATATGAAGAAATGGATTCAGACTTCTTAACAATGTTAATGGAAGGATGGGCCGATCATACGACAAATTTCTGGCTACCAATAAACCAACTTGGAGATAAAATAGGGATAAGATATGAAGATGGTTTGATAAAATCTCCAAAAGAATTCAGGGATGCATATCACAAAGGTGTAGATAGTGGTTGGTTATCTACTTCATGTAAGGAAGAACACGGAGGGATGGGTGTCCCAGTATTCTTCCAGGCTGTAACATGGGCAGAGTTTGGAACAGCCACTAATATGGCATTGAGTGTTTTACCGGCACTCACAACGGGTGTTTATGAGGTTCTAACAGAGCATGGAGATGAACATTTAGTTGATTACTTTGCACCAGAAATAGGAAAGGCAACTTGGGCTGGAACAATGTGCCTCACAGAACCTCATGCGGGCACTGATTTAGGTATGATTTCAACGAAGGCAATACCTAGAGAAGACGGTTCATATAGTGTTTCAGGAACTAAGATTTTTATCACTTATGGAGAACATGATATTACCGAAAATATAGTTCATTTAGTTCTTGCAAAGACTCCAGATGCTCCAGAAGGAACTAAAGGTATCTCTTTATTTCTAGTACCCAAGTATTTACCTTCAGAATGGAAAACTGGAACTCTTGAAGGAATATCTACTAGTTTAAGAAAGGAAGTTAATGGTATCTCATGTTCCGGTAGCGAGGAGAAAATGGGATTACATGCATCTCCTACTTGTGTAATTAATTTCGAAAATAGTATTGGTTGGAGAGTTGGAGACTTACACAATGGCATGCCTCTAATGTTTCAAATGATGAATCGTGAAAGACTTGCTACTGGGATGATGGGAATTGGATTAGCTGAAATAGCCTATCAGAATGCCCTTTCATGGGTAAAAGATAGACGACAAGGTAGGGATTTGAATGGAATCAAAGATCCAAATCATAAAGCAGATAATATTCTGGTTCATCCTGATGTCAGGAGAATGCTTTTAGAAGCAAAAGTTAACAATGAAGGATGCAGAGCTCTAGCTTCATGGACAGGATTATTACTTGATCAGATTAAGAGTGAAGACAATAAAGAATCAGAAAGGGCTCAAGCACTTCTTGATTTGTTTACTCCAATAGTAAAGGCACATTTTACAGATTTAGGTTGTGAAACAGTCAGTACCTGTATGCAAGTCATGGGCGGTGCAGGTTATTGTTCAGAATACGGAGTAGAACAATTCTACAGAGATGTCAGAATTTCGAAGATATGGGAAGGAACCAATGGAATTCAGGCTTTAGATTTAGCAGGAAGAAAAATTACCCAGAACATGGGAAAAAATTTACGCTATCTCCTTTGGCCACTAACAAAATTCATTGAAGATAATAGAGAAATTCCCGAGATGGAAGAATTCAATAAACCATTATATCAAGGGGTTAAAGGGCTTCAACAATTAACTCTGTTAATGATTTCCCAAGGCCAAACTAATCCCCATTTCTTAGCTGCAGGAGCTACCGATTATTGTAGATATTTTGGCAATGTCTTATTAGCATATATGTGGGCAAAAATTTCTAAAACTTCCTTAGAGAAAAGAGGAACCCCTTTTTATGATGCAAAAATATCAAGCTCTAGATTCTTCTTTGATAGAATATTTCCAGAAACTTTAGCTTTAGGAGCGAAAATCCAGTCTGGTCATAAGTCAATGATGAATTATCCGGAGGAGATGTTTTGACGGTTTCGGAATTGATTCCAAAAAAATCTCATCGTGGAAAATCTGCTGCATACGAAACAACTCCAATAAACTGGGCCCCTACTATCCCCGGTGTATTAATGATCTTAATTCCCGGCGAACTAATTGCATTGATTTTTTTTCCATCATGGAGAGGGACTTTCGCTCCTTGGCTATTACTAGGAATTTCAATACCATTTGCAGCATGGCTATTTTTTTATTGGAAAATATATCTCTCAGTTTTTGTTACAAGATCTCTAGACAAGAAGAAAATAATTGACCCAAGGTGGAAACCATTTACCTTTTCGGGATGGGGTGGTGAGAAAATGAAAGCCCAATTAATTGAATCAGAAACTGGAAGTAAAGATTTGGTACTATATCTTCATGGATATCGCTCGAGTTTAGGGAGGGGGGAGTCAAGATGTCTACATCTGCATGACATGGGATTTAATGTTGTAAGCCTAGATCAGAGAGGATTTGGAGAACAAAAGGGAAGAGTAGATTGGACTATTTTAAAAGTACTAGCAGACATTGAAGGATTACTAGAAGAAGTCCCCAAAGAATTAGGATTTATCCCTGAAAAGTTTTGGATTTATGGCCATTCAATGGGTGGCTTCCTGACTATCAGACTTTCTTCATTTCCTTCCAGTTGGTGGGAAAAATCACTAAAAGGAATAATCTTAGAATCTCCCGCTACATCCTTTCCAAAAATAATTGAGAAACATTTGCCCGGGAGAATGGAACTTGCTATGCCATGGATAAGACACATATTAAGGAGAGAATATGAAAGAATTCATCCAGATTTAAATGTACGTTATGCAAATGCTGAACTCCCTTTCTGGGGAATCCCCAATATACCTACACTAGTAGTACAAGCAAAAGATGATGAAGTACTAGGATCAGAACATTTTTCCCTAATTAAGCAATATTTATCAAATAATTCCGATATATACTTAGCAGATATACCTCATACTTCAACAGTAGATAAAACGGAGAGACAAACTATTGTTGAAGGTTGGCTAGATAAACAAGTGAATGGATGAAATAATGAGTATAGACAATCTAAAACTGGAAAAAGAAATCAAAAATCTATCAAAACCATTAAGATTTCGAATTTTTACCATATTGAAAATGCCTTCTTCTGCATTTGTAGGACTCAAAATCATACAATTTAGTAATGAATCTTGTACTACATCCCTCCCAGGTGGGTGGAGAACTCAAAACCCTTTTAGATCAATGTATTGGGCAGTTCAGGGGATGGCTGCTGAAATGACTACTGGAGCATTTCCATTTGCAATTTCTAGATCAATTTCACAAAATTTGAGAATGTATGTGATTGGTGTTGAGTCTGATTTTATTAGAAGAGCTAGGGGGAAAATAGTATTCAAATGCTCTAATTTATTTGATGCATACAATGCAATAGAAGAAACTCTCAAAACAAAAGAACCAGTAAATTGTGATTTAATTTCTACGGGAAAAGATTCTTCCGGAGAAGTGGTTTCAAAATGGATATTCAGATGGAACTTTTTAGCATTGGAAAGGAAGTGAAAAAATTCGTAAAAAAAATAGATTGATAGAACATACAGGAGTAAAATATCCGATTATTTGTGGTGCTATGTATCCTTGCTCTAATCCTGAATTAGTTGCAGCTGCAGCAAATGGTGGAGGGATGTCAATTATACAACCGGTTTCTCTTACAATGGTTCATGGATATGATAAACCAGATTTAAATCAGGGATTAATTAATGGAATAAGATATATTAAATCAATGACAAATTCTCCTTTAGGTTTTAATGCTTTGATTGAGAAGGGAAATGACAAATATTTGAAGAGAATGTCAGAATGGATTGATATAGCATTAGATGAAGATATTCGTTTCTTTGTAACCTCATTAGGAAAACCAGATTGGGTTTGTGAAAAAGTACACTCTAGGGGTGGTTATGTATATCATGATGTAACTACTAGAATCCATGCCGAAAAAGGAGTTAGCTGTGGAGTAGATGGTCTAATTTGTGTAAATAATAGAGCAGGGGGTCACTTAGGATCAGATGGTATGGAAAAGATGTTTGAGGATTTAAAAGATCTAAATTTACCACTAATCTGTGCGGGAGGAATTGGAAGTGAGGAGGAATTAGAAAAGGCACTAAGCATAGGTTATGAAGGGGTTCAAATGGGAACCCGATTTATTGCTACGACTGAATGCTCATCCCCAGAGGGATACAAAGATGCGATAATCAACTCTAAAGAAGAAGATATTGATTGGACTGTAAAACTAACTGGAGTTCCCGTATCAGTCATTAAAACAGCTTCATATCGGAGAGAGAACTCTTGGTTTGTTAGATTATTACTTTCTGGTAGGTTTAAACATAGAACACGATGGTTACTAAATTTCCTTTCATTCCAAAAATGGAGAAAGATGGCCCAAGGAAATAAATCATCAAAAGAGATTTGGTCTGCTGGTAAAAGTGTTGAAACTATTGATAGCATTGAATCTGCTACAGTAATCATGGAAAGATTAGGAAAATCTATGTCTCAATAAATTTCGTCAGAACTAAGATAAACAGATGATTCCCAATGCCATGCAGATATTGAGGACGGCAATTATTCTTGCTCATCCTGCTGCAGCATTAGTAATTTTATGGTTATTTTTCAATCAAAGAAAATGGATTAATTTACAGTTTTCTGATTGTTCTATTAGCATTTATATCAAATATTTTTAGGGGAATAATTGATTTCAATAGCCCAACTCATTATTTAATTCCCGGACATTTCCACGGTTGGTCAGGTATTTTAGGCCTAACTATGATGTTCGGACTCTGGAATCTCGGCCAGAAAACTAGTGTAGCAAGGAAGTCTGGGCTTTCCTTTCACAGACAAAAAGAACTGCATGGAAAGGTAAGCGATATTTTAGCTATGCTTATTGTAATTCATTCTTTTCTAGGATTGTTATATTTGTTGACAATTTTATAACATTCTAGAATCCCAAATTTTTTGCCAATAACTTATATTTTCATCAATATCAGATTTAATAACAACTCGATTCACTATCTTACCATCATTTAGTGGTATTATTCTACAACCACAGGCGTTAGCATGACCTCCACCATCCCGATCAAATAAAGTTGCCATATCTATCAAATCGAATATACCCCCTTTTGGATGAAGAAAGGAATTAGTATAAAATGAAGCAGAAACAGGATATCCAGTTCTAGCACCAAAACTCGTCCCGGTATTTCCATGTATTATAACGCAAGCATCGCATTCTTCACCAGCTATAGCTGTAGCATAATATCCATTAGTTCTGATTCCTAAATCTTCCATTCTTACTATAGCCAATCTATTTGTTACATGTAAATTATCTTTAATCAATTTAGCTAATTTTTTTTGTTCCGACTTCTCCTCTTTAAATTTTACAGCAATTTCACCTTCTTCCAAAATCTTCTCAACACTCAGTCCTTCTTCTAAAAATTTTAAAATCATTCTAGATATTTTTTCATTATCATCAATTATTCTTCCAAGCCAAACAAATACGTTATCAGAAAAAAACTCTTCTCTAGTAATTCTTCCACTATCTAACTTATCAACCCAATCAATTAGTTCCTCTAAATCATCCAAATCTAATCTCTGAGACACTAAATCGAATGCAATTCTTGCAGCAGATGGACTTTCTTTCCAGATTACAATACAATCCGAATTTTCCATTTCACTTGGAGCATTTGATTTGTGATGATCTATACTTAAGCCACAGTTGTTATGTCTAGGTAAATCACAAATTACAGTCCATTCGTCTATAATAGAATCAAGATGACCAGATCTTACTTCTCCAGGGTGTCCAAAGGAAATCTTAGCATTTGGCCACCATCTCTTCAAAATCGCTGCAGTTACTACTCCGTCCAAATCACTATCTGTTAGAATATGCCGAATTTCTAGTTCGAGTGCGCCAACCAATGATAACTAACAGAGGCATCTACTCATTTTACTTTCCGAAAAATGTATTTGGCAAGGGTTTATTTTTAGATGTAATTTACAGTAATTTATGGCAACAGAAAATGATAGAATGGAAACATCCTGTGGATTTATACTGTTGAACTTCGACAGTATTCTTCTACTCCAATATCCGCAAGGCCATTGGAGCTTCCCAAAAGGGCACATTGAGAAAGGAGATTTAGATTATCATTCTACTGCTTCAAGAGAATTAATTGAAGAAACAGGAATAAAAGATATTAGAATCAATAAAGATTGGAGCAAGAGGACTGAATATTCTTTTCATAGAAAAGGTGTACAGATTCCTAAACAGGTATTTTGGTATATCGCCGAAACTGATGAACTATCAGTCAGTTTGTCCAACGAACACACTAATTATCTCTGGCTCGATTTTGATTCCGCAAGTAATCAGTTAACCTTCAATCAAGAGAAGAAACTTTTACTATCCGCTAGGCGGTACCTAGAATCTCAGGGTAAGAATTTCTAATTTTAGAATATGTTTCAAAAATCAGTAGCTCTGACAGTCTTTCGACCGTTTGCCTGTGCTCTTGCAATTGCTTGACTTACTGCGGCATCAGCTACAGCATTCATAGCTCCCATAGCATCTCCACCTGTATTGCAACCAGCTGCTTTGAATGCTTCTTTTACTCTGCTAGCAACAACCATGCCTGATCCGGAGTTTCCACCGGCATGAATGTCATGAGACCTCACAGTCTTTCGTCCATTAGCTCCACATCGAGCTACTGCTGCTGCTACTGCTGCTGCTACAGCTCCATCTAGAGCGCCTGACGCGTCTCCTGCTGTGTTACATCCGCCTGCCTTGATTGCTTCTTTCATCTTACTGTTATAGACCATTGTCATGTTTCGGCGGAAACACACACCTATTTTGAATATTAGGGCGAAAATCGCCTTAAAATCCCTCAGACTTAGATTTTCTTTTGCCTAGCGGAGTCCATAATTTCTCTTTTTCTCCGGTATTCATAGAAATCCACCTACCTAGCACAAATAACCAGTCTGATAATCGATTAAGATAGAATATCACCTCATCTCTGACGCTTTCTCCATTAACATCTCTAAGTGCACATGCATCTCTTTCTGCTCTTCTAGTTACAGTTCTAGCTACATGTAGTGCTGCTACAGGCCCACTTCCGGTAGGAAGGATGAACGACTCTAATGGTTCCAATTCCTCTAGCCACATATCCATTTCACTGATTAACCTATCACATTCTTCCATACCAACTAGCTCAATCTGTTCTGGTATGTTATCAGGTGGACAGGAACACTCACCACCAATATCAAAAAGCTCTTGTTGAACCAATCCCAATGCGTGATTTGCTTCATCGGGCCTATGAAATCTAGTAATCCCAGGCATTCTTTCTAACTCCATCCTAACAACACCGATTAGGGAGTTGACTTCATCGATAGTGCCATATAATGAAACTCTAGGATGATTCTTCGGTACCCTTGTTCCATCTAGTAAGCTAGTTTCACCATCGTCTCCAGTCCCAGTATGAACTCTCGTAATACGAACCATACTAAGCCGAAAAAGACTTCAAATATGAATCGTACTAAATTAAAAATTCAATTCTTCAAGACTATTTTCTATTGCTTTAATCCATGAGTTATCTAGAGAATCCCAACCACCATTCCTTTCTAATTCAATTGTATGATGTTGTTCTTTTTCTTTTTTGTCCAGTTTTCTGTATATTAAAATCAGAGCCGCATGACTCATTGAATTAATCCAAGAATCCTCACTATCCCAGGATTTTTCAAAATGAGCAATTGCTCCATTTGGACCTTCGATTAGACCCCTTTGTATTTGCCTGATTCCTGATTTAGACCATGATACTCCCGGTATTCCAATTACTAGACCTCTAAAAATCAGATATATTTCTAATGCCACTAAAATACTAGCAACCAAGAATAAACTAATTTGTTGAAATTGATCTGCCCCCTCCCACCTACTCGATAGAAGCCAAATACCACCTACAATGAATAAAACTCCACCTAGTGGCGCCAAAATAACATCTTTTTTGGTAATTCCCATATGTCTTATTCCAATAATTACACCTAATCCTCCTGTAATTAGAGATAAAGTAGGTGCAAAGTCTTCAGAACCCGGTCTTGGACTACTTTCAGTAATCCAAAGGAATATAGCTAGTATCAAAACTAGTAAAGAGAACTTTCCACCAATTTCTGGAAAGGGTTGAAGGCGGCTGTAGTAGAATGTCAAAATCCCAGTTAATAAAAATAAACTAATCCAAAATAGCATAATATTCATTCATCCTCTGCTTCTTCTATTTTCCATCCAACTTTCCAGAATTCTTCATCATCGAGATGTACAATCCATTCCGCATCTTCAGCATCTAGTAATCTTTTAGCTCTCCTATTTAATCCATCAAACAGAACCTTTTCTATCTCACCAGACTCGAATGAACTCTTCCACTCATCCTTCATTTGTAGTATCTTGTTTTGCCCACCCTTTCTATCGTTGTAAGAGTACTCGCACAATTCTCTCAGTTCTTGAAGCCACATTCGAGATCCTTTGACATGAGGGTCATTTTCAAAAGATATTTTTTTCTTTCTGAAAGGCCACCATGACATACTATCACTTTCTCGTAAATGTTCAACTATATTCATTCTTTGCAAACCGCTAAGTGCGATATTATATTCGTAAACATATATGGCTAGGCTGGTGGTATATTTATTTGGAAAGCCTAAAAATTCAAACATTCAGTATCTTATAGATGATTATACTTCTAGAATTGTAAGGAGAGGTATTTCAGTATTATATTTCCCCGAAAAAAAGGGAATTGAGGAATATGAAAATAAATTACTTTCTATTGATGGTGAATTGATTCTAGCAGATGAAAATGGAGAAAAAATGAAAAGTTCACAATTCGCAAATACTATCAAAAGTTTTCAACTTCAGTCTTCTACAATATATTTTGCGATTGGCCCAAGCTCTGGTTTCTCCAATAACATTAAAGAAAAAGCAAACTCCTTAATTTCTCTATCTCAAATGACATTTCCTCATGAATTAGCAGCATTAATTCTAATTGAACAGATTTATAGAGGAACAGAAATAATCCGAAATACGCCTTATCACGTAGAATAAAAATTAAGAAAATTCTGCGAATTAAATGTCATTTATTTTCTCAATATCTCAATTTTTTAAACGCGTACTTTTTGTAGTACTATTGATAAGAATAGGATTGACCGAAGACTTGTAAAGGGTGAGGACAAAGGATGAAAATATTAAATCATACTAAAAATATCCTACCTGCAATATCTATGATAGTAATAATGATGCTTAGTACTCAATTACTAATTTTCACAACATTTTCTGATAATGAATATAACGAAAAACTAACTTATCCAGAAACAAAATCAAGAACTGCTTTCGAGCAAATCACACAGTTACCAGAATATTCACAAGGAACTGGAGAGGTTCAAACACCACCCAGTCATCCACATCAACAGTCAATTTTCCAAGATTTATTCTATAATGATCCAGCCGCAATTTACGGTAAGGTTTCTGATATCTCCGCATTATCTATAGATCCTCGTTATGGGGTCAAAATAGAAGAATCAACTACTGATGATCACGACAACGATGGCATAAACGACTTAAACGATCTAGATGACGATAATGATGGAATTCTCGAAGGCCCTATTGACTGGATGGTTGGTGAGGATCCAAAAAATAATACTAGAGATAGACAGGTTATTTCTACAACAATTCATCCATGGACTGGATTAGCAGTTGGCCCTGGTTATGTTGTAGATCAAAACCCATTCGATCACGATAATGATGGAGTCACAGATGAAGATATTGATGGCCCAGGTAGACTATCATTTGACGAAGACGATGACAATGATGGACGTATAGATCAATTTGTATGGCCATGCGACTTCGATTCTGATGGTCTGCAGGATTATTTTGACGAAGACGATGACAATGATGGAATTATGGATATCTTTGATGCACACCCATGGAATGATGAAAATACTAACGATATTCGAACATCAGGAGTGCTATGGAATGATTGGATAGAATGGGAACATAGGGATTATTCAGATTATGTGGATGGCTTAGATTATGTAGCACTTGAAGCAATAAAACACCCCAGAAATCAAAGCTTTACAACCATTTATGACGGAGACTTAGATGGCGATGGAATCCCAAATTTCCTTGACCCGGATAATGATAATGATGGAGCCGCAGATTCATCAGATACCGATGATGACAACGATGGATTGGCAGATATGTACGACGTTGATGATGACAACGATGGAATTCCAGACACCTGCCTTCAGACAGATACAAATAATGATCAACAAGGAGATTATCCAATACTTATAGTAGTATTTGAAACTCCGGGAATAGATTGCGAAATTGATTATGATGGAGATTTGGATGATGATAGATTTAGACCCATAGATCAAGACTATGACTTAGTGTGGGATTGGCTCGATCCAGACCTGGGTGGAACACCTAATCCAGATAATCCAACATCTTCAGAATCAATTCCTTGGGACTTAGATAACGACGGAATAAAGAATGAATTAGACTCATATCCCCTTAATACTTCAGCAGAAGTAGTCACTTGGGATTGCCCTAGTGTACAAAATCCTAACCCAGTAAATCCAAGCCCTAATTGCGTTCTTTGGAGAACTTCTTACACAGGATTTAATGATTGGGATGGAGATGGAATAAATAATTGGGACGATGTTGATGACGATGGCGATGGTATACTAGACTGGTTAGATATTGATGAAGACTGTGATTTAGATAATGACGCCTTTTTGCATGAGCTCAATGGTTCTAAGTACAGAGATGATGGAACAAACGATATAGATACTGATGTAGATGGAGATGGATTACCCAATGATGAAGATTGGGATGATGATAATGATGGTATCACAGATTTTTATGATCCGGATGATGGTAATTGTGGATTTTTAGATTCTGATAATTCTGATTTATTTGAAGGCTCTAGCTACCCACAAGACGATGGAGAAGCAATAGACGGAACATTTGATGGACAAATTTATTCTAACCCTGTAGCAAATAACTACTATTGGAATCTGACATGGGGATTCAATCCCTTTAATGAAGAGAATAATTTTGTTTTAGATTATAATGGCTATGATGACTCTGTAATACCATTTCAAAATGGCCAAATACCAGAATTTTATTGGTATGTAATTATGAAGTGGAGTCCTTACAATGGGATAAATTTCTTTGATATTGATACCGATGGTGATTCCTTAATCAATGGAGTTGATGTCGATCAGGATGCAGACGGATTACCCGATTGGTGGGATCAAGACGAAGGAAATGATGGAATTTTAGATATTAATGACGTTAAAATGGGAGGTTCTTTTGATGATAATTCATGTGGTACCACATTGTTGTTTGCGGTTTTCGGTCAGTTGATTGAAAGAGCCTGTGGTTTGCAATATGCATGGCTATATGGCTATCCGCTTATGACTCCTACTCAAACTTCCGGAAATATATTCACAGTTCCTTACAGCACCAGGCCCGATTCTCAATATAGTGATGGTGAATATGACGGAGGTAATCACCCAACAGATCAGTATTCATGCGATAGTAATTGTTTCCATTTTACTTTTGATCCTCAAAGTAATCCTGCTCCATCTATCGCTATCCCATATACAACCAGTTACACAGGAGATGATACTGAAAACTGGAGATATGCCCAGATGAAGGATAATAGAGATTTATGGATAGCTTATGTGGGCCTTAGCCTAAATCTATTCAATTGGAACGCTGACCTAAATGGTAATTTCTTTCCAGATGAAATAGCGGATGCTCTAAGAAATTTTGAAGATCCAGATGTAGATTGCTCTCAACCAATGCCAGATCCTAATGGTGGCACTTTCACACCTCAATGTATGTACAATAATACAAATGATTTAGATGATGATTGGGACATTGTGTATGATCACTTTGATATTGATGATGATAATGATGGAGTATGGGATTATTTCGAAGTTGATACTAATGATGACTTAGATGATGATGCAAACACAGAAGAACCATTTTATTTCACTGGTACTAATTGTGAAGATAACGATGATGATGGCCTAGACACAGATCCAGACGGTGACGGATGGTATCAAGCGGTCTGGGATAAGGGAGTTCTGGGACAATCATTATTATTTCCAGAATATTATGATGTAGACAACGATAATGATGGAGTTCCTGATGGTGAAGATCCGGACGATGACAATAACGGAGTTCCTGATATCACTCAGGAAGGATATGCTCAATGTTTTGTAGGAGAGGAGCAAAGTCCTTGGGATCATGATAATGATGGAATAGTTAATTGGATGGATGATGATTGGGATGCTGATGGAATTCCTAATAGTTTGGAGTTACAATTTGCTGTACCATATGTTAGCGCATGGGATCATGATAATGATGGATTGAGAGACGATATTGATTTGGATGACGACTCCGATGGAATGAAAGATGAAGATGAAGTGATGCTATGGCCATCAAGATTTAATCTGGAATCTACCAATCCATGGGATCACGACGATTTTGGAAATGGTTCAGGAATATATAATCCAAGCGATAATACTACTGGTCCAGATGTAATGGATGTAGATGATGATGGCGATGGATTCCCTGATTTAGATTGGAACAATCCTTCTATCGGATTCGAACCTAATGCTGACAATAAAATCGAAGATCCTTCTTCTCCAAATATTCCCCCTTGCTCATCAGGAACTACAGTTTCACTTGACTGGGATAGTGATAATGATTGTACTTTGGATGAAGATGACAAACCAGCTACCAGAATCTTTTTCACCACTAAGCCAATAATCTGGCTTGATTCTGAATTTCCTGCAATGTTTAATGGTACAGTATTTATTTTAGATTTGGACACTAGTTCCTATATTCCAGGAGAAAATCTACCAGTTCAGGTACATATAGAATATACAAGGAATAATACTTCTGCACTAGAAACTATTGATGTATTGACCGATGAGAATGGAAGATATACTGTTGGCCAATTCCTATTCCCTGAAGATTTGAGTGTTGGGCCAAATACCACATATCAGGCATATGCAGAAGTCACAGAAATGTTCAATCACGACTATTCTAAAAGTGAGGTTTTTCCAGTTGAAGTTAAAGCAAATACAACTATTGGCTTTGTCTCAGGTCAAAGATTCCGATCCGATGAACAACCATTAAAATTAGATTTTAAGGTTCATTATAAAGCAGATTATGATAGAGGAATTTATGATAAGAGAATTCCATTTGCCCCCGTCACTTTTACTGTGAGTGGAGGTGCATTTGGAAATATAACTCATCCAACGACTTTCGATCACTATGGATTAGGATTCAGGGCGGACAAAGGTGGATGGGTATCCCTTACATTTAAACAAGATCAAGGAATACAAGGTGACTGGAAACAAGTTCGTTGGAACTCTACTTTAGATAATGGGCCCGGAGTACCACTTGGCGGCTACGAAGAAATTCTATGGTCTAGATGTGGCCCTGGAGTTACGGGTTTCCATCAAGTAATCCAGTCACCACATGAATATACCAATACTAGTTTACCAATTGGCGACTATAGCTTTATAGGATTTTCTAATCCAGAATTAGGTAAGTGTTCTGATGACTCTTATGAGTGGCCTTGGCCCCATTTAGAAGGCGACGAAACAAATACTTTCAATATACGTTCAATGCACAGAATGTATGTAGAAGCTGAGTTGATTACTTCTTCATTCAGACCTGTATATTTCTGGGACTCCACTCAGTTCACTGGCTCATCTTTCGGAGCTTGGCGAGCTCTCTTTCATTCACCATCTCTATCAAATGCTGGACTAATCTTTGAAGATGTTAGTATAGGAAAACCATATCCAATTCTCTGGGATGGAACTCCATCAGGTCTCGAATCAATTGCAAATGGAAAATTAACTCCCTTCATATCATCGGACGGGCATAATTGGGCAATTTCTATGCAAAATGGAGCCGATTTCGACTCTCCACCATGTGGTGCAGTCGATCCATCTGATCCTAATAGTAATGTAAGATGTGAAATCATACCCGAAATGTTCACTGGAGAAAAACTGTGGGTTAATGGTACTGTTTCAAACCGGACCTTCGCTCCATGGGATAGTGATTACACTTCATTACAGGTCGATAAAGATAGAAATGGTCAGTTTGTGGGGAGACTAGAAACTGCTTGGGGACAAACCCCTGATTTAATTGATGGAGAAGCAAGATTTTCATTTAATTGGACATGGACTTCTCAGTATTCGGCTGGAACATTCGGTCTGAAAGCCGACTTCGCTAACCCAAATTATTACTTTACTGGAAATCAAACCTCGGTTTTGGCAACTACTGGGGCGTATGCAAATGTTACAGTAATTGGAACCACTAAATTTGACCTAAATACTATACCAACTCTATACAGAGGACAAAACGCATCAATAGAAGTAAGACTTGAGGACAATGCAGGAGTTCCGATTAAAGAAGTTCCAGTTCAATGGAATTGGTCTGCAAATAGCTCAAATGGAATAGCTATTACAGATAATAATGGAATTTTCAAGATAAACTTGACAATAGGTACTAATCATGATTTAGGCAACTTCACTATTGGCTTTTCTTATCTTGGCGATCCCCTAAGACAAGGTAACTCAGATGAAGTAAGTTTGTGGGTTGTTTCAAGAACATTCATTTGGGTAGATTATGAAAATACTACTTCTGGTCCAGTTTCAAATAATCAGGAGTGGAGACTTACGGGGTCCCTAACCCAAGATGACTCTACTCCATTTGAAAAGGATAATGATGGAATTGCATTAAATGGATGTTCAATAGAAAATGGACAAAACAACTCACTTGGTGGAAATTTAACAATTATCTTTGAGGGAATAGACTTCGAGGACAGAACTCACAGACAAATTATTGACAACATATGTCCAAATAGCGGAGTAATTTTTAGTAGTAAAATTTTGGATTCTCAACTGCTTAGAGATGATCCATTCTCATTCCTTCCGGATGGATTTGGACCAGTAAATGTAATTCTTAGATTTGAGGAGAATCTCCCTCATGAAGGATGTGAACCACTGAATCCAGAATTATTATCTACATCTGGAGGATGGGATGAATGCATACTTATTCCCAATTCAGATCATTTCAGGAAGGTACTCCAATTCCAGGTTGATGGTTTCTACATTCAAGGAGAGTCAAAACTTCAGGTAGATAATCAAGTAGTGTACACCTCAGAGATTGATCAAGATACAGGCCTAATTATTGATAAACCGATGATTGTGACTGGTCAATTAACCGATGAAATGGATGTAAATCTATCGAGTAGAAAAATTAGAGTCACATATCAAATGGGGCAATATGTGCAGTCTACCAATACCAATACTGGATTAGCACAAACTCAATGGGTCCCAAATGACGATTCAAAAATTCAAGCTTGTATTCCAGGAATCACAGATATTAATGGATTCTTCGATATAGTTTGTCCTATGACTGGTATCGAAGCCGGAGTGGCTAAAGTAACAACAGATTTCAATTCCTTCGAGAACAATGATCGTTATCGATATAAAAATAAATCTGTGGATAATTATTTTGATGTATTCTCCAATTCAACTATAGAGATATCAGAAATAGGACCCTTCAAATCCGATTACATAACTTACACTTTCCCTAATGGAACTAAATTCCAAGTTCTTTATCTCAAAGAATCCTACCATATCAACGCCAAACTAATGCAGACCAATGGAAAACCATTAGGAAATAAATGTCTAAATATTTACTTGGATCCAGAGCAAAATACTAGGCCCGTAGCTAAAATAGAACCTACTGAAGATGGCACAGGCATTATTGATTGGTATTCTGCAGATATTGAAGATAACCCTAGTAGAAGGGGCGTTGAACCAAGTGGAAACAAACTTGAAGGTTTCAGAACTATAAGGGTTGCATATGAGCCCGATGTAAATAAGAAAGATTTAGGTGGCTGTGAGAATGAACCTAATCCAGTTGTTAACAGCTCTTTCGAAGATGTTGAGGTACTAGTAAGAAGCAAGGTAAATATTCTTCTTAGAGAGCATTGGGCAAATCCTTCGGGTTACTTACAAGGAGATTTGATAGAAGGAGAAGTAGCAATAGAGAGAGAAAGACTTGACTTAACAGTTGAAGGTCAAAGAGTCGATTTCACAATCCAATATTGGGATGGTTTTGAATGGAAAACAGACAGAGTAGAAATAGTAACAACTAATGAAAGAGGGGCAGCTAATTTCTCATTTCAGTACCCTGGCGATATTGTTCCAGGGCAGGCCACAGAAATAGAAGCTGTAGATGGAAAGTGGCGAGTTCTTGTTCACTTCCAATCTTCTGATGCCAACAGTCCGTATTTTGTCGAAGAATTCTTGAATACTACTCCTATAATTTTCTTAGGAGAAGAAATAGTCGAAACTAGGGCCAGCTTCTTTACGACTCAGGTACTAGTGATTTCAGGAATAGCAGCATCATCTCTCTTCTTTGCTGCTGCTATTATGTATAGAAATTACTTGGAAAGAAGAAGAATAGAAGTTCTAAGAGGAATACTTACTGATTCATTAATGTCATTGAAGGCTTCAAATAACTTTGTAGAAACAATATTTGAATCTTATAAGAACCTGATTAAATATTTCAGATCTAAAGGAGCAATGAAGAAGGTATTCGAAACTACAAGAGAATTTGAAGATGTAATTCATAGTATGTTAGGAGAAGTAATTCCTCCCGAAGAATTGGACTCCTTTTTCTCAATTTTTGAGGAAGCTCGATATTCCGATCACGAAATTGGAGCTGATCAACAAGATAGAGCAATCCGAGTTTTCCAAACTATGATAACCAGGATAAATTCGGCTTTAGGAGACAGTATGCTGTCACGAACATCTGCAAATGAATCTAAATTATATGATAATTCCACAAAGGCAGGTCAATTCATTGATTCTGATGGTCAAGTAAGGTTTGCAGGAGTGGATGATTCAGTAGATGATGAAGACTTTAGATTATGAAAATATATCCTTAGATTTTAAGATATAGGAATTATTGATGCCCGTAGGATTCATAACACCAACTAGGGTGGCCGCGATACCTGAATAGGTGGAGAGGGGATTGATGAGTAGAAAAAATCGTAAGACGAATCAAGCTCTCATCTCTCTTATTGAAGATTTGAAAAATCATAGTAGGACAACTGGTTCTGCCTTGTGGAGAGATATTGCAAATAGACTTGAAACAAGCAAGAATAATTGGGCTCAACCTAATCTTAGTAGACTTTCTAGACATTCAGAAAATAAAGAAGTAATTATTGTCCCTGGAAAGGTTTTAGGATCTGGCTATTTGATTGGCAAACAAACCGTAGCTGCATTCAGCTTTAGTGAGGGTGCTAAAGAAAAAATCGAAGAATCAGGTGGACGAGTCTTATCCATAAGAGATTTGATGGATGAAAATCCTAATGGAAAGGGGGTGAAAATACTTGTCTGAAAACACAATGGTGTATGATGCCAGAGATAAAATTCTTGGTAGACTCGCCAGTAAGGTTGCTAAAGATATGATTTCTGCAAGAAAATCAGGACTTCAGCAGCGAGTAATTGTAATTAATGCAGAAGAAGCAATAGTCTCAGGACATCGAACTAAAATTCTAAAGCAATATAGGGAAAAATACAATCTCAATCACCCTAGAAAGGGGCCCTTTTTCCCAAGGATGCCAGATAAGATTCTGAAGAGAACAGTAAGAGGGATGCTTCCATATCAGAAGAATAGTAGTGGAAGAGAATCACTAAGGGATTTACGAGTAATGATTGGTACTCCTTCAAATCTCTCTGGCCAAGATTTACCAGAAGGCCATCAATGGGGCGATACTACCACTCTAGATAGAAAATTTCCAGAAAAGTTTGTGAAATTAGGTGATATTAGCTCTCACCTAGGAGTCGATGCTAAAAGATGGGGAGGTGAGTAATTTGGCAAAGAAGAAAATCCCAAAAGTCGTAAACACCAGTGGAAAAAGAAAAACTGCTATAGCTAGAGCTACTTGTAAAGCTGGAAAAGGGAGAGTTAGAGTCAATGGACAGCCTATTCACATTCTGCAACCAACTATGGCTAGAAGAAAGGCCCTTGAACCAATAAAAATTGCTCAGGCTATGGACAAATTCGATAGAGTAGATATTTCTGTAGATGTAAAAGGCGGTGGTCAGATGGGACAAGTTGATGCTATTAGGACTGCCATTGCGAGAGGATTAGTTCACTATAATGATGGGAAACAGGGTGAAGATGAAGAGCTTAGGGATGAATTTCTAAGATTCGATAGAACTTTACTTGTTAACGATGCCCGTAGAAAAGAGCCCAAACATCAAATGGGAAGAGGAGCTCGAAAGAAATGGCAGAAGTCATATAGATGAGGTGAAATTATGTTAATACCAGTTAGATGTTGGAGTTGTGGAAAAGTAGTTGCTCACAAATATCAAGAGTTTAGGGATTCAGTTGATACTGGCGAAGATCCAGAAATAGTGCTTGATGAATTAGGTTTTGAAAGATACTGTTGTCGAAGAATGTTTGTAGGTCACATAAATTTAATCGATGAAGTCTCACCATTTAGTATTGCAAGAGAAGATTAACCCCGTCATGGCTTTATTCAGAACCTTCTGCGTAGACTAACTAGGGCTTGTAGGTTAGCTTGGCCTATACTTCGCGGCTGGGGGTCGCGCGACCCAGGTTCAAATCCTGGCAGGCCCACCAATCAGTTTGAAGATGTGCGCCTCTTTGGAGTAGCATGGCAGATGAGTCGGAAAGTATTACATCTGTTCTGGATAGAATTACTGAACTAGCAAAATTATTATCTTATCATTCTGACTTATACTACAACAAAGCTTCACCCGAAATTTCTGATAATGATTATGATAAGCTCTGGGACGAGTTGAAAAAATTAGATCCAAATCATCCTCAATTGAGACGAGTTGGCTCTGACCCGCCCCCCGGAACAACAAAAGCTGAACACTTGTTCCCAATGCAAAGTCTGGATAAGGCAAATCAAGTCCAACAAATCTTACATTTTGTTACCGAAACAACAGCAAATGGAAGAAGGTTTGTCTGTCAACCTAAGCTTGATGGATCCGCCCTTTCATTAGAATATAGAAGAGGCAGACTCGTACGAGCTGTAACAAGAGGAAATGGTATCAGAGGTGAAGACATTACTCAAAATGTACGAAGAATTCCCAATATTCCTGAATCTATTTCATGGGAAGGAGATTGTCATATCAGAGGAGAAGTAGTAATGTCTCTGCAAATATATACAGAAAAATACTCTCAAATTGCTCCAAATCCAAGAAATCTAGCAGCAGGTGCTCTGAGACAAAAAAATCTAGACTCTGGAAAAGGAAAATCAGAGGATTTAGAATTTTTTGCTTATAGCGTTGAATTTCCAAGTATCGAAAATAGACATCCAGATAGCCCAAAGCCCCCTGAATTTAGATTTGATACACAGCAAATTAATTGGCTAAAAGAAATTGGAATTCAGATTGCCGAAAATAAAGTGATTACCGGTGAAAATGATAGCGAAATTACAGATAAAATAGTCCAAGAGACTGAATATTGGTCAAAGAATCGCGAATCCTTTCAGTGGGAAATTGATGGAGTAGTAATAAAATTAGATAGATTAGATAAAAGGGATTTGATAGGCATTACAGCTCACCATCCAAGATGGGCCATAGCTTGGAAATTCCAGCCAGATGAGGCTATTTCAGTTCTAATGGATGTATTCTGGCAGACTGGAAGGACAGGAAATGTTACTCCAGTTTCAAGAATTGCTCCAGTTTCTATTTCAGGCGTTACAGTCGAGAATACTACTTTGCATAATAAAGGAGAAGTAGAAAGACTAGGATTAATGATAGGAGACAAGGTTAGAATTGTTAGAAGAGGAGACGTAATCCCAAAAATAATAGAAGTACTAGGGAGGGCTAAATCCTCTGATATTATAGATAGAAAACATTCAGACGGATCACCTTTTATTGAACCAATTCCAGAAAGAAAAATCGTTAAACCACCAACAGTGTGTCCAAGATGCGAAATTAAATTGATTGAAGATGGCGCTTTTATTAGGTGCACCAATCTATCTTGCCCATCTAGAATAGAAAGAACAATTCTGTACTGGTGCAGAAGTCTTGGTATGGATGGAATAGGCGTTAAATTAGCTGAACAATTATGTTCAAAAGGATTAGTAGAGAACATAGCGGATTTATATCGACTAGAACAGGGAGATTTAATTAAATTAGAACGTATGGCCTCAAAGTCAGCGTCTAAAATTATAGAAGAGATTAAAATCAGTAAAAAATTAACTTTAAGCAAATTCATTTCTGCCCTAGGATTGCCTCGTATTGGACCCGAAGTAGCAAACTTAATTACTACCGAAATAAGAACCTTCCAAGAATTAATTAAGATTCCAAATGATAAGGAAAACTCAATGAATAAATTAGTAAAAATTGAGGGAATAGGTGAAACTGTAGCTGGATTATTAATCAATGAAATCTCTCAAAGAAGAGATACAATATTGGATTTATCAGAGCATTTAGAAATTTTAGATGAGAAAGAAAAAAATACCACTGGAAATCTTACTGGATTAACTTTCTGTATAACGGGGACATTAAGTAGATCAAGAAAAGAAATAGCTCTTTCAATTAGCTCTGATGGAGGAAAAGTAATATCATCAGTTTCTGCGAAATTAGACTATTTGGTTGCAGGAAACTCGGCAGGTTCAAAATTAGATAAAGCTAACAGACTCGGAGTAAAAGTAATTTCTGAGAGAGATCTAATACAATTACTAGATGGAAAGATCCTTGAGAATATAGTAGAAGATAGACAAACAAATCTCGGAGAATTCTAGGTTATCCAAACATTCCAGTTTGCGTATCACCTATATCCTGAGTAGGATTAAGATGTAAAGCCATCATTTCTCTAATTTGACTCTCAATTCGTTTTGCTTCTTCTAATAGAGGCTCGGGATCTAGCTGCACAGCAGGTAGTAAAACATCCATTGAACCAATAATTCTAGCTGCAGCCCTAGCATCGGGTATTACCCCTTGACCTACCTCTCCGTTGGTTTCTGCTAAAATGGCCATAGCATCTATTCTCCTTCTTCTACATTCGCCCATCATAACCCCGGTCATTCCACTTACTACTCCTTGCTTTAATAGTGGAACTTTGATTTGATTTAGAACTAGATGTGCTCCATCTGTAGATCCTATCCCTAGAATAGAATCTACTCCTTCCTGATCATCAAATATACTATGGCCTTTCTCAATACCTTGAGAGAATGAATCAATCATTATTGTTGAGCT
>LURV01000133.1 GCA_001629205.1 Marine group II euryarchaeote REDSEA-S30_B12
ATCGTATACTTCAACCCCTATCTCGACATTGTCACCCCTAGATATTTGAGATGGATTAAAATCTAGGGAAAGTATTCTAGGCGGTGCATTGGCGACTAAAATGCTTGATTCGAGTGAAACTGATTCCCAATAGTCATTTAGAATAATATTGATTGATAAATTTCCATGCTGAAGTCCTTCGTGAGTAATTTTTTTCGTCCAAATTCCATCATGTATTTTCTGATCTCCTTCCATTCCTGAATCTGATAATTCCACGATTCCTAAATTAATTTCTGATAAATCTACTGAAACTGAAATCATGTCGGTATCGTAATCAAATACAGAAATCTCCAAATGCCCCTCACCTCCTTCAGTAGTCAGGATTCCTTCTCTGAATCTTACTGGATTATTGTCAGAATAATCTAAATCTGGGGGACTATTTTCTAATGCAGTTATGACGCTAGGATATAGGATTCGATCGATTTTTTGGTATTCTCTTAGGAGTACGTCTTGTGAGTTATTTTGATCCAAAGTAATCTTTAATTCTCGGTTTACCTCAAATAGTAGTCCGGATAAAATTCCTTCATTAACTATTTTTCCATCGGCTTTGCTGAATCCGTTGGCATATGTTCCATTCCAATGAATTATTGATACATTATGGCCATCTACTTCTGTTGATGAAGACAAAGTCGTATTTACGTAAAGGATGATATTTTTATTTCCAATTAGAGGAAATTTATCTCCAATCTCTAAGTCTGTTGGACAAATTCCAGTTTCTCTAGAAATATGCTCAGAAAAGACTGGGTTAGATTCTGGAGATTCGGCCTGTCTGATGATTGGAGAATTAGGAACGTATTCATCAATTACTGAACCATTATCTTCTACAAATGTATACCTAAATGTTCTATTATCCCAATCTATTTGTGGAGATGTGTATTCAAATGTTAAATTATGTTCTGCCATTAGTTCTTCATTAAGTGGTATGAAAGGAGTTGCAGAAATATTGAACCAATATTCATTTCGTATCTTATCGGCGATATGTAATTCTCCTGATTCATTTGTAAATGTTCTTCTATCTTCTATTTCTCTCACTAAACCAAAGCTACCTTCAGCATCTCCTGAATATGTACCATCGATAATCAGAGTATCAGAGATGGTTTCCCCTCCTTCTGATTCTATATGGATGATAGGTATTGTGCCATTGAATAGTAAATATGGGTCCCTATCAGATGCTACGAATGAAAAATCTCCTCCGAAACGCCTGAAAGTCTAGCAGTAGCATTTCCTTCTAATCTAGTGTTCTGAAGTCTCCTAAATCCATCTTCATCCCATGTTTCGAATTCAAAAATATGTATATCTCCGTAGAATCCTCCTTCGCTGTCGTTATTTCCTCCATCTAAGGAAAAGTGTCCATCTCCATTAAGGATAATTCTTTCAGATACCTCCCCCTCAAAATAGGATCTGTTAACATATGCCTCGTAAATATTAGAATTTATAGTAAGTCCCTCTCCATTTGGATTAGCTAGGGAAACTAAGCCGCTGCCAGACATTTCAAAATCTTGTTGAATAATTGTAGTCTTATCAAAGGTTTCATTTAACCATACTTTATCTAAATTTAGATCTATCAATGTATTTTGTATTTCACTATCTATATTTAGTAATAATGTCCCATTTCCTAGTTCATTAGATTCTAGAGTATCTCCGGTCCTTTTTTGCCACCCTCTTCCTTCGAATGTAATTTCTTGATTATTCTGACTTTCTGATCCTGAAAGAAACCAGTCAGTCTCTCTTGTAACTTCATGATCTTCCATAGGCTGATTCCAAATGGTCATTCCTAAGTCTCTATTACATGATGCTTCAACACTATCAACTGAAATTGAAATATAGTCTTTGAACATAGGAGTGGAATTCAAAATAATATCTATTTGACCGCCTGCACTGATAATATCCAAATCATCCAAAGAGAGAATATTTTCTCCATTTCTAGTCTGAGTTGCAGAAAAATCGACTAAGTTTGGAGATTGACCTATTTCGAGTGGTGGAATGTATTGCACTACATATCTGTGAGATATTTTTGGAGAATAATTAAAGTTTTCATCCAATTCCCACTCTTCTTCCCAATCAACAATAATCTTACATTCTCTTGAAGAATTTTCTGATGCAATAGCAAACTCGAAAGGTAATGAAAACAATAGTAATGAAGCAACTAAGATTACAGTACCGGCTCTATTCACAAGCTTCTCTAGGGCTGATTACATTTCAACCAATGCCTGTAATGATTTAGTGATTTTAGAAAAGGGGCTCTTCATAGTCATCATCCACTCCAGATCTTTCCCTCCATAAATCTGCTGGCATCCCATCATAAATTTGAGCATAGGGGTCTTCTTCTAAGGCTCTTCTTTTCCTTTCTGCTTCAGCTTCTTCAACAATTTTTGCTGCGTTGGATTTAAATTTCCAATAATGAATTCTCCACTCCCTTCCATCCCATAGTGTAGTTTCTTCTGACTCCGTGGTAAGTAAATCATAATCTTGCAATTGATAGAAAAGATTTCTATCTGTAGGCTCTAATGCATTATCAATAATCCTATTGGAAAATCCGAAGAATCCTAAGGCATGTTCTGCAATTGATTCTGCAACAGTGGTCTCCATATCCAAATCTACTTTACTTTTGATGGCTTGAGTTAATTGAGCTAGTGTCAGTCCCATGTTCACACCCAAACCTCATAGAGATGCAAGTATATTTCAATTGTCTTACTAATTGATTCAGAACACACCTTCCCAATTAGTTATTTCCTTGCCCTCTATGCGAAGTATATGGGTGGCATGAAAAAAACATTTTTGGGCTTAGATGAATCTAAATTTGGCCCATGGGATTTTGTGATTTTGTCTATCCCTTTAGAAATGACAACCAGCTATGGTGAAGGAACCAAAATGGGACCAAAAGCATGTATTGATGCAAGCTATCAAGTGGAACTGTTTGATCCTATTCTACCTGCAGACTTACCTAATGGAGTGAAAATCCATACTGCTGAACCATGGAACTCGGAAGCGCCTACTCTGAGAAGTCAGTTAGATTCTATTACTGATTATGTTAGTCCTTGGATTGATAAAAGTATTTTTCCGCTAATTTTAGGAGGTGAGCATGGAATTTTGCTTCCGATAATTGAATTAATTGGTGAATCAATGATTAGAGATCTATCTAAACTAACAATAGTTCAAATTGATGCACACGCAGATTTGCGGAATACACTGAATGGTGAAAAATTTTCTCATGGGACAGTTATTAGAAGAATCTATGAACTGGGAATTGGTAAAGTTATTCAAATAGGCGTAAGGGGAATAAGTAGAGAAGAAAATGAATTCATTAAATCTCATGATAATATTGAGACGTGGTTTGCTAGAGACTTGCTATCACTATCTGAGGATAATAAATGGAAAGATATGATTGAAAATATTGGAAGATTGGAAGGTAATATTTGGTTGACATTTGATTGTGATGGTTTGGATGGTAAAATTGTTCCTACCACTGGAACTTCTTTTCCAGGTGGAATTTCATACTGGGGAGCGGTGGAAATTATTGAAAAATTATTTGAATCAAAAAAGAGAAATATTATTGGAGCAGATATCAATGAAATTGTTCCTAGTGAAGAAGGCACATTAACTGAGTTTAGTGCTGCATTGATAGCGACAAAAATATTATCATGCTACACAAATTATACAAATGAAAATACAAAATATACCTAAAATTGTGAATTTGTAATAGGATTATTTGTATATAATGACTGAATGGGATATTTTGATACAAATATGCAATGGACCATTAATAATTTCGGTGAAGTAGGCAATCAATTGATTTTACCTTTATTTGAAGGTATTTCTAAAGTACCAAATAATGCATTAACGGGCCTTAATAGAACTCAGAGATCTCTAGTTAGAGAAGCATTTTCTTCCGGTGAATTTGATGCAAAGAGAGGTAAGAAGATGGTTATTTGGACTCCAGGTTGCAGAATTCTATTAGTAGGAATGGGAATTAAAATTAAATTGACACACAAGATTTCTAGAAATACTGGTGCGAGAGTAATCGCATCTCTTTCTAAGAAAAAGGGATTAATGGTCAAAGTGAGATTTACAAAGGGTTGGAATCTTCAAATGATGAATAATTTTGCTGAAGGGATGATGATTAGGGACTATGAATTCCTTGAGCACCAGGATTTGGATGATGATCACATTTCGGATGAATGGAAAATAGATTTCCAAGCAAATAATAGATACTTAACAGATTTGAATTTGAATTTGAAGATTACCGAGTCGGTAGTTAAGGGAGTTCATCTGGCTAGAGATTTAGGAAATGAGCCTGCTAATGTCCTTTATCCTATGGAGTTTGCAAGGAGAATTGTAGAATGGTCTTCTACCAGAGAAAATGTAGAAGTTGAAGTCATAGAGTGGGAAAAATTGCAAGATTTGGGGATGGGAGGTCTGATTAATGTTGGGAAGGGTAGTGATAAGAAGCCATGTATGGTTTTAATTACACTGAATCCCAATTCTGATGATGGATTGAGGAGGCCTTGTATTGTAGGAAAGGGAATAACTTTCGATACAGGTGGTATTTCGATTAAGCCGACCAATAAAATGTGGGATATGAAGTACGATATGTGCGGGGCAGCCACTGTGTTTGGTTTGATGGATGCATTACAATCTACTGGTTACGAAAGACGCGTAAATGGCATATTATGTTTAGCAGAAAATATGCCTGGTTCAGGTTCTTACAGACCTGGAGATGTATTCAAGACATATTCTGGAAAGACAGTAGAAGTTTTTAGTACTGATGCTGAAGGTAGGAATGTATTAGCTGATGGATTATGGAAAGCTGGCGAGTTCGATCCGGATTATATTATCGATTTGGCTACATTAACCGGTGCAATTGTAGTAGCATTGGGAAATCAAATTTCAGGCATGTGGTCAAATAGTGATAAGCTAGCAGATAGGGTAAAGTCCGCAGCTGAAAGGTGTGGAGAACCTGTATGGAGGATGCCACTAAATTCTCAATTTCGCAAATATATGACCGATTCAGCTTTTGCCGATATTAGAAATGGATCAATAGGTGGACGTGCTGGTTCTTCAAACAGTGCTGCATCATTTCTAGAATTTTTTGTACCTAATAGAAATTTTGAAGATGATGGAAATAAGATTCCGTGGGTTCATTTAGATATAGCTGGAACTGCATGGGGCCCAGGATCTAAAGCAAAATCTGAGGGAATTAATCCTCTCTTCCAATACGGAGTCTCTGGGGTGCATGTGAGAACACTATTTGAACTAATTAATAGTGAATAAACTAATCTTCATCCTCAGAATCTACTACTTCGAAATCGGCTTCAACTACTTCATCATTCTCAGTTTTTTCATCATCATCTGAAACTTCAGCTGCTGCTGCTTCATACAATTTTGTAGAAATGCCGTGCATCGATTGTTCTAATTCACTCATCTTAGCTTGAATGGAAGCCTCATCAATATCATCTAAATCAATTAATTTATCATCCTTAATAATTAATGATTCGAGCTCATCAAGTTTTGCTATTACGGGCTCCTTATCTTCTTCAGTAAGTTTTTCACCGGCATCTTCTAACATCTTTTTAGTCTGATAAACAACACTATCCGCTGCATTTCTCAACTCAACTTTAGATTTTTTCTTCTTGTCTTCATCTGCGAATTTTTCTGCTTCTGAAATTTTTTGTTGAATTTCATCTTCTGAAAGAGAAGTTTGGCTTTCAATTTTTATTGACTGTTCTGCACCAGTCCCTAAATCCTTAGCAGAAACATTTACTATTCCGTTTGCATCAATATCGAACGTAACCTCGATTTGCGGAATTCCTCTAGGTGCAGCAGGAATTCCAGTAAGATGGAATCTACCTAATGTGATATTATCTTTAGCAAATTCTCTTTCTCCCTGTAATACATGTACTTCAACTGCTGGTTGATTATCGGCTGCAGTTGAGAAAGTCTCTGATTTCCTAGATGGAATTGTTGTATTCCTCTCTATCATTGTAGTAGTAACGCCACCCAGAGTTTCTATTCCCAAAGTTAGAGGGGTTACATCCAGGAGTAATACATCAGTAACACCTTCATCACCTACTATAATTCCGGCCTGAAGTGCAGCACCCATTGCTACTGCTTCATCTGGATTAATACCCTTAAATGGGGCTTTTCCTACTTCCTTTTCAATAGCTGACTGTACTGCTGGCACTCTAGTGGATCCACCTACTAACAATACCTTGTCTACATTACCTTTCTTGACTCCAGAATCCTTCATGGCCTGTCTTGTAGGTGCCATTGTTTTTTCAATTAATTTTGAAATTAATTTTTCAAATTTTGAACGTGATAATGACATATCTAGGTGTTCTGGTTGGCCATCATTCATCGTAATAAATGGAAGATTAATTTGAGTAGTTGGTGTTCCGGATAATTCTATCTTTGCTTTTTCTGATGCTTCTCTGATTCTACTGACTGCTTGTAAATCCTTTGATAAATCAATCCCTGTTGATTTCTTGAATTCGGAAATAACCCATTTAATAATTACATCATCAAAGTCATCTCCTCCAAGTCTATTATCTCCGCTGGTAGCTTTTACCTCAATCTGCGGTTGACCATCGACTTGATATATCTCGAGAACAGAAACATCGAACGTACCGCCCCCTAGATCATAGACTAGAATAGTCTGATCATCGTCTTTATCTACTCCATATGCTAAAGCAGCGGCAGTAGGTTCATTGATGATGCGTAAAACTTCCAATCCTGCTATTCTTCCAGCATCTTTAGTTGCCTTTCTTTGTGCGTCTGAGAAATAAGCTGGACATGTTATTACCGCTTGATTAACTTCTGTTCCTAAATATTCTTCTGCATCTGACTTTAATTTTTGTAGTACAAAGGCTGAAATCTCTTGAGGAGAATATATCTCACCGTCAATTTCTTTTGTCCATTCAGTTCCCATTTCTCGCTTTACAGAAATCACAGTCCTCTCAGAGTTAGTTACTGCCTGCCTTTTTGCAGTCACTCCTACTAATCGTTCACCTTCTTTTGAGAAGGCGACGACGCTAGGTGTAGTCCTAGATCCTTCTGAATTCGGAATGACTACAGCCTTCCCTCCTTCGATTGTTGCAACGCAGCTATTTGTGGTTCCCAAGTCTATTCCGATTACTGTTGTACTCATTTTATCAATTCCTATTTCCGATTTTTATTTATTGAAGTTCGAATGTAATGTCCAATATTCCATTATTTAATGACCAAGAGGGTTGTCCTTTTGCAATTCTAGGTAAAATGTATGTTTTAAATGGTCTAAGTTGAGTAGTTCGTAGTAGCTGTATTACTTCTCCTCTGCCAGTTAAGCTAAGTTCAAGATTTTCAGAGTTTACTTCGGTAAACTTAGAAATATCAATAATTACATTCATTATATTCTCGGAGATGTATATATCATCTTCTGGAATAGATTCATCTTCCAAATCTTGATTTTGATTATTAATATTTACTTTTATCTCTGGTTCTGACTTTTTTACCTTGATATCTACTCCCATTTTTTTCATGAATTCACTAAATCCATCTGAGG
>LURV01000134.1:0-7788 GCA_001629205.1 Marine group II euryarchaeote REDSEA-S30_B12
AAAGAATATTCTGCGTTAATCCAACCTTTTTGGGAATTTCTAGGGAACCAGCGAGGTAGTGAGTCTGCCTTTGTAACTGATATTAGTACTATAGTATCTCCCTGTTTATATAAAACTGAAGCTAGAGCATTTGGAGTAAAGTCTAATTTTACCTCTATTTCCCTTAATTCATCAGTCTTTCTATCGTTCATAATTTTGTTCTCTGCATTCTTCGCCATGTACTTCGGAAGGCAATTCATATGTTGAATTATTCCCGAACAGCATGTTTGGGTCTGAATGAATTTACTAATTTTTTATTAGTAGTAATATATGGGCCATTAATCAAATCTATACAATAGGGGACTGCAGGAAATAGTTCATAAAGAGTTTCATCTATTGATTTAGGTGCCCCTGGAAGGTTGATGATTAGTGAACTTGATCGAATACCAGCAGTTTGTCGAGAAAGAATTGCTGTAGGCACATATTTTAGAGAAATTTTTCTCATTTGCTCGCCGAATCCAGGTAGAATTTTATCACATATAGAGATTGTAGCCTCTGGAGTTACATCTCTTTTACTCGGTCCGGTCCCTCCTGTAGTTAGAACTAGTGAACATCCTACCACATCAACCAATTCAATTATAGCCCTTTCAATATCTTCTTTGTTGTCTGAAATTAAATCCTTGTAGATTTCGTAAGGAGATGTAATGACTGAAGATAAAAATGACTCGATTGCTGGACCGCTTCTGTCTTCATAAATTCCTGAGCTAGCTCTGTCGGATATAGTCAGTATACCAAATTTACATATTTCGGACATATGATTTTAATATCCGTAAGGGCGTCATAGAAAATCACGTCGGTAGTAAGGGCAGAGTAATGGACATCTTCAAAGACCGTCAGTATTGCGGTAATGTCCCGGAGGTAATGAGGTGCCGAGTCTACCCAGAAATGCACTAACAATCGTTTCCCCTATAACGTCAGTTAAAGTGGATTTACAGTCAATAATAATGAAAATCAGTATAGTCTCGAAAACCTTCCTTCGTTGAAGGTGAAATAAATGACAAGCGAAAGATATTCTGCTCTGATTTCTGTAATTATGCAGGAATGTCCAAATGCAGACGAAGAAGAAATTAGTAAGGAATTTGAAAGATATGAAAATGAGTTTCTAATTCCTCCAGAAGATGCATTGAGATCTGTATTAAGGAAATTTCAGGCTTCCTCTGGAATAGCAGTTGAAAATAATGCCTCGACCCCCCCAAGGGTTGAAAAGAAAGTTGATAGATTTTCTGAATTACAAGCTGATGATAAAAATGTAACCATTGAGGTTTCTGTAATTAGTTATACTCCAAGAGTTCAGAAGGTTAGGGGAGAAGACAGACAAGTAGCATTCGGATGGATCGAGGATAATCCTTGGGGGTCATCATCAGAAAAAGAAAGATGGGATTTCAAAGACTGGGGGCTAAAGAATGATTCACTTATTCCCGGTTCAATAGTTCGATTAGAAGGGGTTTCAGTTAATGAGTGGAATGGGAAAAAATCAGTTAATATTAATCAAACTTCCAGAGTAACGATTGTGAAGGAAGGGGTTGGGGAATCGATTACTATTTCTTCGGAACCTCTTACTATCGAAAAGGCTATGGAAAACGAAGGATTTGTGGATTTAGTCGCCAGAATAATTTCTACAAAGCCGGATAAAATAGTTCGAAGAGATGGATCAGGTGAGATAGATATAGTCAGAGGTATTTTGGCAGATATAACGGGAAGTGTGGGCTTTTTATCTTGGAAAAAACTCGACTATGAACAGGGAGACTTGATTAAAATTAAGGGAGCAAGTGTTCGTAAATTTCGAGATACTCCAGAAATAAATTTTAATGATGGTACTATTATAGAAGTTTACTGGAAATGATGGGGAAGAAAGAATTGTTCGTAGTGGTGACGTTATGGATCCAACGGGAAGATGTAGATTGACAGCTTGGTGTGAAATGAATCCGTCGGAAGGGGATTTTATCAGATTAGAAGGGGCCCGTGTTCAATATTGGCAAGGATCTCCAGATCTAGTAATTGATGATTTAGAACAAGTAAAGAATCTATCTTCTCAGCCATGGGAAAAAATTGATCCGGAAAATCATTGGATTCCTGTTAATTTATCGGAATTAGTTAACGGTGGATCGAGGAGGGGGATAGAGACATCTGGAACTATTGTTTCTGTTAGAAATGATTCTGGCATAATCGAAAGATGTTCAGAATGCAGGAGAGTACTAAGAGAAAATAATTGTTCCGAACACGGCAATCAAGTAGGAGTAGAGGACTTGAGACTGAGGTTTGTCGTAGATAATGGAATATCTAATGCTTCACTTCTGATGTCTAAAGATTCAGCAGAGGAGTTCTTAGGTATGGATATGGAAAGGGTGAAGGGCGAAATTGCAAAATCTGGCAGGATTGGGTTTGTAACTGAATTAAGGAATAGATGCCTTTCTAGAGAGGTTTTTATCAGAGGTAGGTCAATTGTTGATGAGCAGGGTGCAATGATACTTTCTGATACTACGAGTTTTTCTGATATCGATCCTAAAAAATATGGTAATGAGATAATGGAAAAATGGGGGTTAGTTATATGATTTCAGGTAATTCTACTAGGAGAATGAGGCAACCAGCAATCAGGATATTTGCTCATGAGTATTCAGAAGCATCATTAATTGAAGAAGGTCAGGGAGAATATGATCCGTCGTTCGTTATTACTAAATTAGGTGCTAGAGTTAATCGAGTAATGGTCTGTGGAGTTATTGATAGATTGCAAAGATCTGAAAGTGATAATGGTCCAAATTATTCTGGACAAATTAGGGACCCTACAGGCTCACATTTCTTCAGTGTTGCATCATTTCAACCTGAATTACATGCAGATATTGAGGAATTACTGGTTAGATATGAATCTGGAGATAGATTTCTCATGACGATTGTTGGAAGATCGAGGTGGTTTGAATCTGAAGAAGGCAGTAGATACTGCAGATTCGACATTAAGGAGAATTGATTACTACTCGAAATCACAAGATTGTGAACTGGAATTAACTAGCTTTTTGAACGCCGGAGTTCCTAAAGACTTGGCATCGGGGATTATTGCTTCCAGAAGTCATTATTCGGCTTTCGATACTGAAATATACAGAGTTGGTGTATTGCAAGCTATATCTTTAGCTACAGACAGAGTAGGTTCAGTGGAAGTTCAATCTCAGAAAATTGGGGAATTTAAGGAAGTGAGAGAGGAAGGTAATCAGGAAGCTAGAGAGGATTTGCAGCCTCGAAACATAATAATACAATTTCTTGAGTCTCAGGAAGACGCTTTTGTAGACTATGATAGTATTGTTAGTGAATGCTCTAGGCGGGGAATCTCGAGAGAAGACGCAGAAGATGCTATAGAATATTTAAGAGAGACTAGTGGAGAAATTATTGAGCCAAAATTTGGTTTTTACAAATTAATCTAAATATATACTGGAATTATCTACCAGAAAGTTTTTGTCTCAATCTGTTAATTGTTGACTCTGAGTTTTCCAATTTCAACTTATAGAGACTTTCATTGAAATTAGCTCCCTTGAATTCAGCTATATTTGTAGCAACCTTAGTGATTCTATTTCTAACTACAGTATTCTCAATCGGCCAACCCCTCCTTCGTAATAATCGAATTAGTAAGTCTAATGAATTATTACCCCAATTCCCTCCAAATCCATTAAGAATAGTGCCAACCATTCTCTCCAAGTCGTCTATTCTGGATTGAAGCGAACGTAGATCGTCTTGCGTAATTGAATCAAATTTATCAATTTCATTGATTAAATAATCTACAGAGTCTTCCTTCATTGCCTGAGTTAGTATTTTGTTATAATTGAAATCTTGATGAGGTTTTGTTTTATTTGAATTAGAGTTAGATTTTTCATTAATTCTAGAAATTGGAGAGTTTATTCCATTTCTTCTGAGACTTCGTTTAATCCTTCCCCAGCCATTTAATTGACTAGTTAATACTCCTGCTACATGCCCCATTAATACTGTCCTATTTCCAGATAGTTCTAATTCTAATTCCTTACAAAGTTGATGTAAATTATCTTTATTCATTTCTGCGAGATAACCAATTGTCAAACGTCTAGAGTCATAATTGAGATGTAGCCACAATCTCTGCCGGCGTTCTTTATGAGAGCCTGATGATTTGATACCAAAAATTTTGAGTATTTTTCCGATTTCTAAGTTTGAAAGGGATTGGATGCCTTCCCAAGATAAATCATAGTAGTTGATGACTAATTTTCTAATTAAACGCGCCCTTAGAACTTCGACAGAGCCACTCTTTGAAATTCCACTAGATTCTGCTCTTTTCCTAAGTTGCTGTAACTTCTCTGTATACAAAGTACTCAACAGAGAATAATCAACTTCCATGATATGTGGTGATTACCAGTATATGTTATTATTTTGTTTAATATGATGTAAAAATACGATTTTCGTAACTATTCTTCTATAACTAAGAATGCTGATGAGTCGATATCTTTAGGGTGATCTTTCTGTATTTTTCCAGTCGATGTATCAATCATCTTTTTCCAATCAATAATTGTAGATGTTAGCTTAAATTCATAACCTGAATATGGAGTAATTCTTTGAATTGATAGAGTCCTTTTGCCATCAAATGAAATTACTTCCATTCTGATTTCTATATGAACTTCATCTTCCTGAATTTCTCCATCAGCACTAATACAAGCTTCGGCAATTAGCGGATCTCTCTCGTCTTCTGATTGCTTAAGTAAAGAAGGGACTTGCCTATGACGAACTTCTATGCCTAGATATTTCATCATCTCAGAACCTAGTGCATTTAACACTCTAGACTGAACCCAAAGATTAGTATTTCCTTCGAGTTCACAAATTTGCTTTGAAATGGAAGGTGGGAATCTCGATCTAGCTATAAAAACCAGTAAATCAGAAAACGGACTAGGTAAAAAATATGGATCCCCTAGTTCTTGAGGTTGGGAAAGAAGAGCGTGTCTTCTTAATTTTAAGTTTAATGTGTCATAAGTAGTTCTTGGAATTACAAAGCCATCTATCTTTCCATCTTCACATAAATCTTCCAGCCAAATAGGAATTTCACTAGGATTATTTGGGATTTTTATATCGTAATAGTTTGATATTTCTGATGGAGATTTAACTGAAATATCTGGTCTGACTCTGATTAATTGCCTTCTAATTAGTTCAGAGTCAGTGATTATAATTGCGGATTTGGGTTGGAAGTATAAAAAGATCTACTTCTCCATCAGTAAGCATCTTAATTCCGGACTTTAAATCTACAGCATTATTTTCTATGAATTTAAATTTCTCGTTATATTCTGATAGAAAATTAGAATTTTGACTTACAGAGCATCTATGCGTTTCCAACATTGTAAACAATATCTGTTCATTCATCGCATCCACCTCTAGGGGGGGGGAACTCGGTATACCCATATGTGCCGTGAACACACTTGTTGATATAGGCGACCCCATAGCGAGTATTATCAGATGTTGTTAGGAGATAAAGTTCTAAATCGTGTAGATGCAATAAGGGATATTGTTGAAGACGCTTTGGAGAGTTTCATATTGGAAAGAATGTCTAGAGAGAATGAAGCCATCCCAATGGGAATAGCAAAAGAAACAATCCTTGCTGGTGGAAAAAGGATGCGCCCAGTTCTTGGATTATTAGCTTACGAAGCCTGTGGAGGGAAGGAAATCAATGAGGTTATTGATAGTATATTATCTGCCGAATTACTACACACTGCAACTCTAATTCATGATGATATTAACGATCAGGCTAAAATGCGAAGAGGTCGACCTGCGTTGCATGTCACTCATGGAATACCTAGAGCAATAATTGCTGGAGATTATCTTTTCAGTATTGGTTTTCAACTCGGTGCCGGGTATTCAGAAAAAGTTGTAGATTTGGTTTCTTCTTCGTGCTTTGGCCTAGCTGCTGGAGAGTTGAGGCAATTGAACCATGTCAGAGATTTGAGTATGTCTCCTGAGGATTATTATGCCATTATTGACGGTAAAACTGCAGGTCCATTTTCGACTGGCGGGGCAGTAGCTGCAATAGTTGCTGGGGCGCCTCAAAATCTTGTAGATTTGATGAAATCTTTTGGGATTGAGCTAGGTCGAGCATTTCAATTAGTAGATGACTTATTGGATTTAACTGGCGATAAAACGATGGGTAAACCTAGAGGAACTGATATTCATGAAGGAAAAATGACATTGCCGCTAATACATGGCTTAACCATCCTGCATGGTACAGAGAGAGAACAGCTGGAAGATGTATTAACTAGTTTTAGTGATGCTAGGTGGGAAGAATTAATGTATTTACTGGAATGTTCGGGTTCAATCGACTACTCTAGACAGTTGATAGGGAATCACGTAGATAGGGCAATAGAATATATTGAAGAATTGCCTGATTCAGGGGCTCGTACAATGATGTTAGAGATGGCTGAGAGTTCACGAATTAGAACCACATAATTAGAGGTTGGTTATTGTGCCAGAAAAAGGCGTTTGGGATGTAATAATTGTAGGTGGCGGACCTGCAGGAAGTACAACTGCCAGATATGCAGCTGAGGGAGGTTTGAAGGTATTGGTAGTGGATGGAAGAGATCCAATTGGATCTCCCTTACAATGTGGAGAGTTAGTGCCGACTAATGATGAAATGCGTAGACTGTGTCCAAATGTTCCTGAAATGGATGATTTATTTCAAACTCCCGATAAAGCCATTTCGTTGATTACAAAGAAAATGCACATTGTTCCGCCAAATAAGAAGGCATTAGTTTTTGATTTTGGGGGCATGGTATTGAATAGAGTTGCTCATGATGAAGCCTTAGTTGATTTAGCTAAGGAATCTGGAGCTGAATTCAAAGTAGGTGCAAGGGTTGAATCGGTTGAAGAAAATAAGATTATTCTTCGGAGTGGGGAAGAGATTGAAGGGAAAATTATAGTCGGAGCAGGCGGACATAATGATCCTGTAAGAAAAAAATATTGGGATATAGAGACACTAAATATTCCAGTTAAATTCGTCCTTATGGATGGGGATTTTTCTGATTCACTTGAATTACATTTTGGTTCAGTTGCCCCCGGTGGCTATGCATGGATGTTTCCAAAGAAGGGTGGTGCAAATATAGGCCTAGGAATTCAGAGAAAATTATCGAAAGGGCGAAGTCTGAACGAATATACTGAAGATTTTATTTCGAATTATGAAGGTAATATTTCATTCAAAGGTGCTGGCTCTTTGCCAATGTCAGGAGCAATTGATAGTTTTGTTAAGGGGAATAAGTTACTTGTTGGAGATTCTGCGGGGATGGTTTTACCATCTAATGGAGCAGGAATTACCATTGCGATGATAGGTGGAAGAATTGCTGGACAAGTAATCTCTGAACACTTCAATAATGGGACGTCTTTGAATGAGTATGGGAAAATATGGGAGAAACAGATGGGTAAAGTTATGAGGAATTCTAAGCGTTCTTTTATGATAGGTAGTATTATTTTCAGACTTCCAGATTGGATTCTGAACCTGATGTTTAAC
Source organism: Marine group II euryarchaeote REDSEA-S30_B12 (assembly GCA_001629205.1). Lineage (GTDB taxonomy): Archaea > Thermoplasmatota > Poseidoniia > Poseidoniales > Thalassarchaeaceae > UBA36. The sequence continues at coordinate 7,529 of LURV01000134.1, forward strand.
CGGTTTTTGAAGGGATTTATATGGCGAGCAGTAACTTGTAGAAAGATGTTCTGGATAATTTGATGATTAAAGGTTAGCGGAATTTCCCAAATACTGAATTTTTTTCTATATTTCTATACTGATGTTTCACAGAAAATTTTCAAATACTTTACCAAATTGGGATGAGTCTGAGGGTTGATTTAATTGAGTAGGGAAGAAGTTCTCAAATCAATAAAAAACGCCGAAAAAAAGGCTACTGAGACACTTGAAGAGGCTGAAAA
>LURV01000134.1:7839-19141 GCA_001629205.1 Marine group II euryarchaeote REDSEA-S30_B12
GGCTGAAAAAAGAGCTGGAGAAATTATTTCCCGGGCTAGGCTTTCCGCTACCGAGATAATTCAGAATGGTAAGATGGAATCTGACTCGAATGCAGACAAGATTATTTCTAAGGCCAAGGATCATGCAGGAAGTGAAGCAAAAAAAGTATCTTCATCTGGAGACTCTGATATTCAAACAATCCATGATTCGGGTGAGAAAATTAGAAGTGAAGCAATAAAGATAATTCTGGATGCTTTCTCTAATGAATAAGTGGAGTATGTAGAAAATGTCGCAAGTTAATACTAACCGAATGGGTAGGTTACTAGCTGCAGGAATGAAATCAGAAATTAGTGAAGTAGTAAAGTTACTTTCTAAAATTAATGCATTACATATTCTAGATTATGACGGTTCTGAAGAGGATTTTTCTCTGGGGAAGCCATTAGAAGGTGCTGAAGAAATAGGAAGAGAATTGAATAAAATGAGATCTGCTTTGTCGATGATAAAGGCTAATCAACCTGAAAAAAGAAGAAGTTATGCGGGAATTAAAAGTCGGTTAATTGATGATTTACCAGGGAAAGTAAATACTTTAATTGAAAAAAATGAATTACTAACTGAATATTATGAGAATAAGGAGTCACTTCGGGAGAAAGAGTCCATTCTAGATGCGTTAGTACCTTTAGATATAGATATTAGCCTACTAGATGGATATCAACATTTGACGTCATTCATAGGATTTGTTGGAGAAATTGATATTAGAGAACTCGGTGAAGATGTAATTGCTTACGAAGGGAAAGATGGTAAAAATAGAGTTATAGCTGTATTTTGTAAAAATTCAGATTCAGCGAAGGTTCAGAAAATATTAGTTGAGTCTGGATTTAATGCTCTGGCAATCCCAGAAGGAGAAGGAAATCCGCGAAAATTGAGAGATGATGTAAAGAATCAAATTAGTGCAATAAATTCGAAAATCGAAGAGATTGAGAAAGATATAGCATCGTGGTCTGATGAAAATGGAGAATTATTACTTTGTGGTATTGAATTGTTGGAAAGAGATCATGAAATTCTTACAGCACCGGTCCGAATTGCTGTTTCTAATCATGCATTCTTAATTGACGGGTGGATTGAGAGTGATAGAGCTGAAGAAGTTCAAAAAGCTCTGGAATCGGTTTGCAATTTCACGGAAGTGACTCCATTTGAATTGAAGGCAGGTGGTGGTGGACACGGCCATTCAGATCATCAACATCATCAAGAGTTACCGCCTATATCATATTCAGAACGAGAAATGAGTAAGCCGATGGAATTGTTAACTGATGCAGTTGGAAGACCTGGTTATGGAAGAATTGACCCTACACTTTTCATGTTTATCACTTATCCAATTTTCTTTGGTATGATGCTTGGAGATATGGCCTACGGGTTGGTTACAATGCTTTTGGGTGGATATCTGATTTCAAGATCTGGTACGAATGAAATGCTAAAGTTAGGCGGAAAATTCCTCACTTATATCGGATTTGGAACCCTAGTGTTTGGCTATATCTATGCTGAATTCGCTGGGTGGGAAATTTTACCACACTATGGGAGTAATCCAGCAGAGGCATTAGCATTTCTTTACCCCTTTGAGCTTGATCATGGGCATGCATGGACAGCTTCTCTACCTTTTGGATTGGAATTAGCATTTCCATTTCACAGAGTCACCCCCACATCGGATTATGGAAATTTGGAGCACCTGATAATACTTACAATTTACCTTGGATTAGTTCATGTAATGATGGGTTTGATGATTGGATTCAGAGACATTTTACTATTTGGAAATGGGCATGGTGGCATAGGATTAGTTTGTGCTTTTTTTGAAAAGGGAGTATGGATGATGATGTTAATTGGAGGATTTATGTTTTCGTATGGATTTTTAGGGCCACCAGAAGGAGAAAGTTTGATGATTCCTGGGGCCATTTTAGCGGCTATTTCCATAGTTTTGCTAATGTGGACATTATACAAGTATCATGGAGTTCCATTTCCAATCAATGTTGGTTTAGCACCCATAGAAGCAGTTGGGATGATTCCTACGGTCATTTCATATGTCAGACTATTCGCAGTAGGAATTGTGGGAGTAAAAATTGCTGAAACTGGAAATCATATGTTGTTTGAACCCATGGCAGAAATGGTTACTGATGGTCAAACTCTATATTTGGTACCAATTTTCTTGATTGGTTGGATTTTAGTTCAAGTGTTCGCATGGGGATTAGGCGTATTTAGTCCAAATATCCACGCAGCTAGACTTCATTTTGTTGAATGGATGCGTCAATATTATGATGCGAGTGGTCAGCCATTTATGCCATTTGGCGTAAAACCACAATTTGTAGAGGTAGAAAAATAAGATTCCAAAATTGGATTAAAACGGAGGAAAAAATATGAATAAAAAAATAATGAGAGGAATGAGCATAATGATGATTTTGCTTGCAGTAGTACTAGTAGCTACAGGGGTTCAAGCCCAAGAAGTAGATAATGCCAGTACTGTAGAAGCATATGCAAAAATTGGCGCAGGAATTGCGTTAGGGCTAGCAGGAATTGGAACTGGCTTGAGTCAGGGACCAATAGGTGCTGCAGCAGTAGGAATGATAGCCGAGGATTCAAATAAGTTTGTATCTGGATTAATTTTCACTGCCCTACCAGAAACTATTGTGCTATTTGGTTTCCTTGCACTATTCCTATTGTAGGAATATAAAATAGGGAATTTTGAGGTGAAAAATTGACATTAGATAACCTGGCTGCTGAGATTCTAGACAAAGCTAAGGCAAAAGCCGATTCGATAATTAAAGAAGCTGAGGAAGAGGCTGGTCGGATCGAAGAAGTGGCTAAGAAAGAAGCTGCACAAGTTGCTGAGGCAAGTACTAATCGTGCAAATCGTGAAAGTGAACAATTATCTGTTGAGATTGTTGCTTCCGCTAGACAGGCTAATCAGAAAAGGGCTTTAATAGCAAAAAAAGAGGAGCTCGATTTGACATGGGAAAGAGTGAAATCTGAAGTTTCTTCTCCTAAACTGAAAAATAGAAAAAAGATCTTGGATCAGTTAATTAAAACAGCTAAGGAAGAAAACGCCTCTGATATGATTTTGAGGCCAGTAAGTATTGATCGAAAGAATCTATCAAGTATGGGATTTAAACTTGGAGACGATGTTGAAGGATTAGGTGGATTTATTCTAGAGTCTAAAGATGGATCTACCGTTATGGATTATCGTTTCGACTTTAGATTAGAAATGACTTGGAAAAATAATCTTGCTGAGGTAAATAATATTTTATTTGGATTGTGATAATGTGGCTTCATCTGGTAAATCAAATATTTTCAATGCCGCAGCTAGGGCTAAAGCTAGAAAAGCATCATTGATTGATTCTACGAGGATGAGGCAGTTATTACAACAGGGTCCCGATTCAATCGGAGCAAGTATAGGAGAATTGGGATATAGGGCTGAAATGGACCTTTACTCGTCTAGGATGAGTGGTGCTGATGCGGTTGAAGCAGCTCTATTTCACAATTTAGATAATGATTTAGCAGAAGTTATGAAATTCTGTCAGGGACATCTGAGAGATTTAGTAGCAATATATGTAGAGAGATTTGACTATGAGAAGGCGAAAACAGTTCTTAGAGCAGTCAATGGTGGAGCTTCGGATGAGATGATTGAAGCTCAGATTCTCCCCTCCGAGAATCCAAGAAATGCAGTTTGGCTGAATATAATAAGAAATACTGAGGGACTAGAAAGCCATGATAGGAACTCCCTGGGGAAAAGCAATGAAGAAGATTGAGGGTGAAACATCTCTTGAAGAACTAGAAAATTCACTTGATATGCACTATTTCTCTGAAGCCCTAAAATCAGTAAAAAAGAAGAAGGATAATGATAAATTATTGAAATACATTAGAATTGAAATAGACCATAGAAATATCATAAATCAGTTAAGATCTCTGAGAATGGAATTAGATTTCGATAAAAGGTTAGGAATGATTATTCCTGGGGGTAGAATTGATTATGGAACTATGAAGCAGGTTTGTCAGTCGGAAGATGATGAAGAACTGATAGAATTATTGAGAAGAAGTAATGCATTTGATGGCGAAGGTTTTGAGACGGCTCTTGAACAATCAAAGGCTATCTTAAGTCTAGATCCTTTTGCTGAATTACTTTCCCATCAGAGGCAGAGAATTCTAAGGAAGTTTGCGTATCTGAGTCCAGTTTCTCCATTTCCGATAATATACTACATCGAAAGAAAATCTCTCGAAGTTAGGAATTTACGTCTACTGGTTCGAGGTAAAGCGATTGGATTAGATGATAAAGTACTGGAGTCTCATATGGACTTCTGAGGTGGAAAGATGGAAATAGCAGTTGTAGGACCAATGGAATTCACACTAGGTTTCCAGCTGGCTGGAGTTGAGAATCTGTATAATCCAGAAGATGAGGAGCAAATGATTGACATGCTAAGAACTCTATTGGACCAGTCCGAGGTTGGAGTAATAGTAGTTGATAATGTAGAGTTGATGAAGCTTCCAGACAGGTTGCGACAGCAGCTTACTGAAAGTGTAACGCCCACAGTTTTGGGCATTGGGACTGAAGAAGATAATAGTCTTCGAGAGTCTATAAAATCGGCCTTAGGAGTCGATCTTTGGAAATAAAAAAAGGAAGTGAAAAAAATGAGTAAAGAAAATGGACTGATATATAGGATTTCGGGGCCAGTAGTGACTGCCGTTGGAATCTCGCCAAGAATGTATGAAGTGGTACGAGTTGGAGATGAAGGATTGATGGGTGAAGTAATTGAGTTACATGGGGATCAATCGGTCATTCAAGTGTATGAAGAGACTTCAGGAGTGAAACCTGGAGAGCCTGTAATAAGGACGGGGCAAACTCTCTCTGTTCAACTAGGTCCCGGATTGCTAACTCAAATTTATGATGGAATTCAGAGGCCCCTTCCCAAGCTTGAGAAAAGTATGGGAGTATTCATTACTCGTGGTGTTGATGCCGATGGATTAGATTTGGAAAGAAAATGGGATTTTGAGCCAAAAGTTAGTGTTGGAGACTCTGTAGATTCGGGGCAAGTAATTGGTATAGTACAAGAAACTGAAACAATTGAGCACAGAGTAATGATTCCACCTTCTATTAAGGGAATTGTAAAGAAAATTGAAAGTGGATCTTTCAATATTAAGGAAACGATTTGTGAACTAGAAGATGGGACTGAAATATCAATGATGCAAGAATGGCCTGTTAGGCATCCTCGTCCATTTAGTCAGAAATATGCCCCAGACGTTCCGCTGATTACAGGTCAGAGAATTCTTGATTTTCTTTTCCCCCTAGCTAAGGGAGGCACAGCTGGTATTCCTGGTCCTTTTGGCTCAGGTAAGACTGTGACTCAGCAACAGCTAGCGAAATGGTCTGATGCAGAGATTGTTGTTTATATTGGATGTGGTGAAAGAGGTAATGAAATGACGGAAGTTCTTGATGAATTCCCTCATCTAATAGATCCCAATACAAACAAGCCACTAATGAATAGAACAGTAATGATTGCTAATACTTCAAATATGCCTGTTGCTGCTAGAGAAGCTTCAGTATACACTGGGGTAACAATTGCAGAATATTTCAGAGATATGGGATACAATGTTGCTTTGATGGCTGACTCAACTAGTAGATGGGCAGAAGCAATGAGAGAAATATCATCGAGATTAGAAGAGATGCCCGGAGAAGAAGGTTATCCTGCTTATTTGTCCAGTAGATTAGCTGAGTTCTATGAGCGAGCAGGGAGAGTGAGAACTCTTGCTGGAGATGATGGATCAGTTTCGGTGATTGGAGCAGTATCTCCACCAGGTGGGGATATTTCTGAACCAGTGAGTCAGGGTACTTTGAGAATAGTCAAAGTTTTCTGGGGATTAGATGCTGGTCTGGCAAGGCAAAGACATTTTCCTGCAATCAGCTGGTTGAGCTCTTACAGTTTGTACCCTCAATCCTTGGATCAATGGTACAGAGACAACATCGCACAAGATTTTCCAGATTTAAGAACTGAAATCAGTACATTACTCCAGGTTGAAGCAGAATTACAGGAAATTGTACAATTAGTTGGATCTGATGCCCTTCCAATAGATCAGCAATTAACTCTTGAGGTGGCAAGAATGATTAGAGAATTTTTCTTACAGCAAAATGCATTTCATGATGTTGATACGTTTAGTGATTTAAAACTTCAATATGAAATGGCTAAGGCGATTCTAACATTCCAAGCTGAAGCAAAGAAGGCGATTGCGGGTGGAGCTTTATTAGAGGATGTAGTCAATATTCCTGCGCGTACTGACTTGATGAGGGGTAGATTTGAGAAAGGATATCAGGAAAAAATAAATCAGATGATTTCTGAGATGAGTAAGCAGATATCTGAAAGTTTAGAGGTAAATTAAGAGGTGATAAAGTGAGTGGAAAGGAATATAGAACAATTACTGACGTGAAAGGACCTTTGGTCTTTCTTAACAAAACTGAGCCAGTATCTTATGGTGAGATTGTACAATTAAAATTGAGTGATGGGTCAATTAAAAATGGCCAAGTTTTAGACACAGCGGATGATCAAGTCATTGTACAAGTATTCGAAGGAACAGCATCGGTAGATAGGAAAACTGGAATAAAATTTCTTGGAGATGTATTCAAACTTCCAGTTAGCAAGGGACTAATTGGGAGGGGATATTATTGGAGCAGCCATAAATCCTTACTCTAGACAGAGTCCTGAAGCATTCATTCAAACTGGGATTTCTGCAATTGATGCTTGTACATCACTAGTAAGGGGGCAGAAACTTCCCATTTTTAGTGCGAGTGGTTTACCTCATAATGATATAGCATTACAAATAGCTAGACAGGCAAAGTTAGTTGGCAGTGATGATGATTTCGTAGTAGTATTCTGTGCAATGGGAATTACAGCTGAAGAATATAATTTCTTTGTACATGACTTGGAGAGGACGGGTGCTTTAGAGAATGCTGCTCTTTTCGTGAATTTAGCAGATGACCCTGCTGTAGAGAGATTGATCACACCTCGTCTAGCATTAACAGCTGCTGAATACTTGGCATTTGAGCATGACTATCACGTTCTCGTAATTTATACTGATATGACAAACTATTGTGAATCTCTCAGACAAATTGGTGCTGCTAGAGAAGAAGTCCCCGGAAGAAGAGGGTATCCGGGGTATATGTATACAGATTTAGCAATGCTCTACGAGAGGGCTGGTTTAGTCAAAGGAAAGAAGGGTTCAATTACACAATTCCCAATTCTTACGATGCCGGGTGATGATATTACGCATCCAATTCCTGATCTATCAGGATATATCACAGAAGGGCAGATTGTTATTTCTAGAGAGTTACATCAAAAGGGAATTTATCCTCCAATCAATGTTCTGCCATCTTTATCTAGGCTGATGAATGCAGGAATTGGCCCTGGAAAGACTAGAGAAGATCATAAATCTGTATCTGATCAATTATATGCTGCGTATGCACAAGGTAGGGAATTAAGAGGACTAGTTGCTATCGTAGGTGAAGATGCACTTAATGAAAGGGATTTACAACTTCTAAAATTTGCAGATATATTTGAAGACCAATTTTTGAGGCAAAGTCGGGATGAAGATCGATCAATAGAAGAAGGAACATTAGACTTGGCTTGGAATCTTCTATCGAATATTGACACGAAATATCTTGTTCGTTTAGATCAAAAATGGATCGATAAGTATCATCCAACAGAAAAAAAGAATTGATTGTTGAGTGATATAATGGCATTAGATATTAAACCAACTAGATCTGAACTGATTAACCTGAAAAGAAGGATTAAACAAACTTCTAGTGGCTATAATTTACTAAAAATGAAAAGAGATGGATTATTTCACGAATTTAGAACATTATTGTCTGAAATGATTGCGGCGAGAGAGGAATTAGCTAGTGCATACTCAGAGGCATTACAGTCCATAAATTTGGCATCATCAATTGAAGGTGGTTTAGCTGTCAAGAGTGCTGCTATTGCATCATCTAAACATCCCGAAGTTATGGTATCAAAAAGAAACATAATGGGCGTTGTTGTCCCAAGAGTAGATGGTCAAAATCTGAAATTATCTATGGAAGATAGAGGTTTAGGGATGGTTGGTGGTTCACCATATATTGATGAAGCAGCAGATTCTTATTCATTACTAGTAGAAAAGATGGTTAAAGCTGCAGAAATGGAAGCTACGTTGAAGCGACTTTTGGAAGAAATTGAGGCTACAAAAAGAAGAGTAAATGCGCTGGAATTCAAAGTTATACCTGAGATGGAAGAAGCTCAGACATTTATTCAGTTGAGATTGGAAGAAATGGAAAGAGAAGAGACATTCAGATTAAAGAGATTTAAAAATAAGTGATTGGAAAACCGAATAATGGATGAGGTCGAATCGGACAATAGTTCGGAGGGCTTGGACATGGAAACTGTAGATAATATCATAATTGATAGGAAAATCTGGGAGTCAAAAGATCTTTTTGAAGTGATTATCTCTAGATATTTTTTGATGGGTGAAGAAGGAGTTAATTCTGCTTCATGGGAAGTTTCTGGAAAAGATGGTAAAAATCCAAGTAAACAGTTGGTGAAATTGAATAAACACCTAAAAAAAATGAGTTTGATGGGAATATTGGAAGAAGGTAATCCTCCAATCTTGAGAATTACAAATTATCCTTCTGGAGAAATTACCCTAAAAAAATTCTTTGGTTTATTTCTCAATACCTATTATAGTGATTATAGGTATTTCAAGTTATATTAGAAAAATAGTTGGTAATATGAATGGCGTTGAGGTCGGGCACATAGTACCACTTGTCTTCCCGTTTCCTTCATATTCTTGGCCATTCGGAATCATTGGTTCAATGGGTCAAAAAAGAATTGATCTAATGCCGTTTCCAACAAGAAAATCGTTGGCTATTGTAGAATTAGTAGTGCCATTGATGCTATTTATTTTCGGGACGATTTTAGCCATTATTGGATTTATAAATACTTCAAATTTCCCTCCGGACATGTATAATTATCTTCCTGAAGACGAAGTTCCGACAATATTGGGAACTAACATAATTTTGAATTTAATTTTGGAGTCTTGGTTCGGAGAAGAATATATTGTTAGACTACAATGGCTGAATTTAATTGGTCTAGCTGGTGTTGGTCTTACAATTGTAGGATGGGGGCTATTACTACCGATACCTGGATTTCCTGGCGACAGATTACTTCATTCAATTATCGGCCCTAAAGAGATGCGAGATGGCTCTATTCAAACATCTATTTTTATCTTAATGTTGGGAATTATGGTGATTGTTTTTGTTTCATCTAATTATACTCCATGGATTTTTCTAGCTGCAATAGGGGCTTGGCAAAGATTTAGTCCTGAAAATAATCCAAACCCTATAGTATTAGATGAACATAAAAAAATAAGTATAAGTGATAGAAATCGGGCAATAGTAGTGATTATTATTGCTTTGATTGGCGGTTTTCCTGGCCATCTACCGTCTTATTCTTTACCTGAATATCAAAATGGATTAGATACCCAATCATGGCCTAAATTTATATCAATGGATAATAATTCTTCGACTGAAATTGTTCTTGAAATAGAACCACTGGGCATTCTACCGGTTAATGGTTCAATAATCTATCAAATAAACGGCGCTCTAGAAAAGGAATGGAAAATTACCAGTGAAAAATGCAATGGAATCAGGATTTGTAATTTTTCTAATGTTGTTGAATTGAATAAACAGAGAATTATTTTATCGATTAATTCTCCCGCTAAATCATTTTCTCCACATATTTTGCGTGTATTTATAGATGTGATTGATTACCAAATGGAACATGAAATTGAAATTAGGCAAAGGGATGTATCAGGGCCGATTAATAGCTATTGGGAATTCGAACAAAATTTAGAAAATTTGAAAATTTGTTCAGAATTTAGGATTATAGGGAGTTCTGGTAATTTTTCCTTAGATAGTCCATATTGGTTAATTGAGAATAGTAGTTCAAGAGGGATAGGAGTGCATGAAATATGTCTAATAGGGTACGAGGGCGCAATTCAGTCATTAGAAAAAATCAATAATCAGTCATTGAAGCTTGGTCCAAAATTAGATTTCTTAGGTGATAATGGTGAAATGATAAGTTGGAATCTATTACTGAATAATTCAAGAAATAAATTACAAGTATTTGAGGGCAATTGGGAAATTCCATCTTGGTTTGGTATGGACTCTGATTATATCATTTCTCATTCGGACTCAGGAAATGCATTTTGTCCTTCCAGTGGAAAGGGAGACCAAATAGATACTAATGTAAACTGGGGAGTAGTAGAACTAATGAATTATTCCTCAAAATTAATTACTGGAAATAGGACTGGAAATGGAAGTCTTTCAATAGGAGAAACTGGTTGGATTGCAGTTTGTTCTGGATCTGAACTCTTAGAAGTATTTGACATAATTCCTGGAATTGATATTTCCATCGAAAAAGGTGGAATTTCTGAAAGAATTGATGAATCGATATTTCTAATAGAAAATAGGATGGAGTTAGACTATACTATTTCTATCGAATGGCATGGAGATTCTCCAGAAACTGATATTTGGGACTTATCTATTCCAAACTTGGCTAAAAATAACTCATTAATAGAAATGGAGATTTTACCTACAGGGAATTTTGATTTGGAAAGAGTTGTTTGGATTACTGCTGATGAAAGGGGAATTGTGGTTCATCTTTCTGCTAGATGTAGTAATCAGGGGTGCTAGGTTGAAGATTGGAATACTGGGAATTGGAGCCATAGGTGGTGTTTTAGTTGGGGCATTGTCAAAAACTGAATCGGAGATAATTTGTGTATCAAGAAGTAACACTGCTAAGCTACTATCATCTGGGCTGGTAATTAATACTCCAGAAGGAGAGATTGAGTTCGTAAATCATGGCCGATATGAAGTGATAGATAGTGAGAAAAGACCTATTTCTAAAAATTATTTTAATACTTGCGATTTTTCAATAATAGCAGGTAAAACATATTCTACTTTCGAATTAGCATCTGTAGCCAGAGATATTACTAAAGAGGATGGGTACATTATCAGCATTCAGAATGGATTAGGAAATAGAGAAATAATTTCTAGATTAGTTGGTAAAGATAGAACGATTGGTGGGTCCATAACACATTCTTCCTGGCGATCCACTGAAGGAGAGATTAATTGGACAGGTAGGGGTTCTATGAATCTCGGGATGACCTCAAAAAATCAGAATAAAAAAATCATTTCTTTGATTGAAATATTAAATCTAGCAGGTCTCAATGCTGATTGGTCTGAAGAAATAGATAAAATTC
>LURV01000135.1 GCA_001629205.1 Marine group II euryarchaeote REDSEA-S30_B12
AATCTGAATAATATTTGTCAAAATCATATTTCCGGACCTTCAATGACTATCCCAGATTTTTTCATAAATTTAATAATTCTCGAAATAACTTCTGTCGAAAGATCCTCAGGAGCATAAACTCCACTAGATAACATATCCTTATCCTTAATCCATTCTATTATACTGCCCAATGTTACTAATCCTGTACATCTTGCCATAGAATGACCATCTTTACCACCTTCGTCATAAACTGACCAATTCATTATTTCTCCAATTTCAGATTCAGCCTCTACTTCCATCCATGTAAATTCCTTGACTTTTTCATCATACTTCCAGGCATTAGTAAGAAACTCTTCATTTATCTCTTCATTTTCTCTAGCATCAATAAATTTCTGAATATGACCTGGCCATCTGATAGTATATTCATGTAGATTTTCTGCACTGATTGAATTAATTACACTCCTCAAACCATCTGTAAGAAATGCTTCCATTTCCCCCTTGGTAGGAACCTCAATAATATGGCGATCAGATAAAGCGGGTAGTGTAACAGCTTTTGAATTTCTAATCACTCTAGCGGGTCTAGTATATTCAGCAATTACATCGATTGGAGAAAAAGGAGCCATATAGTTCCATCCACCAGTTTGTGTAGATGGATTTCCACCAACTCTAATTACACCTTTCTTCAATTTTCCCATTTTTCTTACAGCCTCTGATAATAGCATATTCGAAAGTCCCGGAGCTATCCCGACATCCCACAAAACTGTGGCATCCGAATTCAAAGCTCGTTCTGCGTTACTCTCTGGAGTTAATTCGCTAAAACTAAGATCTACTATCCTTAGTGGAAATTCACATAAGGCATCCGTACTTTTATGGCCAATATCTCCAGGTAACATGTTCACAACTATTTCACTGTCTCTACTGATGCTGATGTCTCCGTCATTCTTCATGTGTTCCAATAAAATTTTAGCAGGATTCTCAGTTTTAATTAATTTAATTTTATTAATATTTTTAATATCTTCAATTCTCTTCAAATCAATGTCATAGGCATAAACAGAATAACCAGATTCAATCAATCGCTTTGCTACATATGAACCTACCAATCCAACGCCCAAACAATGCACTCGAACCATATTAATCGGGAAAGGTATTGATTAATCATTATAGCCATTTAATTGTAATTTTTATCGATGACTTGATTGAGGAAGATTCATTGGGATAACTATGAAGGATAATGGGCGAATAGATCCATGGTCTTCAGAGCAATCTACAGATTACGAAAAAATAATCAATCAATTTGGGCTTGAATCTGTAGATTCATCAGTTATGCCTAATCCAGGAATACTTCACAGAAGGGGGATAGTTTTCGCTCACAGAGACTTAGATGTAATACTCGATTCAATAAATTCAGGAAAAAATTTTGGAACCCTTACTGGATTAATGCCAAGTGGTAAAATGCATCTAGGTCATAGTATGGTGATAGATCAAGTAAAATGGTTTCAAGATCAAGGAGCAGATATTACTGTAGCAGTAGCTGATTTAGAAGCATTGGCTACTAGAGGGACATCCCTAAAAGAAGGAAGAAAAACCGCGATTGAAGAGTATATCCATAATTATGCAGCATTAGGATTAAATCCCGAATCGACCAATGTTTATTTTCAAAGTTCTAGGCCTGTTGTACAAAAATTAGGATTCAATCTAGGTAGAAAGACTAACTTATCTGAATTCGAAGCAATTTACGGTTTTAATGGCCAGACTAATCTAGCTCATGTACAAGCACCATTGGTTCAAGTTGGAGATATATTACACCCTCAACTAGAAGAATATGGTGGATTAAGGCCAATTGTAGTTCCAGTTGGAATAGACCAAGATCCACATTTACGACTAACAAGGGGAATTGCGGGAAAGACAAATTGGTTTAATATTAAACCGAGAAAAGCTGGTGGATTAGTAATCACTCTTTCCATCCAAGAAGAAAACTCCAGAATCTTTGGGATTTTAGAAAATGGCCGAATTGACAGAGAAAAACGAAAATCGATTTTCGATTCTATTGAAAGTGAATTGATTGATTTGGGATTTTCAGATATTTCAACAAACCAGAAACATGGCACTTTAGATATTCCCGGTGCAACCACATCTGATAAGTTTCCAATAAGGATGAGGCTTTTAAGAATTGAAAGAAATTTAGGAGGAATGGGATTAATTCCCCCATGCTCTACTTATCACAGATTTGTAGTTGGAATGACCGGTTCGAAGATGTCTTCATCTAAACCAGAAACTACAATATTCATGGATGAAGATTTAGAGGTAATGGAAAAGAAAGTAAAAAGGGCATTTAGTGGTGGTCAATCAACTGTAGAAGAACATAGAAGATTAGGTGGAGACACCACTAAAGATGTTGCATTTCAATATTTACAGTACTTTTTCGAAAAGGATGATGACTATCTTAACGATATAAAGAGAGATTATGAAAGTGGAAAATTGCTTGCCGGAGAAATAAAGCAAATCTGTATTGATGGTGCTTCTGAGTGGCTCCAAGATCTCGAGGAGAAAAGAATACAATGGTCAGATAGGCTTGAAGAATTTTTATCTCCAGACTCATTCTAAAATAGTATTATTTTCTACACGTATAAAAATAGAAAAAGGAGTAATCGAATGACATTCGACTCAGCATATGAACCATTTTTTCAACCGCCAGGATGGATTATTGGCCCGATATGGATGATTCTATACACCCTTATGGCAATGAGTATTACATCTACATTAACTAAGAAAGAAGAGATACAAAATTTCACATTAGTGATAATTTTTTTTATTGCTCAGTTTTTGTTAAACATTCTATGGCCCGATGTATTCAACTCTTCAGAATATCTATTATCGCTGATAATGATAATTTTCATGATTATATTTTCAATTCTTTATTCCTACTTGATTTATGAAACCAATACTACAGCATCTATTTTATTTTGGCCATACATTGCATGGATAATATTTGCAGCCATAATTAATGTTGCATATTATCTAAACTCAATTAATTTATGATTAACATTATTTTACAACCATTTCTTAAATATATCAAAAGCATAAGCTCATCAATATTAGTTGTTATTGTCCACTTTATCGCTAATAATTCCCAGCAATATTAGGCCACCAAATCCTCCGATTATTAGACCTATAGCGGGAAAAATAGTTTTTAGTAATGGACCACTATTTTCAACCATCAAATTCCCTAAAAACAATCCAATAATCCCCGTAATAAATGGGATTGTATGATAATACCAAGATAAATTTTCTGCATACCTTGGTTCCATAGGGATGGGTTCTAATTAGAATTTATCAATAATTGTTTTAATCAATATATTCAATTTACTTCCATTAAATTCTACTATCAGGAAATAGTATACGCCCATCATTACAATTTTTCAAAACATCATTTAATAAGAATAGTGTTTGTAATCAGGTTGAATCATATGAGTACTACAAAAACCGATTTAAAAAGAACAACAATTGTAGTAATAATTGTAACATTGATTGTCAGTTTAATTTCAATATCAGTTGACGTAAATTCTGTAAATATATTTGGCTACTCAGCAATAATTGTCTGTGCGATTTCAACTATTGGAATCCAATTATTGGCTTGGATTCCCGCATCAATTCTGAAAACAGAAAAATTCTATGACATGACGGGTGGATTCACCTATATCGCAATTGTCTTCCTAAGTCTCTGGACTGGATCCCAATATGAAGCTCCAAGCGTCAGAGAGTTGATAGTCAGTATTCTTGTAGTCATTTGGGCAATTAGACTTTCTAGCTTCCTCTATCTTAGAATTCACAGAGTGGGTAAAGACGGAAGATTTGATGAACTTAAGAAAACGCCAACACGTTTCTTAGTTCCATGGATTGTTCAGGGACTTTGGGTATTTCTTACTATGAATGTAGTAATTGTGATTAATACTCAGTCTAATTCAGCACCACCTTTAGGAATCTGGGATTTTGTGGCATTAATTATCTGGGTACTCGGTTTTAGTATTGAAGTTATTGCAGATAGCCAGAAAACCAAATTTAATATGATTGCAGAAAACAAAGGTAAATGGATTCAGGATGGACTGTGGTCAATGAGTAGACATCCAAATTATTTTGGTGAGATTTTGGTTTGGACTGGAATAGCATTTTTTGGAATTTCATGCTTCAGTGGACTAGAAATGATTTCATGGATTTCTCCTATTTTCGTATACTTATTACTTACAAAAATTAGCGGAATTCCAATATTAGATAGAAGAGCATTAGAAAAATGGGGAAAAAATCCAGATTATCTATCATACAGAGATAAAACACCTCAACTAATACCAAAATTAAGTTTATTCAAAAGATAATCTACTACCCAAATTTTCTCTTTCATATTTGTTTCCCAAGTTAATTAGCTTAAGGTACTATCCAATAATTTTTTGATTATTTAGAAAATCAGATAAAGTTAATTATCACTAATTTGACTAAATACAGCATCATCATCCAATATTTGACTATGCCCCCTTGGATCTATAATTTCGATCGTACACTGTAGTTCTCCATTTTTCATTTTCATCAATTTTTTCAATAATTCATTACATTTTTGAATTGTTTCAAATTCTTCATCCGTTTTTGCTTGTCTTAAAATGATGCCTATAGAATCTTCAAACCTATTGATAACGCCCTCTATATTTGTAATATATCCACTCGCAGAAGCTCCAGGCTCAACTTCTAAATCTAAATCTACGATTCTGATTGTTCCGGAAGAGGACCTAACTATTCTCGTATTCATTTTATCTACAGAATCAATCTTAATACTCCAAATTCCCCCAACTTTTCCTTCTGCTGCAATAAAGTCAGTTTGCTTCCATCCACAATTATCACACACTAATGTAATTTGAGTATGCTCTCCGAAATAGGGTATTTCAGTGGTTAATGCAATCATTTTCAGTCCGGCATCCGAATTACATAGAGGGCAGGGCTGATCAACGATACTTTCCATGATATCATTCCTAATTTATTCTTGAACTATCAAAATTTGGTGGTAAAAGTAACAATCTTCTCTGTCCCAATCTAACGACTTGTCCGTTCATATCACGTTCTATAAATTCCTGAATTTTATTTACTGATAAGTGTAATTCTGTTTCTTTTTCCATTATGTCACTCATTTCTACAATTACAATATCTCCATCAGAAACCCAGTCCATCAGTTTACTAACTCCTGAGATATCTTCCAAAACTGCCCTGTGTACAATTATATCATCCATTCTTCTTGGAACAGGGGCGTGCGGGTATTTCTTCCCTAAATCATGATAATTTTCTCCTGGATCAATTCCAATGTCGTTATTTTTACTTACGCTTGGCATTTCCACCCATTCTGGCTCTTTACCCTTCTTACTCACAAACTCTCCAAGAGCTCATGCATATTGATTTATTCTACTGATGAGCTGTAATTTGGTCATTCATCTACACATTTGTCAGAAATTATTCCCGTCGCATTGATAAGGGAGCTATTTGGAGTGAGTGTCGCCGACTTCACGGCAGTGGTCATATGGAATCAACTTCAAACGTAATAAAAACTGGCAC
This sequence comes from Marine group II euryarchaeote REDSEA-S30_B12, assembly GCA_001629205.1. Lineage (GTDB taxonomy): Archaea > Thermoplasmatota > Poseidoniia > Poseidoniales > Thalassarchaeaceae > UBA36. The sequence continues at coordinate 5,569 of LURV01000135.1, forward strand.
TAGCACAATTGGAATCACATACAATGGTGGCGTAGTCGTGGGAGCTGACCACAGAGCTACAATGGGTCATTTCATAGCAAATAAATCCGTAAAGAAATTATTTCAAATTTCGGACTATGTTGCTCTAACAACAGCTGGTTTAGTGGGGCATGCTCAATCCCTATCAAGAACTTTAGCAGCAGAATTAAGGCTATATGAGTTGAAAAGAGATCATCCAATGACAGTTAAAGGTGCAGCTACTCTTACAGCAAATATTCTTTCAGGAAGACCTCATTATGTTCAACTATTAATTGTTGGAGTGGATAGTAACGGCCCAAGTGTCTATAGTATTGACTCTGCTGGTGGATCAATTCCAGATGTATATTGTGCTACAGGTTCAGGAAGTCCATTTATGTATGGAGTTTTAGAAGATCAATTTCAAGACAATATGTCGAAAGATCAAGCTTTGGCATTAGCAGCAAAATCCCTACTCGCTTCAGCACAACGTGATGCTGCGAGTGGTAATGGAATGGATTTAGCATTTATTACGACTGAAAATGGATTTACACAACTTTCAGAAACCGAGGTTTCTGAACTATTATCGAATTTATAGGATTAATTTCGCGGCTTTTTGCCATCATTGGGATTTCGCGAATAGTTTAGTGATAATATGAGATTAACATTACCCGAAATAAAGAAGAAGATTTCATCCATTGTTCCTGATGGCATAGATTTCGAAGTTGATTTAGAGGCTGGTTCTATATCTATAACTACCAATGAACCAAAGAAATTCACTGGTACTGGTGATAATCTCACAGAAACTTCTTGAAGATGAAGATTCTGTACACGAAGCTGTAAACAGAATAATGCCGCCGGAAGCTGAAGTGAGGAATATTTGGATTGATCCTGCTCTATCAGAAGTAATAATTGAATGCGATGATCCGGCATCTGCTGTAGGTCCAAAGGGAAGCAATGTTTTAGCTCTAAGAGAAGAAATTGGATGGCTAATTAAGGTTACTAGGGCTCCAGCTCGAGAGAGCAGAACTCAACACGATATTAGAAGATATAGAAAAGAAATGGCGGAAGAAAGAAAATCTCTGATGAGAAAATTTGGAACTAGAATTTACAGGCAAAAGAGACCTGGTGAGCCATGGGTTAGAGTTACCGCTTTAGGATCTTACAGAGAAGTAGGTCGTGCAATGCATTTAGTAACTACAAATGAATCCAAAATCCTTGTTGATGTAGGTGCTAAACCAACTTCAAATATTAGCGAAGTACAACCATTTTTTTCCGCCCCAGAACTACTTCCTTTGGATAATCTCGACGCGGTAATAATCACTCATGCTCATGTAGATCATATAGGAATGCTCCCCGTTCTTTTCAAGTACGGTTATCGTGGTCCTGTTTATTGTACACCTCCAACAAGAGATTTGATGACATTATTACAAATTGATTATATCAAGGTCGCTAGAGCTGAAGGAAATGAACCTCCTTATTCTAAAGCAGACATACAAGAATGTATTAAGCATGTAATTGACATTAATTGGGGAGATAAAACAGATATTTCTCCAGATATTAAAATGACAATGGAAAATGCTGGACATATCTTAGGCTCATCTAGTGTATATTTGCAAGTGGGGGAAGGGAAATCAGAACATAGATTACTTTTTTCAGGAGATATAAAATATGAAAAATCATGGCTTTTTGATGCTGCAACTGTACGATTCCCTAAGGTTGACACACTAGTAGTTGAATCCACGTATGGAGCTCCACAAAGTATTCAGCCCACCAGACAACAAGCCAGTCAAGAACTACAAGATCTCATTATTGATAGCCTAAATAGAAACGGAAAAATTTTCTGCCCCGTCTTTGCAGTAGGTCGTTCCCGTTTGGCTTGATGGAATGATTTCAGAGGCAAGCGCCATTCACTCAAGTCATCCAAATTTCCTCAATAGAGACTTAAGGAAGAAGATGCTAAAAGGAGGGGATGAGAATCCATTCAATTCTTCATGGTTCAAGCAGGTTGACTCTAGGGGCCTTAGAGACTCAATTCTTCTAGATCCCAATCCCTGTATAGTTTTAGCAACTAGTGGAATGATGACAGGTGGGCCAATTATTGAATATCTGAAGAATTGGGCTCCAGATCATGGAAATACTCTTTGTTTTGTAGGATATCAAGCTTCAGGTACTCTTGGCCGTAGATTACAAGAGGGGCATTCTCATGTTCCAGTAGTCGATTCTGGACAGACATTAATGATTGATGTTAATTGTAATCTAGTAATTATTGATGGATTCAGTGGCCACTCAGATAGAAATCAATTGGTTGACTATGTTGGAGCTTTAAACCCAACCCCAAGAAAAATAATTTGTCATCATGGGGATCCTCAAACATGCAATGCCTTCAGGATTGGATTGAGAGAGAAATTCAAAGTTCAGACGTATGCCCCTGCGAATCTCGAGACTCTTAGACTAGTTTAATCATAAAATTGGTATATCAAAACCCTCTTCTAGAGGTTCTGAATCATAATCAACTTCTTCATCAATTTGTTCATCAAGCTCAAATGTAATATCAGTTTCACCTTTACTTCTATCCAGTGATAATCCGATACCAATTGTTAACGGAATTAGTAATATCAAAGCCCAAACCTCTCCTGATAATGAACCATCATTGATAATACTATTAATCGATAACACAACTAAAATTAGTGATACAAACATTGCAATTCTAGTTCTATTGTGACTAATCTTCACCCGCTCTTCTGACACCTTATCCTCTGTCTTCCGATACGATAGCAATCATCAAGTCTTTCTAACAACAAACTCAATAACCTTCATGAATACAATATTGAATATGTGGCACTTAATGAGATGTTCAATGGGACACACTTTCGGATTTAGTGCTAGAGTTGAAGCAAATTGTACGATTTGTGGAAATTCAAATGTAAAAAAAATTAGAGAATTCGAAACTGCAGAAGAATTAGCTCTAGCCGTATCACAATCTAATCTTCCACCGGAATTAGCTAGTAAGGTAAAGTTAAAATTAGAAGAATCAAGTAAGTCAAATAACTCACAAGTTTCAAAATTTCAGATCAATGACTGTTTCAACAAATCTACCAATGAGCTAGGTCATATCAATATTGAGAAATTAAAGATCGAGCTCAAAAAACTCGGTAATTATGCTCCTTCTGCAGAACAACTAATTGGTCAAGCTGAACTTGAAGGTGAAATGATTAGAATTGATGATGAAAACTGGGAATGGATTTAGCAAAGTTCTTGAAACATTTCAATCCGCTTAATGGTTAGGGCCTGTGGGTTAGTCTGGTCTATGCTTGTTGGTTTGGGACCAATAGACCCTGGTTCAAATCCAGGCAGGCCCACCACTTTTCCGCCATTCCACCTCGATTCAGCCGAGTGATTTGTATGCTGATACATTCTCCAATGAAACAATTAGTTCCTTACAATAGGAAACACGCATTAATAACCTACACGTCTATGTAATTTCTATGACAAGAATGATTTTGACAGTATTAATTGGGTCTTACGCTGGGCTAGCTATTAGCGCAATGAGCTTCTCAGCCTTCATGATGTGATGCCTAATCACCAACTAATAAGATAATCCAAACTATTCAAGGATTGCACTACTAGTATACTTATGCTCTGACGTGAATCTATATGGGTTTAGATGGAAATATGTTTTTCATTGGCCGTAATCATCTTAATATTCTTTTACACATTCAAGATTTTTGTTCAAAGAGGAAGAAGAATATTCATAACTCTTATTCCCAAGGAACGAGTATGTATTACAGGATAACACATGCAACAATCCAATCAGAGATGTATGACCAAGCAATGGCGACAATGGAATCAATAAGAGATAGTTTTAGCGAAATAAATGGCTTACTCAATAGTAGATTAATTCGAATAAGTGAAACTGAGTTGTTGGGCGTAGCTGCTTATGAAAGCAAGGAACTT
>LURV01000136.1 GCA_001629205.1 Marine group II euryarchaeote REDSEA-S30_B12
TGCTAGAGCTGCAGTAGTCTTACCAGTTCCCGGTGGTCCAGAGAACATTAGATGCGGAAATGTACCTGATTTAGAATAAGCTCCCAATCTTTCTACTATCGTCTCTTGACCTTTTATCTCCACTACCGATTTTGGTCGATGGCGTTCAACCCACATTTCACTCATAGTCGTCAGTCAATACCCAGAAGTGAGTGTCCTTGAAGGTTGGGATGACACAAACTAGTTAATCAGTAACTTTCATCACTATTTGGAAAATCTCCGCCTCTAATGTCAGTAATATACTGTTTCACTGCAGAATTTATTGTATCACCTAGACTAGCGTATCTTCTCAAGAATCTGGGAGAAAATTGTTTGGTAATTCCTAACATATCATGCAATACCAAAACTTGCCCATCACAATCACGACCTGCACCGATTCCAATAGTTGGAATTTCAAGTGATTTACTGATTTTTCCAGCCAAATCCGCAGGAATTTTTTCAAATACTATAGAAAAACAACCAGCTTCTTGCAATGCATTAGAATCACTCATTAACTTGTTAGCCTCTTCTTCCTCTTTCGCTCTCACGGAGTATGTACCAAATTTGTAAATCGATTGTGGAGTAAGGCCAAGATGACCCATTACTGGAATTCCAGCAGTCAATATTCTCTTTATCGAATCAACAATTTCAATCCCACCTTCTAGTTTAACTGCATGGCCGCCAGATTCTTTTAGTATCCTTATTGCACTTTTTAAAGCTAATTTAGAATCGCCTTGATAGGTTCCAAAGGGCATATCTACCACTACTAGGGCTCTATCTACAGCATTTACAACACACTTAGCATGATATATCATATGATCTAGAGTAATTGGAACTGTAGTATCATTACCAGCCATAACATTTGATGCAGAATCACCTACTAAAATTACATCAATTCCAGCCTCATCTACCAATCTAGCTAATGAAAAATCATAAGCAGTTAGCATGGATATCTTTTCATTAGCTCGCTTCATTTCTTGAAGCGTATGTGTAGTTACTTTCTTTGCTCTACTCGCTACAACCATCCCTTTCCCCGTGCTCCGGATGCATGCCTACATCTTCAACTACTCGGCCTCTGATGAATATAAATTCAAAGTATCTTCATCTATTTCTATGAATTCTTCAAGACTAATTCTACCATTTTTATTTCTATCTAATTGAGAAAATAGATTTGATAAATATTGAGTTTCATAAACATCGGGTTTCAAGTAATTCATAGCCAAAGTAAATTCATCCATATCTAAATCATTATCATTTCTCGTGTTAACCGAGAAGAATGCAGCTTTCTTTCTTCTAATTTCTACCTCATCAGAATTTCTAATAATCAACAAAAACGTATCCCAGGGAGAAATAATACTTTCATTATATTTCACTCCATATGATTTGAAAATTAAAATTCCCAGAATAATAGCAGTAGATGCCCCAATTAACGCTTCAAATCCCATAAGAATCAGTAACCAAATACCAGCTAATATCCCAAAAAACTGCATAAAGGGATACATTGGCGATTTCCATTCCGGGGAATACCAGTTATGCGAGCTACTAGAAGTTCTAAGTATGATAACACTAACATTAATCATTATAAAAATCATTATCTTAAATCCCGAAGCTAGTTCAGCTACATCATGAACTGGTAGGAATGTAATTGCCAAACCCATGGATAATCCTGTAAAGATTATCGATAATTGAGGAGTTTGAAACTTTGAGTGGACTCTACCAAATGCATCAGGTATCAGCCTATCCTTGGCCATTGCAAATGGAAATCTAGACGCAGCCATCATTCCCGCTACAGCCATCGAAGTCATGACCACAACCGAAAATATTGCTGCTATTGTCCCTATTAATTCACCACCGACAGTCTCGGCAAAAATGTATACAGGATCGTGTCTTGCATGATGACTGTCATCCTCTTCCATGTATTCTGATGGACTCAAAACAGCTGCCATTGAGAAGGTGATAAATACGTACAAAAAGCAACTAATCAGTAAGGCTAGCAATATTCCATTAGGGATATTCTTGTGCGGATTTTTAATTTCCCCACCCACAGCCGCTATTTTTGTAACTCCTGCATAAGATACGAAGACAAATGCAGCAGTAGTAGCTACCGCACTAATTCCACTTCCGAAAGCTTCTCTGGAAAGTACCGAGTCCCAATTAATTGGCATACTGATTAGTGACCACAGACTCAATCCCAAAAGGAAGGTAGTTGCCGAAAGTATAATTGGTGTTTGTACTCGTTTTATACTTTTCAATCCTCTAATATTTATGATAATAATCAGAACTAGGAGTAATAATGCAGCCACTTGAATATCAATCTCCAGCTCTCTTTCTATCATATCTCCAATTGCAGCCTCTATTGCCCACAGATACGCCTTAAATCCAATCAAAGCAAATGCGGATTTTAGCATAAAATTAGCCCACAACCCCAGACCAGAGATTGTTCCAATAAGTGCACCAAAGGTTTTCTGTATGTATACATAAGTTCCACCTGTGAATGGCATCGCCGATGCAAGTTCAGATTTTGAAATAGCAGCAGGAAGTACAACTATTGCCGCCAATAAATATGCTAACCAAATCCCACCTACTGGAATGGATCCTCCACCCATTTCTAGCATAGCTAAAGCTGGAAGCACAAATAGCCCCGAACCAAGCATCGCAGAAAGTGAAATTATGACTACAGAAATTAATCCTATTTTTCTTTCAAAAAACTCATCGACTTCTTCTTTGGGGCCAACTACAATTCCCCGAATTTCTTCAGAAGCTGGACGTTCCATGATGTGTCCGTGACAATTTATCAGTTGAACGTTACTAACCAACAGATTAGATACTAGGTTCTTCACGAGCATCTATGAGTGATACAATAAAACCTAACAAAGTAGCGACAGTGAATTACACTGGGTCATATTTGGATGGTGTAGTTTTCGATAGTAGCGAAGGAAAAGAACCACTTTCTTTCCTAGTTGGCAAGGGACAAATGATTTCAGGTTTTGAGCAAGAACTGATGGGAGCTAAGATTGGAGAGAAACGAGAATTCACACTTACTCCCGACAAAGCATATGGAGAGAGGGACGAGAATGCCATCCAGAAAATGGAAAAAGGTCAATTCCCCGATGATATGAATTTAGAAGTTGGGATGATAGTTGGGGCCCAGAGCGATCAAGGACCAATACAATTCTCAATAGTTGATATAGATGGAGAGATGGTTACAGTTGATTTCAATCATCAAATGGCGGGCATGACTCTACGATTCAATGTAGAAGTCGTGAATGTTAGGGATGCAACTTCTGAAGAAATTCTTCACGGGCATGCACATGGAAAAGGCGGTATTAATCATTAATTCAACTTAGCTATAACTTTCAACTCAATCGCAATAGGTGATGGCAATGAGTCAATTCCAATAGTAGTCCTGGCAGGTAAAATTTCAGAGAAGTACTCTGCATATATTTTATTATAATCAGCAAAATCTCTTTCCATATCAACTAGAAAAACCATAATATCTACTATATTCTCTAATCCTAGGCCACATTCCTCTAAGATTTCCTTGATATTATTAATTACAGAATGAGTCTGTGCCTTAATGTCATATTCCAAAGGAATTCCATTTTCGTCCTTAATAGGGCCACCAGGGATTTCGTTATTTATTGGAGATCTTGGCCCCATTCCACTAATGAAAAGTAACTCTCCCACTTTATTCAGATGAGGATATGATCCCATAGCCGATGGCCCATTATTCGCTATAAATGGTCCATCATCCACGTCAAATATCTCCTTGTGATAAAACATCTCTATCTCCATGGTAGTATTCAACATCGTCTTCATCAAATTCTTTATCTCCCACAGATTCTTTAGAAGGAGTTAGCATAATTACTGCTCCACCAGATCCATGCAATGCTTCGTAAGCTAAAACTTCCCCTTCGTAATTATTATGCTGCCCCATTGTAGCTGCCAGCCACCAAGCAGGTTTGTATGCTACAACTTTACTAACTCTAATTTGATTATGTATGTCTCTGCTCAATTGACTAATATCTTCTAATCTTCCCGCATCAAAGAATTCTAGTATCTTCTTATTCCACTCATCATCCTTTGCGCTATGAATTCTATCTTCTGAAGGATTGATATGTTCAGTAAACATCCTATTAGAAAGGCTAGAAACTACTACTACAACGGCCTTCTTTTTCTGATATTTTATAGCATCTCTAGCTGCCTTTCCTAGTACAATTGTCTCAGCTCTATTTGCATACATATTGCTAGAAACTATACACGCCGGAATCTTATTTTCTGGATTTAGTAACTTTAGAGCCACAATGGAGCCGGTATCAATAGGAAATCCATCATATGCCACAGTCCTAGAGTGCAAACCTCTATCTTTACAACATTCCATATATTTCTCAGCGAAGTCAGTATCAATTTTGAATGAATATGGCATACTTCCAAGGTAGTGAAAATCATCATCTACGTGCGTCCATGTTGGATTCGGATGCGCTTGAATCTGATGGCCCACTATACTCGGCCATGTAGTAGAATAAACTAAGATAATATCTGCACCACTTTCTTCAATTCTCGTTTTACATAGTTCAAAACCTTCTCTTAATTTCCTATATCCACTATTATCATCCGGACTCAGTAGAGGTTGTGGATGAGGAGGGCAATATATTCCAAATAATATCTCTGGGCCTTCATCCATTTTATCACCTACAGGACAATCTCTCTAGTTTCAGAATTTGGATCCCAAGCTGCTATTAGATTGCCTGTTCCAATTACTGATTGATATCCATAAATCTCCGCAGAAAAATCAGGGAATCCCATTGCTGCCATCATCCAAGTCAATCCACCAGCTTCTGTTTCTGCAATAGTCTGTTCAGTAAATTCAGGAATTATATCTACAACTTCCTTCATTTTTCCTTCGCGCATCAATTCAACAAGTTTCATATCCCAGACATATTGACTGTGATTGTAGATATGTTCCTTACTCATATCCTCTGGTAGCGGAGATTCGGTAACGAAATGTCTGTGAGAAAGGCTGTGACTACTGATTAAAACAACTTTCTTTCCACTGTTTTCAATTGCCTTAGCACATGCTTCACCTAGAGCTCCCGCCTGCTCATTCATAACTTCTGCAGAATAATAATGGGCATTTCTATTACTACTTATCGTGACTATTGGTTTATCCCACTCAGGATTTAGCATATGGCATGAGGTTATTGTTCCATAATCAACCCTGAAATCTGGATTCCTCATCATCTTGGTGATAATTCCAGCTTCCGAAGCCTCATTCTTCATTTCTTCTGCTAAATCTACATCAACTGAAATATCATAATTATATCGGAAAAGGTTAGGAAAAACTGGATCTACTGATTTAGATTGAAATTTCGGTAAACCAAGAAAATGGGTTCCAATATATGTTTGCCAATGAGGTGTGAAAATAACCATTGCATCATAATCTATTTTCTTCAATTTTCTAGCTAATCGATGATATCCCCATCTCAAGGTCTCCCACCCACCTTCCGCAAAAGCTTCATTTTGTTCAGGATTCTCTGCATAAACCACATGCGGTGGATGTGGAGCGAGACAACCCAATACTATCTCCCCTTTCGACATGACCCTCGGGCGTAGTCATAACACATGAATTCTCTCAAAGAATTAGTAGCCTTGATGAATGAATATTCTTCCCATTTGTCATGAAGTGGGACAAACCTCCATTGTGGCCAGTAACTATTCCAAGTATATGTGGATTTTTTTCTGCTTGTATGCCTTATATTTTTCAAATACCTTATTTTATTGAAGGTTCTCTAATTTCTCCATTTATGCTACTAATTCTATTGAGTTTAGGATTAAATTTCTCTCCACCAGAAATAGGAAATAAAATAGAGTTAATTGCTGGAACATGGTTCTCGATGTTGTTCTCATTCTTACCTCAATTATTTCTATTTCCTTGGTTCATAATAGTATTTCTTTTTTGGTTATCTCAATCGATATATGTTTGGAAAAAAAACTATCCACCATTTAGAGTTGGAATTTGGATTGGTTCAGGAGCCATATCTGGGTTATATATCGGCTCATTTTTTAGTCACTATGTATTATTATAATTTTTTACTTATTATCCTCAGACGATGATAGTATTTTTATTTCTCCAAAAAAGGTTGAAATCAGGAGAATGACACCAACTACATATATCCACTCAAAAATCGCAGACTGAGTTAATAATTTCTCATTTAATGCTACGCATGATCCGCTAATGAAACCCGTTCTGGAATCCATATCCAAATAATTTGGAGAAATTTGAAGATATTTAGATACTCTTTCAACCATCCCAATTAATCCCAAAATTGAGATCATAGTATAAATAATCCTTTTCTTTATTAGTTTAGAAAATTCCCCATTTATTTGAGAAATTTTGAAGGTAATAATCACTGTAATAATTGCCCATACAATACTCCCTAAAAAAATTAAATTAGCCTGAATAAGATGTAATCTCAAATCTTCATCCCATGGCGTAAATGCTATCCAAGATAGACAAATTCCAGATAATATTGATGGAAACATCGAAAATCTATTTATTATCATCCACCGAGATTCAAGATTATTTTTTTCCATCCAAAATCCTCTAATTGCAGATATTTGAAATCCATTAATTGATAGTAGGATGCCACAAATTGCATATCCTACAGTAAATATAAATCCAGCAGAAGGCTGTAAGTCCAAATCAGAGATATATGGGAAAATTGGATCACATCCATCCAGAATCCAAAAAATGTATGAAATAATTGGAGTAGCAGATAATAAAATGATTGTAATAGTCAAAAGTATCTTAGTAGTAACTAATTCTACTAATCTTATCATGACATCGCGAGAAACCTTTTCGATTTGAATTAATTCCCTAATTCATAAGTTCTAATGCCTTCACGGAAATGCATGGATGGTAACGTTATTTGGCTAAATGAATGCTCAAAATTTGACTTTTCCCCTAAAATTATGAAATATCCAATGGGAACAAGGACATCTCAGGATGCCGCCAATCAATTGGGATGTGATGTATCTCATATTGCTAAATCAATTGTATTTAGGGGTGAAGAAGGTGCTATAGTAGTGATAACTTCCGGTTCAAATAAAGTAGATAGGAAGGGAAAATTGAAGAGATTATTGGGTTATAAGCCAAGTATGGCAGATTCAACTTATGTCTTGAAAAATACGGGATATAACGTAGGAGGAGTGCCACCCTTCGGACACCTAAGTCCGACTAAAATTTTCTTAGATCAAGATTTAATGAATTATGATTTGATATGGGGAGCAGCAGGGACTTCAGATACCGTTTTTCCAATAAAACCGAAAAAATTACTTACCATGTCTGGAGCTAAACTAGGAGATATAAAGTTGTAGTGATATCATGAAATTAAGAAAATTACTGTCCGCTTCATCAAAACTCCGCGATAAATGTGAAGAAATTTCTTTAGAATTAATAGATGAAAAAATCATAGATTATATATATAATCCACTAGATTATGCTTGGGAAATCCATAAAGAATATCTAAAACTTGCATCTCAGGGAAATCCTAAATGTATTCTACTAGGGATGAACCCGGGCCCACATGGAATGGGACAAATGGGAATTCCATTTGCAGCATCCAGTATTGTAAGAGATTTATTTGGAATAACCGGAATCAAAGTTATGCAACCCAAAATACCACATCCAGCTCGTCCAGTCTTAGGTCTAGAATATCCGCGTGACGAGATTTCTGGTACCAGAATTTGGAATTTATTATCTAAATTATATAAGACACGAAATTCAATATTTGATAACGTTTTCGTTGTAAATCATTGCCCCCTAATGCTATTTAATGGTCAAAGAGCTACAAATATCACTCCCGACAAAATCAAAGGATTGACCGTAAATAAACTCTTGAACGCCTGCGATCAACACTTGTTAGAAGTAAGCGAAATACTCGAAGCCGATACTGTAGTAGGAATTGGTAAATATGCTGAAAAAAGAGCAAAATCAGTTTTCCGTCAGACCCAAGTTCAAGTAAAAGGATGTTGGCATCCGTCTCCAGCATCTCCTCTCGCCAATAGAAATAATGGAAAAGATTGGCAAGAAAATATTACCGCTGTATTGCCAATTAATAAGTAATTTTCCCGCTTTTAACGTAAAGAGTTAAGTCAACAGATACATTGTCAAATTACATGCCGAGCATGATAACCCCCAAGTATCTACTTTCAAACGCCGAGAAATATGCCAATGAGCCAGCATTATCATCGAAAGACACTTCAGGGAACTGGGAAACTTCTACTTGGTCAGAATTTACTGACTATACAATGAATGTAACCAAGTCTCTGATGGCTAATGGCTTTGAAGTAGGTGATAAACTTAGTATTTATTCATATAACAGAAAAGAATGGTATTCTGCATTTGCGGCTGCTAATATGGCTGGGGGGGCTGCAGTTGGAGTTTACCATACTTGCTCCCCAGAAGAAGTTGAGTGGGTAGTCGGAAATTCGGATTCAAAGATCGTATTTGTTGGTAACAATCCAATGGATGGCGGGGATCCATCAAAAATGTGCTCAAATCGTTTGAAAACGGTAATAGACGGCCTTGAGAAGGTACACTTAGCTGTCCTGATGGATGGAATTGAGATGGAACATGAAAAAGCAATGAGTTGGGCGGATTTCATTTCATCAGGCAATCCAATAAAAGATGAAGAGGTTATGACAAGAATTGAAAATGTGAAGCCCGAAGATGTTGCAACACTAATTTATACTTCTGGAACAACTGGAAATCCTAAGGGAGTGGTTCTAACTCATGATAACATGGATTTTGAACTTAAAGAAATACAGAAAATTGTGCCATTGAGTCAGGGAGAAGGATATGTTTCGTGGTTGCCATGTGCCCATGTTTTCGGACAACTCGCTGACAATCATCTTTGGATAAGAGATGCATTACATATGCGAGTAGTCGATAATCCACTGCACTCTATAGACTATTGTAAAGAAGTAAATCCACATCTATTTATTGGAGTCCCAAGAATATATGAAAAGGTTTATTCAAATCTTGTAGCAGGACTTGGGAGTAAAGTTGGTTTGTTGAATATTCCATTACTAGGAAATTTCATCAAGAAGAAGGCTAAAGCCAAGATTGGATTTAGCAATTTAAAATTCGCAGTAACTGGAGCAGCCCCAATCAATCCAGAAATTTTACACCTATTCCATAAGCTCGACATTCCCTTATTTGAAGGATATGGAATGACAGAGACTTCAGCAGGAGCAACACTTGCTTATCCAGGCGCCAATAAAATCGGATCAGTAGGTAAACCATTTTCAGGAACCGAGTTAAGAATAGCTGATCCAGATGAAGAAGGAAATGGGGAAATTCAATTCAGAGGAAGACATATTATGCCCGGATATTATCGTAATGAAGAATCTACAGCCGAGACGATGACCGAAGATGGTTGGTTGAAATCGGGGGACTTAGGAAAAATAGATTCTGAAGGATTTGTCTATGTTACTGGTAGATTAAAGGAAATTTATGTTAGTTCAGCAGGTAAAAATATAGCTCCACTGGTCATTGAAGAAACAATGAAATCAATTCCTGTAATCTCTCAATGCATGCTAATTGGAGATAATAGAAAATATTGTAGTGCCCTTTTCACACTTGATGTCGGAGCTATTCTTCGTGATATTCATGGATTAGATGGTGCTACAGAAGTCCCCAAAGATCCTAATGAGCAACTTTCTAAACTTAAAGAACTAGGTCACGATTTGTCAGAGTATACATCCGTCGGTAGTGATGTACATAAGCAGTTAGAGCAGTCAGTTCAAGAATTAAATCAAAGATTTAGTAATCCTGAACAAATAAAGAAATTCACAATACTACCACGTGATTTGAATATAGACGAAGGCGAATTAACTCCCACATTAAAAATCCGAAGAAAGCAAATCAGAGAGAATTGGGCCAATGAAATTGAATCTATGTATGTCGATGCCTGAGAGTGAGAAATTTGACTCCAGAGTCTTGGTTGGCACTTGCTAGCGTATTCGCTCTAGGTGCTATGAGCCCTGGTCCCTCTCTGGCAATTGTTATGCGAAATACTATGTCAGGGGGACGCAGTCAAGGAGTTGCTACAGGCATTGGTCATGGACTTGGATTTGGAATTTATGCATTTTTAGCAGCCTTGGGAATTGCAACTGCTCTTTCACTACATGAAAGTGTTGAAGTATTTTTGAATGTAGGAGGGACGATTTTATTATTGTGGCTAAGCTATAATTTTTTGAAAAGTGCATCCAGTGGAGCCAAGGAAACTACTTCAGGAAACAAATACAATAATTCAGAAATGACAGGATTTATTCAGGGATTCCTAATAGCACTATTCAATCCAAAAATTCTTGCTTGGATGTTAGCACTATATGCTCCATTTATAGAAGCCGATTTGAGCTTAAATACTCTAATCACGATGGGAATATTGGGAATGTCAATTGATGCGACTTGGTATATTTCGGTTGCTACCATTTTATCAACAGGAAATACAATTGACAATTTAAAATCTAACTCTCATTTAATCGATGGAGCGATGGGAATTCTAATGTTGATATTCGCAATAATTCTTAATTTTGACCTTCTTTATTCCCAATGAAGATTATTTTCTTTACCGAAATCAAATTTTGATTAGAACAACGCATTCTTGTGGAATAACTTCTTCCGAAGTACGTGGTCAGTATCTCGCAGTCCGACTCAAATCCCAATGATGAGTCCCAAAATGATGATATTCCGATAAGGGTAATTACTGCGACTTCTATTTTCGATGGCCACGATGCTTCAATAGGTATTTTTCGTAGAATTTTACAGAGTCAAGGTTGTGAAGTAATTCATCTTGGACATGATAGAGGTGCAGATGAAGTAGTTAGAGCTGCAATACAAGAAGATGTTCATGCTATAGCAGTAACCTCATACCAAGGTGGAGCAGTAGAGATGTTCTCTTACACCAAGCAACTTTTAGATGAACATGATTCAGGACACATTTTTGTTTTTGGAGGTGGAGGAGGTACTATTCTACCAAGTGAGATTGAGTATCTCGATAAAAATAAAATTGCAAAAGTTTACTCGCCAGATGAAGGTAGAGAACTTGGATTAGTTGGGATGGTTAGAGATGCAATAGATAATGCAAGAAAAAATAATCTTATGGAAAAATCTAGATTTAGCGGAATTGAAGGAAAAATAAATCTAGAAGATCATGTTTCTATCTCGAAACTACTAACTCTCGCTGAAAATTCTAATGAGGAAAAATTCAATTATATTATGGAAAAAATTACGCCCCATAAGAGAAAAAATAACTGCCCAGTAATTGGAATTACTGGAACAGGTGGTGCTGGAAAATCTAGTCTAATAGATGAATTAATGCTTAGAATAAGGAGGGATAATCCAAATTCTAAAATTGCGTTACTTGCTACTGATCCCACTCGAAAGAAGACTGGTGGTGCACTTCTTGGAGACCGAATCCGTATGAATTCATTATCTGATGATGGTCTATTTATGAGGTCATTTGCTAGCAGAAATAGTGGAAGAGAAATTGCCGATTGTATAGATAAAGCAATTAAGGTATGCAAGAAAGTTGGTTTCGATTTAATTCTCGTAGAAACTAGTGGTATTGGTCAGGGGAATGATGCAATCACCGAAGTTGCAGATTTGAATATGTACGTCACAACGAGAGAATATGGTGCACCAAGTCAACTAGAGAAGTTAGCCGCTCTAGACTTCGCAGATATCATTGCACTGAATAAATTTGACAGGCCCGGTTCAGAAGATGCACTAGTTGAAATCAGAAAGCAATTCCAAAGGAATCATGAGGCATTTGATGATAGCCCTATTTCTATGCCTATTTTTCCTACTATTGCGAGCCAATTTGCCGATGCGGGTGTAGATAATTTATGGGAAGGTCTAGCCTCAAAAATAAATGCCAAATTCAATTCAGATTTCCATTCATCAAAATCTCTAATAGGCGAAGATGGATTACCTTTCAGAAAATCTCCAATCCCTCACGAAAGACAAAGTTACCTAGCCGAAGTGGCTTCAACAATACGAGACTATCACGCCAAATCAATTGAAATGAGTGAAAAAGTACGCCTGACTCAGCAACTCGAAGCGGCATCAAAACAAATGCAATCCCCTAAAATTTCTTCAGATATATCGGAAGAAGCACAAAAAATTAGAAGCCAAATTCCTGATACAATATGGAAAGAATTGGAAGAATTAAATGAGAAAATAAAAACATACTCATCCGGTGAAACAAGTTATACTGTCAGAGGAAGAGAGATAAAAGTACAGACTACACATCTGACTCAATCAGGCACCAAGATACCACGTATTTCTTTACCATCAACCAGTGATAAAGGGGAACAACTACTTTGGCTTAGGAAGGAAAATGCACCCGGTTATTTCCCATTCACTGGTGGCGTTTTTCCATTTAAGAGAGAAGACGAATTGCCAGTCAGGATGTTTGCTGGAGAAGGTAGTGCCGAGAGAACAAATAAGCGCTACCACTTCCTCTCTAAAGACCAACCATTCAATCGCTTGTCGGTAGCTTTTGATTCGCCCAGCCTGTATGGGAATGACCCACAAAAAAGATTAGATATTTATGGAAAGGTTTGCGAATCTGGAGTTAGCATAAGTACAATAGATGAAATGGAATTACTATTCGAAGGATTTGATTTATGCGCACCCCAAACATCAGTTAGTATGACAATAAACGGTAATTATTGGTGGCACCTAGCAGCATTCTTCAATGTAGCAATAAGGCAACAAAAGAAGAAATTCACTTTAGAAAATAAAAGAGAGCCAAATAAAAAAGAGCTTGAAGAAATTCGCTCATTCGCTTTATCTTCCGTTAGAGGGACTGTTCAAGCGGACCAACTCAAGGAGTCGATGGGACAAAATACTCTAGTTTTCAACCTTGATACTGCATTAAGAATGATGGGAGATGTTGCAGAGTTTTATGTCAAAAATGATGTTAAAAATCACTATTTTGTTAGTATTAGTGGATATCATATCGATGAAGCAGGAGCCAATCCAATAACTCAAGCTGCTCTCACTCTATCTAATGGACTAACATATGTGGAGCTATTTCGTGCAAGAGGCCTAAATCCAGATAAATTCTTACGAAATTTTTCATGGTTTTTTTCTAACGGTATGGATCCAGAGTATGCAGTAATAGGTAGAGTTTGTAGAAGAATCTGGTCAATTGCGATGAAGAACTTATATTCAGTGGGAGAAAGAGGTCAGAAACTAAAATATCACATTCAGAGCAGTGGCCGTTCTTTACACTCTCAAGAATTTACATGGAACGATTATAGAACTACTCTCCAGGCACTTTATGCATTATCTGATAATGCTAATAGCTTACACACCAATAGTAGAGATGAAGCATTTGGTACTCCCACTGAAGACACTGTCAGAGATGCAATGGCCATTCAATTGATTTTAGCAAAAGAATATGGTTGGCTGAAAAATGAAAATCCCCTTCAAGGCTCTTTTATTGTAGATTTCTTAACTAATGAAGTAGAAGAACAAATTCTAAGAATTTTTGAAGATATGAATAGAAGAGGAGGAGTTTTAGGATCAATAGAAGTGAATTTCCAACGGAATAGGATCCAAGATGAAGGGATGATTTATGAAAAGATGAAACATTCGGGCGAAATGCCAGTAGTTGGTGTAAATACTTTTACAGATTCCGGATCCATCACCCCAAAAGCTAGTGATTTCGATATTGATGTGACAAGGTCCGACGATAATGAAAAACAGATGGTAATTTCTAGGAATGAGGAGTTCAAAAAGAAGAACTCAAAAAAATCCGAAGAAGGACTAACTAAGCTCAAAAAGACTGCTAGAGAGGGCGGAAATTTATTTGAGGTTATGATGGAGATTGTTGAATTTTGTACAGTAGGAGAAGTTACACAAGCACTTTTTGAAAGTGGCGGAAAATTTAGAAGAAATATGTAATTCAAAAAATCAAATTCCGGCTTTTCAAAATGACCCCACTAAACGTATTACGAAACCGATCAATGCCTCAACGTTCATAACCTCAAATGCTACGAATACCTATGTTGTCGGTGAAAATTCACTGATTTTTGGTGATGGGATGCGTTTAATTCGAATTGAACTAGAAAATTTCAAATCATTTGGAGGGGAAATTTCAATACCATTAAGACAAGGTTTTACTGCAATCACGGGTCCCAATGGAAGTGGTAAATCTAATTGTGGAGATGCAATTAGATTTGTACTAGGTCCAAAATCAACCAAATCTCTTAGAGCATCTAATGTTACTGAATTAATATTCAATGGCGGCAAGAATGGTAAACCGGCAAAATATATGTCAGCCAAATTAGTATTCAGTAATTCTCCAGAAATTGACGGTCAAAGGAGGCTAAAAGTAAAAACAGATGAAGTATCATTCACTAGGATTGTCAGGTTAAACAGAAAAGGCGACCCTATTTCATCTTACAAGATTAATGATAATCCATGTACTGCTACGGAAATGAGGAGAATATTGGGAGAGTCAGGATTACATGGAGATGGATACAATATTGTTCTACAAGGAGATGTAACAACTCTAGCAACAATGACTCCACATAAGAGAAGAGGAGTTTTAGAAGAAGTTGCTGGAGTTACTGCATATGATGATGAAATCCGAAAAGCTAATTCACAAAGAAAATTAGTACATTCTAATATTGAAACAATTGAAATATTCGAAGCCGACCAGAAGAAAAGGTTACAAGAACTGGAGAAAGAAAGAGACCAAGCGATAAAATATAAAGAATTAAAGAACGAATTGGACTTATCTAAACTAACTCTAGAACAATCCAAACACAGGAATAGAATTCATGAAATAAAATTGCTAAATGAGGAAAGATCCCGTTATACACAAAAATCAAATGTTTTGAACGAAGAATATATCACAGGCTCTTCTAAACTCGATGAATTCGATAAAAAATTAGTAAAAATTTCTAAAAATCTAGATAATATCCTATCAGGAGATTCAAAGAAATTAATTGAAAAAATAAGGAAAAATGAAATTGAAATTGAAACTAATAGAGATAGACTGGGAGATCAAGATAATATAATCAAAAGAGCAGAGAATGAAAAAATTATTATCAACGATGAAATGAAAGGCGCTACAAAGGCGTTAGAAGAAGCAAATTCCTTAGTTTCAGAATTAAATAAGCAACTTTCAGATTCAATTAAGAAATCCAAGAATGCCTTAGATGAGGAGAAAGAAGCACGAAAAGAAATAGAGTCGGGAGATAAGACAGGAAGGGAACTTAATAGGGAACTTGGAAAAACCTCAAGAAATGAAATAAGCATTAGAGAACTATTCTCCAAAGCGAAACTTCAGTACGAAAGCTCAGTTCAAAAATCACAAATCTATTCAGAAAGACTAGCTGAAATAGAACAAGAGTATGAATCTGCAGAGCTAGACAGAGATGATCAGCAACTTCTGGGAGAAGATTTAACAGAAACCGATCCTAAGGAAAATCGAGATAAATTAGCAATAGATTTAATTGAAATACAAAAACAAGAGAAGATTCTTGTTGATGATAGAGATAGGGCAGAATCCAGACTTAGAGAATCAGAAAGAAGTCTAACAAAAGCTAGAGCTAGACAAGAAGCACAATCTAGCAGACCCGGTTCAGAATTAACCCTTGCAGCTCTGAAAAAACTGAGAGATAGTGGAGAGATTAATGGCATTCTTGGGACCTTGGGTGAACTAGCATCCCCAAAAAACTCCTCATATGAAGAAGCATTATCCTTTGCATATGGAGGAAGTCTTAGAAGTATCATAGTGGAAGATGATGGAGTAGCATCTAAATGCATTTCTTGGCTAAGAAATAATGGTGGTGGCAGAGCAACATTCTTACCCTTGAATAAATTAATAGTCTCTAGGCCACAAGGTAGAACTCTTCTAGTTGCTAGAAATCCAGGAGTTGTAGGGT
Organism: Marine group II euryarchaeote REDSEA-S30_B12; assembly: GCA_001629205.1. GTDB lineage: Archaea > Thermoplasmatota > Poseidoniia > Poseidoniales > Thalassarchaeaceae > UBA36. The sequence continues at coordinate 15,991 of LURV01000136.1, forward strand.
TTGTACATGATTTACTAGACTATGACTCAAAAATAGAGAAGGCCATACGTTATGCAGGAAGAAATACTCTAGTTGTGAATTCAATGAGTATTGCCAGAGAAAATATGGGGGGCGTACGAATGGTTACTTTGGATGGATCAATAGTAGAAAGCTCCGGGGCTATGACCGGCGGTTCATCTGTAAAGAAAAATATCCCCAAATTTCAAAATTCTATAGGTGGCATATCTATAATAGAAAGGAAGGAAAAAGCAGTATTTGAATCAGAATTAGTTTTTTCTACAGTTGACTCAGCCCTGAAAGAATTACGTATTAATCAACAAGAAATTAGAGATAAAATCTACAATTTAGATAATAGCGATCACTCATTGAAGTTGAGAACCTGGAAATCCGATTTAGAACGTACTCAAAAAATTGTATCCGAATTGAAAATCAAGGTGAAAAAAGCTAATTCCGAGTATGAAAAAACAGAATCTACCAAGAAAGAACTGGCACTAGAACTCGAGAAAGCCGAAAAAAGATTACTAGAAGCGGTTGAAAAAAGAGAATTGGCCACAGAAAAACTCCAAAATCATACTCCAGATCACCTATCTGAAAAACTAAGAAAAGCTGAAAAATCTAGGGCTGAAGCAGAAAGAATCAAGGTAATTTCAGAAGCCGAAATTTCAGCCAATAATCAAAAAATAAATATTTTGAATGGGAGAGTTAAGGATTTGTCCCGACAATCTTCAGAACAAGAATCAATAATCACAAGGGCTAAAAATAACATTACAAATTTCAAAGAAACAATTGCTAATGCCGAAGATTCACTATATGAACTAAGAGAGAAAGCATCTCAGTTCGATGAAGAACATAAGCAGCTCTCCGACAAAAGAGACTCAGTTGTTGAAGAAAGGGCTAGTCTTCGAGCGCATTTAGAGGCCCTTTCACAGGAAAAACATACTCTTTCATCTAGAATAGATGAACTTAACATACAAATCAAGCAGAAAAGAGAGGCGGTGGATGAAATTTTGTCCCAATTAAAGGAATCAGGAATTCCTATTCCATCTCCAGATTCAATTCTGCCTACAGTCGCCGAGGCGGAGAGAAGCGTGCAGGGGCTTGAGCGCCGCCTCGGTAACCTCGGAAATGTAAATATGCTGGCAATAGATCAGTACGAAAACACATTAGCTAGGATTTCAGATTTAATTTCAGATGGAAAACTCCTAAAAGAAAGAAGAGATGATTTAGAAAAAATTTCTAATCACTTAGAAGAAGAGAGGAAAATTAGATTACTGACCGTTTTTAACCATGTCAACAATAATTTCAGCCGTGTTTATGAAATTTTACAACCAACTGGAACAGGAAATCTGAAATTAGAAAATCCTGAGAATCCATTTGAAGGTGGCCTCGAAATGGCATGTGTTCCACCAGGTAAGAGTCAAAATACTCGACGTAGCGCTCTATCTGGAGGGGAGAAATCAATGGCAGCATTAGCACTAATTTTTGCCATTCAAGATTATGAACCTAGTCCATTTTATTACTTCGATGAAGACGATCAAAATCTTGATCCTTTTAATTCGGAAAGAATAGCAACTTTATGTAGAATGAGGAGTCAAATGGCTCAATTCATAATGGTAACTCTTAGGAAGGTAAGTCTCACTCTTGCAGATCATCACATAGGTATAACTCACGGCGGCGATGGAAGAAGTCAGAGGATTACCGATTTCGACAGAGC
>LURV01000137.1 GCA_001629205.1 Marine group II euryarchaeote REDSEA-S30_B12
GACTACTTACACATGGAGAATGTCAGGATTACAGTCAGGAACAGCCAGTTACTTCATTGCTAACGCTGGATTCCATACATTCGAATTCATGTACTACAAGGATACCAGTGTTAGCAGCAATGCAGATACAGTCTGGGTAGATAATATCATTGTACCGACTCTAGGAGATTTGAATAATTCCGATTTGGATGATGATAATGATGGTGTACATGATGATGATGATATCGATCCTCTAAATCCATGTGTAGGCATCGACTCTGATGGTGATGGACTGCCGGATGATATGGGTACCGATTGGATAAATATGTCTGGTGGACCTGCAGACGGTGGAGCATTCAACGTCGATTGTGCATACTATGTATACCTAATACAAACTGGTGAACTTGATTGGGCGATCGATGAAGATGATGATAATGATGGTTGGGGCGATGAGTATGAGATGATATGCGGCTCAGATTCATTGAACAACACATCAGTTCCTGATGACGGAGATGGCGATGGAGTTTGCGATATTGTTGACGTTGATTGGGACAATGATGGAGTATCAAACACACTTGATGCATTCCCATTCAATGCTACTGAATCATCAGATGCAGATGGAGATGGAATAGGAGATGTAACCGACCAAGATGACGACAATGACGGAGTATTGGATGAAGAAGATGCATTCCCACTAGATCCATCAGAAAGTTCAGACTTAGATGGCGATGGCATAGGTGACAATACTGATTCCGATATCGATGGAGACGGAGTTGACAACATTGACGATGCTTTCGACAGTGATGCTGGTCTGTCTGCAGATGCAGATAATGACGGAATAGGCGATGAAGCCGACACTGACGATGACAATGATGGAACTCCGGATGCATTGGATTTGTGGCCATTTGATCCTGCTGAATGGGCAGACTATGATGGTGATGGAACTGGTGATAATGCAGATACCGACGATGATGATGATGGTGTTCTAGATGTTGCTGATGCGTTCCCGTACAACGATCTTGAATCCGTTGATACAGATGGAGATGGAATTGGAGACAACTCAGATACTGATGATGATGGAGATAACATCCCAGATATTGTCGAATGTCCAGATACAGATGGTGATGATGTTGCTGACCCGTGCTTCTTACAGTACGATGCTACAGAAACAAGAGACACTGATGGTGATGGAGTAGGAGATAATGCTGATACAGATAAAGATGAAGATGGCGTATCAAATGATGAAGATGCATTCCCATTGGATTCAACTGAATCAGCTGATATGGACGGTGATGGAATTGGAGATAATAGCGATCCAGATAAGGATGGAGACGGTATAATTGATACTGGTTCAAACGCTGATCCATTCCCAGATGATGCATCTGAGTGGCTAGATACGGACAGCGATGGAATTGGTGATAATGCAGATACCGATGATGATGGCGATGGAGTATCTGATGAAGATGAAGCTGAATGTGGTACAGACAGCAAGAGTCAAGCTTCCAAACCATCTGATTTCGATGGCGATGGCACCTGTGACGCTATTGACGATACTGACTCTAGGACTAATACTGCAGATTATGCGCAACCAGAACTTGGTTGGAGCAATGCAGTACCTGGATTCCCATCGTTACTAGCTGCAATATCCCTACTAGGGGCTGCACTACTAGGTCGACGCAAGGATGACTAGTTAAGTCAAAAAAATACGTAACCCTGAGTCGGATCAATTGATTCGGCTCAGGGCAACTTCCCTAATGCTGATAAGGCGACTATCAGACACCGGCATGTGCCCGGAACGACTAGAGCTGAAATTAGAACACTGAAAGTAGGACGATATGTAGCGATTGAAAACGATGCTTACAAAATACTGAGTATGTCAAAATCCAAGCCAGGAAAGCATGGTTCTGCTAAAGCTAGAATTGAACTAGAAGATATTTTTACAGGACAAAAGAAATCTCATGTAGGTACAGTAACTGATACAATTAATATCCCGCTTATTGAGAAAGGATCCGCAATTATTACTCACATTCAAGGTAATGAAGTACATGCGATGGATAATAAAACATATGAGACACTAATTCTTCCAAAAGAACCCGAAATGAATCTTGAAGCTGGGGGAGAGATACAATGGATGGAAGCTATGGGAAGGTATAAAATTAGTAGAGATCACTAATTTTATCGGGTGAAGTATAAGGGTGATTCTCTCACCATCATCAGTATGTCTGACGTCGAGAGATCACCGTACAGACAACCAGTAACTCCTTCTGGTTTGGAATCAATAGAGAAAGGAACTCTTACTTGGTTAGATCAGGATATGTATAATAATCTTAATACTGGTATTTTGGAGCAGTATCTTGAAGAAAAAAATCTTAATGATTCATTTGAAATTAGTCATTGGAGCTCAAAAAAGGTATTCATTGGAATATTTATTGGAGCAATATTTAGTGGAGTTACTGCATATATAGGATTGAAAATTGGACTCGCAGTTTCAGCCGCGTGGTATATTGCTTTGGGAATGGCTCTACAATGGTCGCCCTCTGAGGTTAATATAGCAACAAGTGCAACTACAGGAGCTACTAATGCTTCAATTGGATTTATTTTCACATTCCCTGCAATATTCTTGCTAGCATATTCAGAAGACTACAAAATTGGAGATGGACACTTAATATCTTCAGTAGATACATGGAATCTAGCATTTATTGGTATTATTGCATCAATGTTTGCAGGTTTCCTAGGAGTTATGTATTTTATAATTTTCAGAAGGGTGTGGTTGGTTGAAGATCCCCTTCCTATGCCTGGATTCGAGGTTACTCTTAAACTACTGGATATCTCAACAGATGTCAGCACTGGGTCAGCAGAAGAAGCAAGAAAATCAATCAATACAGTAGGAATTTGGACCATAATTACCATGGGAATTATGTTTGTTATTGACTACCCTATTCGATGGTCAAAAAAATTAGCTGGAATCCCTAGTAGTCTGGCTGATTGGCTGGCCATGTCTTTTTCAGGTGAGAAATGGGGCTTAGCATCAATTTATACTGAACGTTGGATACACCAGCCTAGTAAACTCACTGACTCAACTGGAGAATCATTGGGATATGCCCCTAATGGTGGCATAACAAATTATGAATCTGGAAATCCACTTTCCTATACATTTTTAGGGGTTGATGTTAGTCCTACTCTTTTTGCTATAGGCTGGTTTATGAAGTTTAGAGCTGCATTTCTAGTAAGTCTTGGATCAATTTTAGCATGGTTTTGGCTAATTCCGTTAGCAGTAATTCAAGATGTTCCTGTGTATGATCCCTCAATAGGAGAATATGTCAATATTACTTATTATGCCGAAACGGACAAACCAACGGTACAATGGGAAGCATTTGAATCAATAATCAGAACTATTGCGATAGGAGCAATTCTAGGTGGTGGGATTTTGGGTCTTCTAAAGATGACTCCGACATTTATTGGAATTTTTGGCGATATCTCTGGGGCTTTTTCTGGAGAGAAAGGAGAAGAATTTGTGGAAGGAAAAGGTTGGTATGAATGGCCATTATCACACATTCCTATATTCATGATTCTTTCTTTCTTCGCTATCTCAATGATTTTTATTTTAGGTGGATTTCCAATACTACCCTCAATTATATTTTCTACAGTATTACTGTTTACAACATTCCTTCTAGGTGCAATTGCAGTTAGAGTGATGGGCGAGACAGGAATAGAGCCAATATCTGGAACTTCTTTCATTGTACTGCTTATGCTTTTGATGATATTTTTGAATTTCGATCTAGGACTTACCAAAGAAGAATCCGTTTTAATGGCTCTAATCGGCACAACAGTTTTTGGATCAGCGATAAGTATGAGTGGAACAGTAGTTGGTGATTATAAGAATAGTTTATACATTGGTAATCGGCCATATCACATTTCTAAAGGCAATATAATGGGAATAATTCCTGGAGCTATTTTAGGAGCAGGAGTTGCCATCTTCTTATCCAAACTATTGGCGGATGGAACAATTAAACTTCTTGCTCCACAAGCAAATGCATTTGCATACTTCACAACAATAGTTGCAGAAGGGCAAGGAAATTGGAGTGCATTATTAGTTGGAATGCTATTAGGTGCTTTTGTAGAATGGGCAACAGGAATGGGTACTTCATTCGGCCTTGGTATGTATTTACCCACTCCAACTACTTTCCCAATGTTAATTGGTGGGGCATACAGATCTTGGTGGGAAAATAGAAGACTAAAACCAATTGTGGAATCGGTTAAGAAAACAGAAGGAATTTCAGCAGGCGAAAAAAAGGGAGCGCAAATGCTACTTTTCACTTTCATGATTGCAGCAGGAGCTCTTACCGGCGAAGCATTCTATGGTGTTGAAGCAGCTATTCTGGCAGTATTAGACGAAACTAGCTTAGGGATCAATTCTTGGTGGCCATATGCAAGAATTACTGGTTTTATCATAATCAACATGATATTGGGTGCAATAGTTTACATCCTATTCAGAAGGGCAGGAATACTTGGTAATCAAAAAGCAAAATCAGAAGATAAATCAAATAAATCACAATCTTCTATATTGGATGCGGAATTAGCAGATTAGAATGTCAGCAAATATAATCAAAAAACCATTTTTCGCTTGGCCTCTATTAGTAATAGCTGTAATTGCAGTTTCAAGTGCTGGAGCAGTTTTACAAGAAATGTCAGCTATTCCACCATTTCTTAGAGCTTCATGGAGAATGTATGCCACATCAATAGTACTTCTACCAGGGTTATTTTTTCAATGGACAAATAAAGAATTAGATAAGCCCAATAGAAGAGACTGGCTTCTAATCTTTTACTCTAGTATTTTTCTTGCAATACATTTTGGAAGTTGGATTTGGTCTCTAGATAATACAAGTCTAGTACGAAGTTTGCTTTTTGTAACTAGCCATCCATTGGTAGTTGTTTCAATAATGCCGATAATTGGAATCAAAGTGAAAAAGGCCCATATTATCGGAGCCACAATCGGTTTCTTTGGAGCTGTAATATCTCTAGGTGATATAGGTAGCATAGGTCAAGCTAGTCTTGCCGGAGATGCAGCAGCTTTTTTTGGAGCGATATCTGTTGTTGGATATTTATTTATTGGGAAATACCTACGTACCGATAGAGAGATCCCCGTCTTTATTTATGCTTTACCTGTAACATTTGTAGCTGGATTGATATTAACAATCAGCTCAATATGCTTAGAAGGAACTTCAATTTACTCAACAATTCCGGAGAAAAGTGCATTTGGTTGGCTAGATGCGATGTGGCTACCCTGGATAGCCTTTCTAGCCTTTGGACCGGGACTAATGGGACATACAGGAATTAATACTCTACTAAAATGGGTATCTCCAATTGTCGTTTCAATCTCTTTATTATTCGAACCAGTAATTGGTGGAATTGTAGGATGGTTTTTCACAAATGAACTAATTCTTGGAAAATATACAACAATTGGTGGACTATTAATGATTACTGGGGCAATAATAATTACTTTAGAAGAAAATTCAGAAAATCCCGATTAAGTTATTTCATGAACTAAGACCTTCTCGCATCACCATGGATAGATTGCCATTGTTACTAACAAATGATGATGGAGTAAACTCTCCAGGTATACTAAAATTAGCTAGTGCACTAAATGAATTAGGCCATCCAATATTAGTAATAGCACCATTAAATGAACAATCTGCATCAGGAATGAAACTAACATTGAGAGATGGTATGCAATTCCAAGAACATAAAGAATTAGCGAAGTCAATTACTATTAACAAAGATTCCAATCTAAGAATTTTTTCACTAGATGGGACTCCATGTGATTGTGTCATTGTGGCTCTAGATGGCGGATTGAATAAAATAGCCCCAGAAATTTCTCCTTCTCTATGCATATCTGGAATTAACCGTGGACCCAACCTCTCAGTGGATATTTTTCACTCTGGAACAGTTTCAGCTGCAAGAGAGGCCTCATTGTATGGCTTACCCTCTATTAGTGTAAGCTTAGCGACATATTCCCATCAAAATTATTCCGAAAGTATTGCATGTACCTTACAAATTGTAAATGAAGTCTCACAACTGTTACCAATTAAGCCGCCAAATTTACTACGGCCAGAAGGATCTAAAATGGAAATCCAAAAAAATCATTTAACAAATGTACAAAATTCATTCTTATTAGGTGATATTTTCCTTAATATTAATGTCCCTGAAGTTTGGAATGGTAATTTACAAACAGTCAAATTAGGAGCAAGATGGTATCAAAATGCATCAGATATGATGTCTAATGATTCGGATGAAGTTACTTTTCATGTAGGAGCAGCAACCATAATTGAAGAAGAGATTGAAAATACTGATTGCCTATCAATTAAGAATGGTTTTGCATCAATAACTCCCCTTGCCAGTTGGCCACAATTACATCCATTGGGAGTTACTAATGAATTACTGGAAAATGCAATTGAATCCAATCCTGAAACTGGCTTACCTTCTTGGTTTTATTCTTGATTATCAAGAATATAATGAATTATTGAAATACACGCTTGACCCTGTAATTCATTGGAACCTAAAGAAATTTTTTTAAATTTACTCAATAATTTATTTTCTTCTTTCGTGAAATCCAAATCGTCCGAAATTACAAAAGCTAATTCACTGCTTTTAATCCATTCTTTTGTAGATTCCCCTTCTGAATCAAGAATAAATATTTCTAAATCTAACTCTTTCCATTCTTTTATAGTATCAGCTAGACTCCCACCAGAGTGCGATATCCCATCAGAAATAGATACAAAAGTTCCAATTGGTGGCATCTCTTTTCCTATAATTGATCTAATCTGTCCAGAGATTGACCGTTCATCTGGATGAACACCTTTGAGGATATTACCATCAAATTTTACTCTTCTAGAAATTCCAGATATCCCATTAAGATGAACAATAATCTCAGTATCATTTCTAATTCCATGAGAGATGAACAATGCTGCATTTATTGCTCTAGCAAGAACATCCATTCTGCCACCCGAACCACTCAAATCATTCAAATTGAAAGAGCCAATACTTGGAGCCCTGTGACCAACAATAGCAAATCTTCTCAATTTAATTCCCCATCATTGAAGAGCGTCATCGCCCATCATCGACTGCATTTGACGTCTGAATCTACGATCTCCCTTAATTCCCCTCATCATCTTTTTACTTTTATTCCATTGCGAGAGTAAATCCTTCACATCCTTCTCTTCGCAGCCTGAACCTCTAGCTATTCTTCTAATTCTGCTAGATTTTAATAATAGAGGGTCATCCTTTTCTTCCTGAGTCATTGAGTCCATCACTACTCTATATTTTTCTAGATTTTTCTGCATTTGCTTTTTCTGACCAACACTCATACTTGATAGTCCACCAAACATTGAGTCAGGTAGATGAGACATTACCTTGTCTAATGTACCAATTTTGCTCATCATTTCCATTTGACTATACATGTCAGTAAGGGAAAATCTACCTGACATTAATCTTTGAGTCAACCTCATTGCTTCTTGCTCATCTAAGTCTTCAGGAGCTAGATCAATTAGCCCCTTTATATCTCCCATTCCTAATAATCTGGAAATAAATCTATCAGATTCAAATTTCTCTAAATCATTTATCCTTTCTCCTTCCCCAACAAAAACAATCGGTGCACCTGTATTAGCAACTGCACTTAATGCTCCACCACCCCTAGCAGTCCCATCCAATTTTGTTACAATAGTTCCAGTTACTCCAACTAAATCATGAAATGTTGTAGCCACTGGACCTGCTGCCTGCCCAACCTGAGCATCAATTACAAGAAATCTCTCGGTGGCATTAGCTATTTCTGCAATATTGATTAATTCATCTTTTAATTCTCCATCCAAACTATCTCTACCGGCCGTATCGATAATTATTACATCTGAATTTCCATATTTCTTCAATCCATTTTTCACAATAGCAGAAGCATTTTTTGTTTCAGGTTCGCCATATATATCAATATCTCGATTTTCTAGAAGCTGAGTCAATTGCTGGTAAGCCCCTGGTCTATGGACATCAGCTTCAATTACTGCTACTTTCAATCCATGTTTTTTTC
>LURV01000014.1 GCA_001629205.1 Marine group II euryarchaeote REDSEA-S30_B12
ATATACTTCAATGATTTTATTCCAATGGGTGAAGAAAATGAATTCGAAGATATTTGGTCTATAAATCTGGAAGGCGACATTTGTAGCATATATCTCTACGGAGTTTTATACATTAAGGAATATAATACATGGCACCATGTAGATTCCATAGGTAGAAATTTGGGTTATAATGGCAATTCTACAAATTGCGATTATTCTGGCTCACAAGTATCACTATCCAAATTTAATGTAACTTCACAAGCTTGGGAGTCAAACATTGATTCTTTAAACCAAGGGAATAACCAATTAAGATTCGATGTTGGAGATCTAAATCTCATGGAAAACGCTTCCTATTACATTAGTGCCTCAATAAATGCTCAAGGCTCATCTAGTTACAGCTTCAGCCAATATTTCGATATTGGAGAAACTGACTATGATTCATCTTCATCCTCAAACGATTATAATGGCGAAGATATATATTTCAATTTCAGTGTATCAGATTGGACATGCGTAGTTAGCTATAATGTGAATATTTATCTCATCACTCCAACTTCTGGATGGCAAAACCTATTAGATTCACAGACTAGTTACTTATCTCTCCCATCTTGTAATCCAGCTGGAGATTTCTCACTTTCAGGTGTTTTAGATGGAGAATGGAACGAGAATTTAGAGAGTACTAATTTTGATTTACCAGTGGGGCAAGTAGACTTGTACTGGAATATGACAGATTTGAATATCGGAGAGCGATACGAACTTTACTTCTATGTATACAAAGATGGATCTCAAATTTATAGCAATGCTGGAGATAAATGGTATGCAGATAATGAGAATGAATCTTGGCACTTCCCCTTGATGATTGATGAGCACACTTGCGAATTATATGGATATGCTTATCTGAGAATTTATGTGGATGGAAGCTTTATCGATGTAGCTGACAGCCTGTATATAAGTACAGAAGAGCCATGCGTTCCAGAATTTGATATAACCTATATCGATCCAAATGGAGAAACATTCGACACCTCATCAATTTCACTTCCAACTGGAACTTCACATATATTCTTGAATTTCTCAGAAATTGGAGTTGGAGATTATGAAGTTGATTACTATTGGAGTTCTGAGAACGGAGGAAATGGCTGGTATTATGATAATTATTTCACTGTGGACAATCAAAATTCAGGCTTCCACTTCAATCTATCTCTAGAAGAAGATGATTGTGTAATACTACTGGATATCAGAGTTTATGACAGATCTTACGGACAAAACCGACAAATTGGTAGTTACCAAGACATAGTATTGGATGGCCCATGCATTGTTCCGTTTATGCTACAAACATTGGTTAGTAATGAACTAGGAAACTACTTCTATGAAAATGTAAATTCAGACTCTCTTTTAATTGGTAATAACCATATGAGATGGGATTTTTCAAATTTAGAAATTAATTCAGAATATAGAATGTATTGGTACTGGTCCTCTACCTCATCCAATACTCAGTATTTCGATCAAAGTTTCACCTACGATGGTAATGACTTAGATTGGCAACTAAACACCACAGTCTGGGATTGCTATGTCCACATCTACGGGTATATATACAACGACTCTAATAATGGAAACCAAGAGCATTACAGAAGTCAAAGCTTTAATCCAGATGGATGTGAAGATGGTGGAAATGTAGATATTCAAGTAAATCGAAGTTATGGATGGGGATCTCATGATAGTAATAGATTCCTTACCGAGGGAGAGCATGAATTAAGATGGCATGTGTCTGATATGGTATTAAATCAATCCTATGCAATACAGTGGTTTGATTATAGAAATGGAGATTTAGTGAGTTTTGATACAATTTATTTCAATTCATCATCCGAGGATTATTATCATTCATTTATTATTGATGTTGGAGAAAACACATGCGATGTAAATCAGAATGCTGTTTTATTTGTTTATGTGGAAGAATCTGAAAAATATATACAATTGGAAAACAGAGGGTGGAATTTTGATTCATCATGTAGTTACGATCAGGAATTCAATATGTTCCCCATAGAAATCTTACAAGATGATGGTACTTGGGTGCAATCCTCAGATGCAGAAAATGGAAACTTATCAATTCGAGTCAATTTTACCCAACTTGATAGCGATATTAGATATTACATGAATTCCAATGCACAATCGATTACCGATTATCAAAGCAATAGTTGGGGGACATTCTATCCAGATGATCAGCCTGATTATGTAGAATTCGAACTCAATGTAGATGAATGGACTTGCGACGTATCCATATATGTTTACCTTTACATGTACGATTTGGCCGAAAACTCTCGGCATCTAACCAGTGAAACTAGGTATATTTCTACTCCTTGTACCACATATGGCGAAATAGTTCTAGAGGTAAATGACGAGGAATCCGGAGATTATTACATCGGTGATGATATTCTAATCAATGGCTCAAATAATATGGCCTGGAATATAACTAACATCGCATTAAATCAAACATTTACATTAGAGTGGACTGTTCGGCTAAACAATGATTATGTTATGTATGTGGCCGAAACATGGGACTCAGGAGAAAATGATAATGAATTATTCAACTGGACCTTAGATCTAGATACTTCGGTTGTATGTGATTTACAAATATACTACAGAGTGTATGCAGATACATCGGATAGCGATGAAAGAGAATGGTTACAATTAACAGGTCAGAGCTTGTATGAATACTTTAATTGTGATTCACTCCAATATCCAGAAGATAGTTACATCAGCATTTACTCCTTGGTAAATGATACATGGGTCGAAGAACCACAATTATCCTCAGGAGAAGTAGACTTCGAAATTAGATTCGAAAATATGAGTGAAGGTGCAAACTACAGACTTTACTTCTATTATTCTGGAACCGGTTTTGATAGTAATTCAGAATATATCTATTTCAATTACGATGGAACTCCACTTACAAGGACTGTAGACATTGCTCCTTGGGCTTGCAACATTAATTATAATTGGAATCTGTACCTATATGACTTCAGATATGGATCAAACAACGGCGGATATAATAGTTGGCATATGGGATCCGATAGTGGATCTTTAGAGGGGCCATGTGAAAGTATGAGCTATGATTCATCCTCTACTCCAGAGTTTAGCCTAGTTGATCAGGATGGCAACAACATTACTTCAGATACCGAATTCGGAGAAACCAATAATTCTATCACACTATCTGCACAGAATCTACAGAATAATTTCCCTTATTATATGGAACTTCAAGTTAGATATGAAGGCTATATCAATGTATTTAACTCAGTTACATGGTTTGGAGATAATAACTCTACTACAGAACTAACTACTGATTTTGATATTCCTGGTTTCGTTTGTAATATGGAAATTCGTGCTTATCTTTATGTTAAGACCCAATCAGGAAATAATCAATTAAGCTATATCAATCAATACGTAGATGGACCATGTGACGGAAGCTCTTGGAGCACTTATGATGCCAGATATTCCTTCCCACTGTTTGCGGAGATTAATGGGACATGGACTGAAGTTGATGATGAAACATTCTTTTCACCGGGCGTTACAAAGATGTACTGGGATGTTTCTAAACTCTCCAATGATACAGAAATTTACTTCAACTATCATGGACCAAACTTCGGCTGGAGTGAATATATCACAGGAGCAGACTATGATATAATTGAATGGGAATTGACTGTCACAGAATTTAATTGCAATCCTTACATATACAGTAGAATTGAATTTAGAAGTGAGTGGACAGGTTCACACAGCCCCGGATCAACATACATCTATTTCGATAATGAATGTCTCGACGGTGGAGATATTATTGTTTGGATAGAAGACTCTGAAGGCAATCAATCAGCTTATTCTTCTGGAAGTGGATATGATTACTATATTATGCCTGGAACCACAAATTTCACTTGGGAAGTTTCAAGCTTATTAGATGGATATGAATATTACTTCTATTATTATTATTACATTGGTAATTATCACTATGGTCAGCCAAATTACTACTTCACAGGTTTTTCAAATACATCAGAATATATCGATTTTAATATCACTATCAATAAATATGAATGTAATGTATACTTCAGTTTCAGTTTCCATCCCCAAGAGCCATGTTATCCACCATTCGACTTGATGGCTATGGACTCTGAAGGGAATTTGACAGTAGATGCATTATTGAATGATTTCAGCCTCAATTCAGGAAACAATCATCTATTCTTTGATTTCAGTCATATGGATAACGATTCTGCTTACAGGATAGAATGGTACTATGATGGAAGTAGCTGGAATGGTTGGTATTATAATGATATATATGTAGATACTTCAGACAACGTTTCCGATGGATTACACTTCAATATGTCTATGTCTTCATTTGATTGTAATGCATACATTTATGCTAGAGTATACAACAAAACAGCAGGTCAAAATTCACATATGGGAAGCTATGATATATACTTAGACGGACCATGTCTGAAACCATTTGGATTAGAATACAACGGAATAGAATTTGATAATCAGGAAGAAAACGTTCTTTCAGTAGGTGAAAACAATTTAGCTTGGACCTTCGATAATCTCGAAGATGGAATTCAATACAGAGTAGATTGGTATTGGTCCACTGGATCAAACTCTAACTACCAAAATTATTACTTCTACTATAATGGTTCAAATGATTTGTTATTTACATTAGATATAGGTGATTGGGACTGTAATCCATATGTCCGTGCATCAATTTACTATGCAGACAATGGAAGTCACATTTTTGGAAATGAATATTTCTACTTTGATGTTCCAGATTGCTATAACGTGTGGATTGATCTAACAGATTCCAATGGAGAATATCCGGACAGTAATGATTTATCAGCAGGATTAAACGAAATGTCATTCTTATTATATGACTTACCAGAAGGGTATGAATTTGTGTTCGTAATCAAAACTGACTTCAACTATAATTCAATGAGTGTTGAAGAAATAATGATTAATGGAAGCGGAAATATAACTATCGACTATTCATTCACTTTACCATCTGAGGGGGTTTGTAGTGTAAGATTAGAAGGTAGATTATATTATTTCGATTCTGAAGACAATTATTGGTCAGAAGTAGATCAAACTAGTAGATACTTCTATCCAAATTGCAATTACAATGAAAATATGATGCCATGGGATGTATTGGTGGATCTAGATGGAGATGGAAATCTAACGCAAGTTAGTGAATGGGATAATATCGGTAGCGGAACTGTAGAACTTATGCTAGACTTTTCACAGTTAGCTGATTCATCCACCAGCTACAATGTTAATTACAGATGGTATACACAATCCAGTCAGTGGAATTATTACAGCGATGAGGATATTTCTGATTCAAATAATATTTTCCCGATAGAAGTAATTCTTACAGAATGGGACTGCGAAGTTCAAATTTATGTTAATGTGTATTACGATGATTTCCGAGGATATAACACATATTTACGAGGTTCTTCAAGTTATTATGAATCGGATTGTAATGAGCCAGGAAATGTCTCATTGGATATGGAAGGTTTGGGTCAAATTTGGGAAGATTGGTATGATTTAGATAATGGAACTAACAACCTAGAGTGGAACCTAACCGACCTATCTGTTGGAACAAACTATGCATTAGACTGGTATGTAAATGTTAATTATGATATTGTACACTACCAATACGAGATATGGGAAGCTAATACTAATTCCACTACATTCGCTTGGGATTTGCATATAGATAACTCCTCTAGCTGTCAAGTGGAAATAGTATATCGATTGTTTGTTGATACTGATAGCTTTATTGAAATGGATCAAGAAAGCTACCACTTCTATCCAAACTGTGATAATTGGGTATACCCCGATCAAAGCAGGGCCTCTCTATACTACTATGACGAATCATCGTTATCAGTAATCCCATTAGATGAAGATTCTAATGGCACTAATCCAACTTTACCATCTGGAGATAATGAAATCGAAATTCACTTCCAGAATTTATCAGTAGGAGCAGATTACAGATTATACGTCTATTATCGTGATACAGGATTCCCGAGTAATTCTGAATACTTCTACTTTAATTACGATGGTTCACCATTTGAGATGACAGTTCCAGTAGCAGCTTGGGCATGCTCAATGTACTTCAATTGGGACTTGCGCTTGTATGACTTCAGATACGACTCTGGAAACGGCAATGACTACAATACATGGGGACTTGGATCTGATAGCTTTTATGTCGATGGACCATGTGAATCAATGAGCTATAATTGGTCTGTAGATGCAGAGTTAACCGTAGTCGATGAAAATTCAAATGTGATCGAAGATGATTCAGAACTTATAGAAGGAAATAATTCCGTTATATTACAGGTTGATGGATTACAGAACAACTTCCCATATGCTGCAGAGCTTGAAGTTAGATTCGATTACAATCTTGTATTCTTCGAAAGTCAGATGATAATTCCTGATAATTTTTCAAATTATGAGTTTGTCTTCACATTCGAAGTACCAGGGCATGTTTGCGATATAGAATTAAGGCCGTATCTTTATGTTAAAACTAGTACTTATTCAAACTCTAATTTGAATTCATCATACATTTATGTTGATGGACCTTGTGATGGAACAGAGGGAGAATCTACTCTTTCATTCCCACTGTTTGCTGATATTGAAGGAAACGGAACATGGATGGAAGTAACCGATGAAACCGTATTTTATCCAGGAGCCACAGAAATGTATTATGACATCAGCTCAATGGGTGAAACTGAGTATTATTTCTACTTCAGTTCACCAGGATATGGGTGGGGCGATTATGTTACCGGAGATGATGGAACAATTGAATGGACCCTCACCTTGAGTGAATTCGAGTGTTCATGGAGTATCTATTCATATCCAAGAATTTACAGTACTTTCTCTGGTAATCACTATTTCTCGAGCACATATATTTATCCACAATCAGAATGTATCGAAGAAGCAGGGACTACTTCGATAGACATTCAAGATGATGATGGCAATTGGTCCAATTATGGCTCATATGAATATTTCAAGATGATGCCAGGAACAACAAATTTCTCAATGGTATTCGAAGACTTATTGGTAGATTACGAATATGAAATTGAGATTTATACTTATGATGGTACTGACGGAGAATGGGAATATGTTGACGTCTCAGGTTCGGAGAATGCTTTCTACAATTTCTCATTGACTATTGATGAATATGTATGTCAAATAGAAATAAGATCATATCTTAGAGCAGAATCTGTATATACAGGTCAAAACTATAATATTGATAATTTCTACTTTTATCCAGATGAGCCATGTAAACCACCATTTGATGTTTCAGTAAGGGACGACCAAGGAAATTTCACAGTAGACGCTCTTGGCTTTTCTGGTGAGGATTTCTCCTTTGAGGCAGGAACTACTGAAGTATTATTCGACTTTAGTGACATGCATAATAATACTCAGTATAGAGTTGAATATTATTGGAGTACATCAAGCAGTTGGAATGGTTGGTTCTACCCCTCAGATATCCATGTAGACAATTCTGACAATATCACCGACGGGCACACATTTAACATTACATTGATGAATACAGATTGTAATGTTTATTTCTATGTCAATCTTTACAATACTACAGATGGCAATTACATGCATATGGGGAATTATGATATTAATATCCCTGGTCCATGTCTATTACCATTTGATTTGATTTCTGATAGCTCAGATCTCGAAGATAACGATAATTCTGTCTACACTGGATCAAACAATTTCACTTGGATCTTAGATAATCTAGATGATGGAAGCAACTATTCACTTAACTATTATTGGAGTACATCAAGTAGTTGGAATGGTTGGTTCTATCATGAATTTACATTCAATGGCACAGAAGAAGTAGATTTCGTAGCGAATCTAACAGAATGGGATTGTAGTCTACAAATTTCTGCGACCCTTTACAATGTTTCAGATGGACAAAGTTCTACTGTGTATAATCAATATTACTACTTCTATAACGACGAATGCTACCGAGTTGACATGGACTTATACCCATACAATTACGAAATTGACGCTGGTACTACTGAACTGTCATGGGAGATAATGTTTGATGGATACAACGGCTCAGTTCCAGAAGGATATGAGTTCGAATTAGATTGGTATTATGTACTAAATAATGATTGGAATAATCAATTCAGTGATTCTTACACATGGATTCATTCTAGTGAGAATGTAATTGAAGTACCATGGAATATTACTATCGACGACTTCACATGTAATATTTACATCAATACCAATCTCAGAGTCAATACTACCGATGGTTGGAAGAATGTAAATGGATATGGAAATAGTAAACAAGGTCCATGCGAAGAAATGCCAACTGGTTGGTTTAACTTCTCCATGTATGATGACTACTCTGAATCATGGTATACGTATGGTGATGGTTGGAATCATATGATTACTGAAGAGGGACTATATGACATGGCGTTCAATATTGCTGAACTAGAAGAGGGAGTAACTTACCAAATGGAGATGATTGCCAGAATGTATGGACACGAACTGCTGAATCAGACAATGGTTTGGAATGCTTCCGAAGAAAATAGCTCACTTGACTTGAGTATCGATGTACCACATTGGTATTGTGGATTGGAAATTCAAGCACGTCTTTCATTCGACTATAATGGAGAAATGATGGAATTAATGAGTTCTGAAATCTATGAGCAAGGCCCGTGCATGACTAACTTAGAAGATTTCACTGAGGGCTTCGAGGCTGTAGTATCATTAGAATCTAATCAGGATGAAAATTATACCCTATATCTGCCATACACGTACATTCTGAATGTTGAATTAGGAATGTTTGTAGATATGGCTATTGGAAACGGGGATGGCATAGTTAACGAAACAGAAAATATGTTTGCTAATTCCCAGTTCAATGATGGAGAATCCGATTCACCACCACCGTTTACTCTTAATGGATATGGATGGACTTATGCAGATTCAGATGACTTGGAACTGAACTTCTCTAGTATTCCGCCTGTAGCATCCGGATTATGGATTTTAGAATTCACTCAAGTACCCGGAGTAGAACTAGAACTGAGTGTTCCATTTTCATATGAAGAAGGCGCACCAATTTGGCATTTCATCTTCGTAGGTAACTCAGAATTAGATTTAGAATCAGTATATATCTACAATTACGATCAAAATACGACTTCCCATGGAAATGAGACGTTTAACCAAACTAGTATCGGTAATTTAGTAGAATTTGAATTCTATACAGAAGGTGAATTTATGATAGAATCAAACTGGGTAATAGCTAATATCACACCACCAGGACTGGAAATAGGTGTACTTGTATTTACAGATTTCATGTTCTATCAAATTAACTCAACAGATTTGTCCAGTCAACAATATTTTGTAGAATATGAAATTCATTTGAATGGAGAACCATATGATAGTGGCGCTTACACGATTGAAGAACATGAAGTAAATCACTTCTCAGTATTCGAAGTTTATGTTAGCCGTTACGATTGTGCTATTTCAGTTTCAGCATCTATTCATGATAGAAATGGCTTATTGGTCAATTCATTCACATTAGATAATGATTTGGAATGCGTACAACCCGATATCATGCTAGAACAATACTATCCTTCAACTGGTTCACAAATATATGTATGCCATGAAACTGCAGGAGATCCAAATAGTGCAGAGCAGTACATAAATTTCAGTCTAGTTAATGATGGCAATGTTGACTGTGGAGATGGAGCCGATGAACCATTTGACATGGATTTATCATACGATACAGATGGTGATGGCAACTCCACAAATGATCACGACAGCTGGTTTGATTGTTATGATGGGGATACAATTAACATGGATTTAGTTAATGATGGCAATGAAGATTGTTCCTTCGGCGAGGATGAAGGATTCAGCCTAGGTTACTGGGGCAATACGACAAATGTAATGGGAGAATCATCTGCCTTCTCATACTTTTACTCATTCCAAGCTGTAGCAAATAATATGAATTATTTCAATCAATCATGGTCCATAAAATATGATGTATTCATTGACGGAATACATGATAACAATTCGTCAGGAATGTATATGGTTCCATATGGAGAAGAATTTTATTCTGTATTGATCGATATATATTCAAACTTCGAGGTTTGTACCGTAGAGATTGATGTAAATCTATCTAATGTCAATAGTGGGGAATCTTGGCACTCATATACTTGGCTTGAAGGAGACTGCGTCTCGGATTCAGATTTGGACGGAGTACCTGACACTATTGATGCATTCCCATATGACTCAACTGAGTGGTATGACTCAGATGAGGACGGAGTTGGAGATAATTCGGATGCATTCCCCTGGGATTCCGAAGAGTGGTTAGATACCGACAATGATGGAATTGGTAACAATGCTGATACCGATGATGATAATGATGGAGTTAGTGATTCAGCCGATAATGATAACGACGGAGATGGAGTTCCAGATGATGAAGATGCATTCCCAGATGATGCTGATGAATCAGTTGACTCAGATGGAGATGGAGTTGGAGATAATTCCGACATCTATCCTGATAATCCAGATGAACAGTTTGACACTGATGGAGATGGAATAGGAGATAATTCTGATAATGACTCAGATGGAGATGGAGTACCAAACGATCTAGATGGCGCCCCTCTAAACCCAGATGTTACCGAAGATAGTGATGGAGATGGAGTTGGAGATGAGGATGATGCTTTCCCCAATGATAAGGATGAATGGCTTGATTCCGATGGCGATGGAGTCGGAGATAATGAAGATATTGATGACGACAATGATGGTTTCATGGACTTCTTGGATTACTTCCCATTGGACTCAAATGAACATAGGGACTCAGACAGAGATGGCGTAGGAGATAATTCAGATGCATTCCCAGATGATCCTAGAGAAAGATTCGATAGTGATGGAGATGGAGTTGGAGATAATGCAGATGTATTCCCTTCAGATTCTAATGATTGGATTGATACAGATTCAGACGGAGTTGGAGATAATACCGATGCTTTCCCAACTGATCCATTAGAATTTGTTGATAGCGATGGAGATGGTGTCGGAAATAACGAAGATGCATTCCCATATGATGAATCAGAGACCAAGGACAGTGATGGCGATGGAATTGGAGATAATGCACAGGCCCAGCAAGAAGCTGGAATACCTGATACTACAGAAGATTCCGATGACGGCGGATTCCTTGGATTGCCAGGATTCTCCTCTATGATGAGTCTTGTATCTCTAATCGGTGCCGCAATAATAATTACAAGTAGACGTAAGGACTGAGTTGGCTCC
Source organism: Marine group II euryarchaeote REDSEA-S30_B12 (assembly GCA_001629205.1). GTDB lineage: Archaea > Thermoplasmatota > Poseidoniia > Poseidoniales > Thalassarchaeaceae > UBA36. The sequence continues at coordinate 11,278 of LURV01000014.1, forward strand.
TTTTGGAGTCCTCAGTACCCATCGTAATTAGCGTTAGCTTTGGCAAAATGGTGCCGGGAGCGGGACTTGAACCCGCGACCTTCGGATGACTCAGGCATCACAAAGTGGGTATTCGGCGCGAACATGCCTTACGGCTGCCCTATGAGTCCGACGCGCTACCAACTACGCCACCCCGGCATTATTTCCTTACCGAGCAACAAATACATTTGAGTATTCCCCGATAATTATGCCTTATTCCTAACTCACTTTCACGCGTAGCATTGATGTGTCTGTCATCTTCCCTTTAACGCGAGAGCAATGGTAGATGTAGACTCAGCCCTGCGAGCAAGTGCATATTCTGGAAAGAAAAAACCAAGAGACGGAAATCGAGAGGAACGAAAAAGCACTACATTAGAACCATTTGAGCCCGCATCTCATGCATCTAAAGAAAAAGCAGACGCACTCTCAATGTGGCTGGTTATAATTTTTGGGCTTGTTGTTGCATTAATGATGCGTTATTATTTCATGCCGACTTTAGAAAAAACAGAACAAGCTCTTTGGCTACTTCCAGTCTTACTAATTTTTACATTAAAACCATTACATAAAGCTATAATTCCTTCTAATTATTATGATCTTTACACTAGAGGTAACTGGTTTCGGGCAGGTTTCTTGTATCTATTTACATGGTTAGCACTTTCATTTGCTATTGTAAATCCACCCTTGGCAGATATAGCTCCACCTCACGTTGCTGACGGAATAGACATTGAATATACTGAAGGAATTGCAGGATATAGTTGGGACAACTCTGTATATGATCTATCGATTAATCAAGACTCAATTGAAGTGATTCTTGGACTTGCTGTACGTGATAACTTGGATGTTAAGGATTCAAATATTTCAGTAATAATTACACAGAAAGGGCAAACAGATCCTCTAGTTTCATTACAAGGAATCGTTCAAAACCAGATCGAAGTTTCACAACAATTTGACAATGTCAGTCAATGGAATAGAGGGCTGTGGACAAATCAATTATCAAATAGGGTATCTGATAATCCAGAAGTAGCTCCTAATGTATTGGATTATGGGATGGCATGGAATTTAGGTAATTTAGGCCCAGGAGAATATACTATTTCAGTTGAAATGCATGAAGAAGGAGCCCCATGGAGTACAGGTAAGAACTTCTGGAGCCAAGACTATACGCTTCTAATCTCTCAAGTTGCCTAATTACTAACTGAAATACAAATTCGTGCAGTCATAGAATCCAGTTGCAAATTCTCACCACCACCTTCTACCATTCTGAAATCTGCTTCTGCCATAATTTCCGTAATTTCTAATTTCTTTTCATTTTCTATAAAAGAAATATTTTCCAATTCTCTGTGAAGTTGATTAACTAAATCGGTACCAGCTAATCCATATTTATCCTGAATCTCCTTCATCTTCATTCTTGAATCTCTAAATCCGTGTTCTTTACACGAAATAAAGAATTCCCTCAAATCTTCTGGCGGTGCGGTAGCAGTAGTTTCGTAAACCATTTCTCTTGTAACTCTAGGTCCTAAGGATGATGCTACCTGCAATGAAGTGATAGCCTTCCTCAAATCTCCAAGACTTACTTGTGCAATAGCCATAGCAGCATCAGATTCAATTTCAACATCTTCCGATTCTGCAACCTGCAAAATCATTTCAAAAATCTTATCTTCTTCGAGAGGTCTAAATCTAAATACTGCACATCTTGATTGGATTGCCTCAATAATCTTCGATGAATAATTACATGAAAGAATAAATCTACAAGTATCTGCATATTGCTCCATAATTCTTCTAAGTGCCCCTTGAGCATCAGAAGTCAAAGCATCAGCTTCATCTAAAAATATCGCCTTAAATTTAGTTCCTGGCAGTGGAACAGTCCTAGCAAATTGCTTTACCTTTGTCCTAATAGATTCTAATTTCCTTTCATCACTAGCATTCATTTCCAATAAATTATTTCTAAATGAAATTAACACCAGAACAAAAGCAAGAAATTGCAGACCAACAAGCTCAAAAAAATCAAACTAAAAGAGTTACTGCTCCTG
>LURV01000015.1 GCA_001629205.1 Marine group II euryarchaeote REDSEA-S30_B12
ATACATCATGTGCATTATTGGATACAGCAGTTTTGAAATGCTGGGGTAGTAATACATATGGTCAATTAGGGCAGGGCCATACTGTCAATATTGGTACTGGGATTGATTTAGATGTCAATGGAGTATCATGTATACAAGGACTAGTGACTGATGATAATATTGAAGAATGTAATGCGCAAATGGGCAATGGGTTACCAGGCATAGATTTTGGCACAAATAGAACTGTATATTCAGTTTCTGTAGGTAAAACAAATATTTGTGTAATATTAGATAATAGTAGCGTTAAATGCTTTGGAAGAGGTTTAGAAGGTAGTCTTGGATTAGGAAATACTGCTAATTATGGGGACGAAAGTGGAGAAATGGGGGATTCATTACCCTTTGTTAATTTGAATAATATGAAGGTTAAGTCTATTTCTTCTGGAGGTTATCATACTTGTGTAATTTTTATAGATGAAAATTCAACTTGCTGGGGAGATAATAATTTTGGTCAGTTAGGCATCGGGGAAAGTAGTGATATTGGAGATCAGTCGACTGAAATGGGAGAAAACCTCAAACAGGTGGATTTAGTTGGAAAAACTAATCAAATTGTTTCAGGAAATGATTATACTTGTGCAATATTAGATGATGGACTAATTCGCTGTTGGGGTAGAGCTGTTTGGGGACAACTTGGTGTTGTTGGTAGTGATAATATTGGTGATGGGTCTGGATCTAATAGTGGAGTTTCAATGGGATCATACCTAATGGTTACTGATTTGAGTATGATTCCTTCTGATTATGATAATGATGGGTGGATTGATTTATGGGATTTGGATGATGATAATGATCTAAGAATCGATACTAATGATGATTTACCATTTGATGTAAGAGATTGGATAGATGGAGATGATGATGGATTAGGTACTAATGTTGATACTGATGATGATAATCCAGCAATTCAAACTTTAGAACAAGATACAATTACAACTTGGTCGGATTCTGAAGAAGAGGCGTGTAATTCATTACCTTGGAGTAGTCTATCTGAACCTGCTGATTATGATGGAGATGGAATTTGTGATAAGCTTGATGATGATCTTGATGATAATGGTTGGAATAATACATATCAGACTACCTGTTTTGGTGGTGAATCTGAATATTGGTCTCATCGAGGTGTATGGGATAATACTGGGACAAGTTACCCGATTTCTGGTAGTGACGGTCTCAGAGGATATGACTTCTTCTTATCCGATTATGGAATAAGATTCTTCTATACACAAAGTAACGATCGAATTTATAACCAGTTAATGAAACATGATGGTACCTTTTCTACATTGTCTAATCTAAGGCTTAATAATCAATTCGATTATATGGGCATGGTGGAGCAAAAGGGAATTGTATACATTACAAGTGAAACTTCTGTCTATAAATATGTAGAAAATGATGGAACTATGGCTTCGGGCTCTCTAGGTTTTTCTACCAATACGCATTCATCAACAGAAGTTGCAGTCAATGATGAGGGGAGTATGTATGTTAGGTGGGATGGGACTGTGCCAAGAATTGATGGGGCTTATCTTAATGGTTCAACATTCAACATTAATGCACCAAGTGGATTGGCGGCTGGAAATATATATCATGCACAATTAGCTTTTGAATCGGATATTAGGCTACATCTAATGATTGTAAATATTTCTGCAAGAGATGGTGGATTACCTGTAGGCTTCTATCATTATTATGCTGATTTAGGAGATAAATTAACTGATGGTAGTGCTGTAACTTGGAGTTCTGGAAATCTCATTTTAGAAAGAAACTCTAGCACATCATGGAGTAGCGCTACAGGTTATTCAGCTACTGAATTTCATACTGCTGAATTATTCGCTAGTGAAGATGGAAACTTATATGCAGCAATGTACAATAATACAGATTTATGGTTCTCAACTTTTAACGGAATTAGTTGGAATACTGAGAAATTGGCAGAATCTACAGGCAGAAATGAAGGTGTGACAATAAATACTAATTCTAGTGCAGTTCCATATGTTGCATGGATTAATCATTCCAGTGAAAAACTAATGATTTCCCACAAAAATGGTGGAATTTGGACTACTGAAGAAGTATGGCAAAGTAATGGTTGGCCGCAATCTAGTAGTTTTTGGGCAAAGAACTATGCAAGGCTAACATTACAATTTGATAGGCAAGATCTCCCTTATGTTATTTTACATCATAAAGGAGAATTACTAGATCCTTCCTATACTTTCAATCCTACGGATGCTAATGAAGATGGGATCTGTGATACATTGCAATACGCAGTTATTGATTATGGGACTACTAATTTTGTTTTAGAAAGCGGAGAGGTTTTCTCAGTAACTCCTACAATGACTGGAAAGCCATTAGTTGAGGTTTGGGCGCCTTCTCTTCCTGAAGGAATTACAATTGATAATGAAACTGGAATTATTTCTGGAACTCCAATTAACATAGATCTTGTGGGAACTAATTTTGTTATCTATGCAAACAGTAGTGATGCGCAATACAATGTTTCACTGAATATTAAAATTACGTCTCCACCTTCTACCATGAGTGGATGGGGAGATAATATTTACTTTGACTATGCTACTGCTAATGATGGTGATGGCTATTCTGATTACGCTTATGATTCGGATGGAAATTTATATGTCTATGGGAGATATTATCAAAATACAGGTTGGAGTTCTGATGGATTTAGTTTAGCATTAAACTCTAATGATCAGTATATAGCAAAAAGGTGGGGTAATGGTACATGGGCTTGGGTACTTCCAATTGATGGTACTAATTATTTGTCTGGAGGTCAGATTGCAGTAGATAATCTGGGCAATGCATATATTACTGGCAATAGAGATGGAGGGTTAATCGATTTACCTGGTTCTGAGTTTGATTTGCCCGATAGAGAAGGCCATTACATAATCTCAGTAGATACAGATGGTGAAATAAGGTGGTCTAATGATGTGTACTTGTCCTCAGGTTCAACAGCAGCAGATTTCATTATTACCCGAAATGATCTATCATGGGGAAATTATTATCAATCTAAAATACATATCAATAAGTCATCAGGGGAATTGACATATGCTGGAGCATTAAAGGGAGCAAGTAGTGATATTTCGGATAGGACATTCATCTTTGGAGAAAAAAGCTTAACGATTGATGCTACTTATTCTACATATTACAGGCCATTTGTAGTTAGAATGGATAATGGAGGAAATTTCACTTGGGTAAGATCAGTGAATTTTACTTCTACTACTTCTAATCTTGGTTTGCAAGACTTTGGAGTAGATAATAATGGAAATATAGGGCTATTAATGAATTTACAAAATGGTGGTTCACTCTCATTTGATGGCTTATTGACGAGTTCGAATAAAAATCATTATGTCATCAGTACGATAAATAATTCTGGAAGTTGGGATGATTCATTTATTATTGATTCGCAAACGCCTTCCGGATTCGGCACTTATGATTCTGCAATGATGAGTCTTGATTCGGAAGGAAATTTTGTTGTAACTATGTGGATCTATAATGCGAATACTCAGCAACTAAATATTTCTGGTTCTTCCTATTGGCTAAATGAATCTTACTCATATATTCCCAATAATGATGGAGTTAGAGAATTAGGAGAAAATATTTGTTCTGATACAATGATTATTTTGAAGATAAATAATTTAAATCATAGTGTAGAGAATTCTAGAAAGGATTGTATAATTTCTGGGGCATCGAGATACGCTAAATATTACAATCAAATGCTAGTGGATGATGAAGATAGAGTGTGGCTTTTTATTGGATCTAGAATCAGTTCATACTCTTATCATAACAGAATGATAAGGTTAGATACTCAACTTAACCTAGATTTTGAAGAATATATTCTACACAGTCTTGTAATCACAAATGGTTTTCAACTAGATTGGGAAGATGTCACCATAGACTCAAATGGCAATGTTCTTGCTAAAATATACACAAGTTCTAGTTCGGTATATTGGGATGGAGAATATATTTCTTATCAAAATTCATACCAGTATAGAACTTGGTTCTTTATGGATTCTATTTCTCATAACATTGATGGGGCGTCATTTATTTCTGGTGAGCCAGTATCATTTGGCGTTACTGGATTGTCAGCAGTAACTGGTGGAAATAGCTATGTTGATGGAACTGAATATCTTGATTCATGGCAGTCTACAGAATTGCCCGATGGGCTAAATATTGATGCTAATACGGGAGTAATTTCTGGAACTGCTACTGGGAATATGAGTATTACGAATTTTACTGTCTGGATGAATGATTCTACATTGGGGAATTTTGAATTCAATATTTCATTTTCAATCCTAGACGGAAAGCCTACAGTAACTTATCCTGATTACACCTATGTATTTGTTAGAGGTCAAGAGATTAGTCCCTTAGTTCCAAGTCTAATTGAAGGTAGTATTGTAAACTGGACTGTGGTTCCAGAGTTACCTGAAGGATTGTATCTCGGAGATTCTAATGGTACAATATATGGAGCTCCTAGTGTAAATATGACTACTTCATCATTTCAGCTAAGAGTAAGTAGTAGTGGAGCGACAAGGAATATTCCTTTTTCTTTCACGATTAATGAGCCTTTGCCGATAATATCCTATGGGAATGGATCTTATGTAATTCCGAGGGATTCTTCGGTAAATATCAAACCAACACTTAGTGGCGGTATTGTTGCTAGTTTCAGTATAGATCCAACTGAGCTACCAATGGGATTGGATTTTAATACAAGTACACGTA
>LURV01000016.1 GCA_001629205.1 Marine group II euryarchaeote REDSEA-S30_B12
GTATGGAACTGTGGTATCAAGGATATACAATAATTCAAATCTCACAATACATTGGTGTCGGAATTGATTTGGTAAATCAATATTGTTTGACCTTGCATGGGCGTGGCCTTATTCCAGAATATAATGGATTTATTGATGATCTCAAAGAATGAAATAATATGGATAAGAATTTCATTATTCTTTAATCACAGCTTGATAAAAAGATAAGGCTAAATTCGATTCTGAGTGATATACAGCAGAAACTCCACCAATGGGTTTCCAACCCTTATCTATTCTTTCTCTTACTTTTCTTCCTAGTTTTTTGGGAGTATTACCCCTAATAATTACATATTCCATGACGGTGGCGATTGTAACTATTCCATCAATGTTCTTATCTAAAATTTAGAATAATAAAGCAACATTTCATTTACAAACTCCCGCCTCGTTATACATGACATTCAGAGCATGTGGGTCATGTTTTAGTTTGGATGTTTATCCTTATCTAGGATTTGAAACGGGTAGGCAATATGAATGTAAATCATGTGGGATGATATCACCAGTTGTCATAGAATTTGATAATATAGAGGCGCTAAAGGCGTTCAAAGATGCTGAAAATAAGGAATGATGTGGAATTATTCATTCATCCACTCCCATATTCTATTGACAATAATATCTGCATAGAACCTGAGCGCAACAAAAGCTATTATGGCAAATACTAGCAAGAATCCATTCAGAAAACTTTCAGTAATTTTAACCATTATTCTACCTCATTGGTGGTGCATACTGTAGTCCACCTTCTGATACCAATGCATTCAAGGTACCACTTCTAGACATTAAGCAATTAGTCATGGAGTTTGATCCGCTATAGCCATCATATGTACCATCACAAAATGCATTATCATAAATTTCTCCATAATTACCCACCGCACTTAAAACAGATTGCATCCAATTAGCGGGAAGAGGATTAGATTGAGTTCCAAGTCCTAGATTCTGATTTAGAAGTCTATCAACAGAAGGATTACTAGTATCAGCATTCATATAATTAGTTGAAGTAATACCGAGCTCTTCAGCAGTAACCATCCCATACCATACCCAGGATATAATTTCGTTCCATTCTGTATCGTAATCTCGAGTTACGGATGCTAAAGGCTCCTTGGATATAACCTCAGGCATTATTGCCATCTCAAATTCAACGGAATCATCTTGTTCATACATCCATTTCATGGAAACAAGGGAGGATAAATCTCCAGTTAATGCATCACATTGTTCATCTGCAAATGCTGGACCATCATTCCAAGCTTCAACTTCTTGATAGCTCATGCCATTAGTAGCAAAGTAATCTGCAATATTTCCAGCAGATGTGCTTCCTATAGCTACACAAATACTAGCTCCGTCCAAATCTAAAGCAGAATCAGCGTTAGGGAATACATCTTTGTTAACCAATATACTTTGACCATCATAGAAATTTATTGCTCCAAAGTCTGCATCTAGTTGGGCATCTCTAGTTGTAGTCCAAGTAGTGGTTCGGATTAGTACATCAATTGTACCATCAGCTAGAAGCTCAAAACGGTTATATCCTGCGGCAAGAATATATTCAATGTCAGTCATGGGATCTAGGCCAATTGCAGCTGCGACAGCTTGACAGTATGATATATCCAATCCCGAGTATCCTGTATCTGGATCGAAGTAACCCATGCCATATTGCGAATCTTTAACTCCACACTTCATAGTACCTCTGTCAATAATAGTATCAAGAGTGCTTACGGGAGCAGCATCGATAATTCCCTGAGCTCGTCCCTCATCATATGCTGCATCTATCTGTGTATCCAGAATTAGAATCTGTGAATCTAATTGAGTAATTAATTCATTAAAAGAAGTAATGTTTTCATTAAGCTGATTGATTATTTCAGTCTTTGATAAATTTAATTCGTCTAGTTCGGAAATCTGATCGAGATATTGATTAATTTGATAGTTCAAATCTTCGATATCAGATAAATATGTTAAAATCTGTTCATCTAGGGCAGTATTTTGTCCATTCAAGGATAGTATAGTCTCGTTTAGCTCTAGCATCATACCTTGCATAGATAGAACTGTAAGGTTTAATGCTTCAATTCTTTCATTTTGTACTAATGCATCTTGTTCTAATTCAGTAATTGTATCTAGATTATCTTCTCCGGTACATCCAGCTAATGTAGCTGATGAGACCAGTAAAAAAATCAACGTAGTAGTTTTACCATTCATAAAATTGGTAATCCCGATTAGATAATTAAGATTGTGTAAAAACTAGAGGACACCAGTACGATTCAATTCTCTAATCACAATCACTATGCAAATTATACTGATAATAATTCCAATCGGACCTCTCTTGATTTTCGAAGATGGTCTAAATCCTAGAATAGGTTCAGTCTTATTCGCCAATTCTTCTTCAATTTCACCCAAGGGCTTCATGAATTCTTGTATAGTTCATACCTATTTAAATTGACTACATTGCAAAATCTGATATCAATGATTATGTAAATTCAGCTAGAACATGATAGCATTGAACAGCCTACTCTATTTCTAGCCCACTCAGGTCGCTTACTGAACCACTTCTCTTCATACTCGAATTGCTCGCTATATGGATTCTTTAACACCATGTAGAGCTCCTTAGATATAGTGAAGTCGCCCTTCTCAGCAGCATCT
>LURV01000017.1 GCA_001629205.1 Marine group II euryarchaeote REDSEA-S30_B12
ATGTATTCTATAATCAAATGGCGAATGTGATCCTTTTATTGATTCTAAAGAACATGCGAGACTGAAATCTGCTACCATCAATAGCTGTTCTAAATTTCTGATAGTATAACATAAATATGCACACATCTGACTTGTTCCATTAATTAATGATAATCCTTCTTTTGACTTTAATATAATTGGATTAATGCCCTCTTTAGAAAGCACATGTTTGCTATCGTAAATATTCCAACCACCATCTTCTTCTATGTAACACTCACCTTCACCAATTAGTACTAAAGCCATATGTGATAATGGAGCCAAATCTCCAGATGCACCTAATGATCCAATTCTAGGTATTGCCGGTGCTATTCTTAAATTGATTAAATTAAGTAAAAATTCTACAATTTCTACTCTGCATCCCGAAACTCCTTTAGCGAGAGAATTTGCTCTAAATAACATCATGATGAATACGTGTTCTGGTTCCATATTTTCACCGATACCACAGGCATGACTTCGTATTAGATTAGACTGTAATGTATCTAAATCTTCTAAATCTACCTTAACTGATGAAAGAGCTCCAAATCCTGTATTAATTCCATATACTACATCATCGGAAGAGAGAATATTTTCTACTGCATCCCTCGATTTTTGCATGTTAACTATTGCATTTTTTGATAATCTAACTTTGATTTTTCCCTGACTAATTGCAATTGATTCTTCTATAGAAAGATTATTGCCATCTATTTCAACTACATTCATATGCTTTCGAAAACATATATCACAAATAGAGTCATCGAGTATCAAATATCTCATCTAATATATTTTTATCAACTAATTCGGGTAAAGTAACCTGTAAATCTTTATTATGTTTCATTGCTCTTTTTATTGATTTGATAGCACCAGAATTTCTTGCCCAAGATCTTCTTGCAATACCATTGTTTACATCCCAAAATATCATTGAATTAATGTTATTTTTAGATTCATTACTACCATCAATAAATAGTCCAAAACCGCCATTAATTACTTCCCCCCATCCTACTCCACCACCATTGTGTAAGCTTATCCAAGTTGCACCCCTAAAAGAGTCGCCAACGAAATTATGAACCGCCATATCAGCTGTAAACATTGAGCCATCATATATGTTCGCCGTCTCTCTATAAGGACTATCGGTACCACTTACATCATGATGATCTCTACCAAGAATAATAGGTCCTGAAATTTCACCTGATGATATAGCTTCATTGAATGCTAATGCAATTCTCCTTCTTCCTAATTCATCAGCATATAATATTCTTGCTTTACTACCAACTACTAAATTTTGGGAATTGGCCTCAGAAATCCATCTAATATTATCTAAATATTGAGATTTTATGTCTTCATGACATTCGTTTGATAATTGTATTAAAATATTCTTAGCTATTTTATCTGTTTTTAATAAATCTTCATCGGTTCCCGAACAACAAACCCATCTGAATGGTCCAAATCCATAATCAAAACACATAGGACCCATGATATCTTCAACATATGATGGATAGTGAAATTTTCCATTATTATCAATTATTTCAGCTCCAGCCCTACTAGCTTCGAGTAAAAATGCATTACCATAGTCCCAAAAAAACGTACCTCTATTTGATAATTCATTTATTGCATTAACATGTCTTATCAAACTATTTTTTACGTAATTTTTAAATTTAGATGGATTATTCTTAATTAGTTGTTTACTTTCTTCATAGCTAATTTCGACAGGAATATATCCACCTAACCAAGGATTATGTAAACTAGTCTGATCACTAGCTAGTTCAGGTATTAATGATTCAGAAATTAATTTCTCTAACAGGTCTACTATGTTTCCTAAATATCCAATTGATATGGGTTCTTTAGAATCCTTAGCGATTCTTGCCCTAGAGACAACATCATCCAGATTATCGAATAATTCTGTTAACCATCCCTGCTCCAATCTTTTATTTGCGGCAATAGGATCAATCTCAGCTATTATACACACAGCTCCAGAAATTACTGCAGCTTTAGCTTGAGCCCCAGACATTCCGCCTAATCCCGATGTAACATAAAGAATACCTCCTAAGTCTTTATTTTCATCTAGATTTAGATATCTTCTAGCAGCATTGAGTACGGTTATTGTAGTTCCATGAACAATACCCTGTGGACCGATATACATGTATGAACCAGCAGTCATTTGTCCGAATTGCGATACTCCAAGAGCGTTCATTTTTTCATAATCTAATTGTGAAGAATAATTTGGGATAACCATGCCATTAGTAACTACTAATCTAGGAGAATTTTTAGATGAAGGGAATAATCCTAAAGGATGGCCGGAATAAATGACTAATGTTTGATTTTCATTCATTTCAGAGAGATATTTCATTACAATCAGATATTGTGCCCAATTCTGAAAAACTGATCCATTGCCACCATATGTGATTAATTCATGTGGATACTGTGCTACAGCTGGATCTAAATTATTCTGGATCATTAACATAATTGAAGCTGATGATAAATTTTCAGCGGGATAAGAATTAATTGGTCTTGCATACATTTCATATTTTGGCCTAAATCTATACATGTATATGTGCCCAAATTCATTTAATTCATCATTAAATTCCTTAGCTAATAATTTATGCCATTTTTTTGGGAAATATCTCAGAGAATTTGTAATTGCTAATTCATGTTCTTTATCAGACAATACAATTGGCCTCTTAGGGGCATGAGATATACTGACATCAATTTCTCGGTAATCTGGTAGTTCATCAGGAATGCCCTTTTTTATAGATTCAGAAAAATCCATTACCAACCCAACCTTTCTTCAAGAATTGAAATATTTTCTTCAAATCTTAATTTAATTATTTCTAAATATGAATCTAATTCGTGTCTAATATCTAACGAATATTCATCGGATAATGAGTCTAAGTTAATTTTTACATTATATGATGCTATTTTTGATGCAGAATAAGCAAGCTCAACAGAAGACATTAGATCTGTTAATGCATTTATATTACCTTCTAAGCATAATACCTTAGTAGATTCTAACAATGCAGAGCATTCCTTAACAATTGAGAGGGGAGTTTTTGCAGCATTAATTGTTGAATTCCTGATAGATATAATT
>LURV01000018.1 GCA_001629205.1 Marine group II euryarchaeote REDSEA-S30_B12
ATACTATTATGACTTGTAAATTGATTATTTTCCTTTACAAACGGATCATAATAATGTACTTCCATACCTAAACTATGTGAAATATCTGCAACACCTTTAGAAATTCTACCAAAACCAACTAATCCAAGTTTTTTTCCACTCAACTCAGTACCTTTCAATTCTTTTTTCGACCATAGTCCGCCCCTAAGATGTCTATCTGCTTTAGGTAAATGTCTCACTGAAGATAATAAATGACCCAATGTTAGTTCGACCACACTTTGAGTAGAAGCCTTGGGGGTGTTGCATACATAAATCCCAAGATTAGTAGCATTTTCAATATCAATATTATCAACACCTACACCAGCTCTACCAATAAATTTCAGATTATTTAAATCCGGATTTAAGCTATCTAATACTTTCTTTGTAATTTTTGTAGCACTTCTTACAACTACTGCATCAAATTCAGATAATATTCCGCTTTCTAAATCTGTTTTTTCAAAATGTTCTACTGTAACATCGTGACCCATATCTATTAATTTTGATATGGCATTTTCACTCATTCCATCCGTTATTGCTATTTTACCCATGGTATCTCTAAATTAAAATCATCCTTCAATATTTTGAATCTTAACTCTGCAAAACAGTTGTATTATAACCTATGACCTTTACACATATTTAGATTAACATGCCATATGAACTACCTAATTTAAATTTTGAATATGATGCACTAGAACCACATTTAGACGCACTAACTATGGAAATACACCATAGTAAACATCACGCAGCATATACTGCAAATCTGAATGCAGCAATTGAAGGCACAGAAATGTCAGATAAGACTATTGAAGAATTACTAATAGAACATCAAGATAATCCTGTTCAGATCCTACTTCGCCATCAAACGAATTATTATCTACAATCAATGATCAATTTGGAGGTATGGACGAATTAAAAGGTGAAATTAAATCTGCAGCATTAAAGAGATTCGGCAGTGGTTGGGCATGGTTGTGTACATCTGCTGGGACCCTATCCGTCTGTTCTACTCCAAATCAAGATAATCCATTAATGACTGGTGAAGGTGTACCGATTCTTGGAGTTGATGTATGGGAACATGCTTATTACAAAAAATTTGGACCCGCCCGAGGAGATTATGTTGACTCATGGTGGAATGTAATTAATTGGGATAAAGTTAGTGAAATTTTTGATAAATCAAATTTCTAATAATAAATATGTAATGTATATTCGAGGTTAATATGGCAGATGGATCTGAGTCTGTAATTTCTGGTATAATTATATTATTCATTCCTTTATTATTGGCTATTCCAGTCTCATTTGCTTGGAAGTGGTGGATTGGAATAGAACCAGAGCACGAACATTATAGGGAAAAGGTTCGTCGAGTTCTAGACTCAGGAATTCCTTTATCTAGATATAGAAGTGAATTAGATGCTGAAGCAATAAAGGTAGAAATTTTGTCTGATAGACAAGCTAGAATTGAGTCAGACTTAATTCATCCATTGAGGTTATACCATTTTTTACTATTTCCAAGTCTAATATTGTGGCCACTCGTTGGAGTTTTTGCTGCATTAATTACTATTCCTATGATGCCCGTATTTAGATTAATCGAGTGGATATTAATTGATAAAAAAGTACTATCAAATATTGCTAAATTTCTCCAAGGATTCACTAGATGGGAAATTATTGCCATACCCATTAACGATGGAGCAAAGGAGCTAGATGGTGTTTTTGAATCAGTTTACAGAATGCCAATAACTGTATTTCTAGGACTTTTTGCATATCTAATTGTTTCATATTTACCATATTCTCCTACATGGATATTTTTTATTAGTGCATTAGTATACATTGTTCTAGTATCTACTATATCTGTAATCAGAGTGGCAACTGAAAGTATACTATGTTTCGCAGATCCATCTCATAGAAGAATAATTCCCATGGTTACTCTAGTAGATGATGCATTAGGGCCATCAGTAGGCGTAGGTCTTATTTTCCTTCTATCTAGACAGTTATTGTATGGTTCATCTATTCGTGCTGATGGTTTACTTCAAGACCCGATTTCATTTGCAATAAGTGTTCTATTAGTTCTTTATACTGCTACAATTATAGGTATTACTGTAGAATTAATCTTTTTCAGATCGAGAGGTCAACCAGTAAAAGATAACTTCTTGAAACAAATTATAGATGAATTCAATCCTATGGTTTATTTGTATACTAGAAGTTTAGGGTCACTACATCTTTCAGCATTAGTCCCACTTTCTAAATGGTTAGAAGAAAATCATGAAAACGATTGACCGCATCCACATGACTTATTTGCATTAGGATTGGAGATTTGAAATCCACCACCCATTAAAGTATTTTTATAATCAATCGTAATTCCAGTCAATAGTTCACTATCCCTATTATGAACTAATACTTTTATACCTTCAACCTCAATTGTTTGGAATTCTAAATCGTTAGGATTCTTATCGATTTGCATATCATATAGATACCCAGAGCATCCCCCCCTCTCAGCTTTAACTATCAAAACTTGAGAGTCATCTCCGTCGATAGCATCTTTAATTGCAATTTTAGCATTATCAGTAAAATCAATTATTACTGGTACTGATTTATATACTTCCGCTACAGGTAGTGAAAGTCTAACACCACACATATCATCTTCCATACTCACGCTAACAGACAGTATTATTTCAACAGTTGCTATTTCCTCCATCAAACATATCAGTAATGCCCCCTCTGAAACACTATGAATTCAGTTGTCAACAGAGATTCAGTCAAATTTGAGAATTATGTAGAGACACGTATTGAAGATAATGTGATTAAAGAGAGTGCTATACAAATTTCGCTTAATCATGGAAAAAATGAACTTTTGAATATCGGAGTAATAATGAGAACTCCAGGTAAAGATAATGAATTGATAATGGGGTTTCTATTTTGTGAAGGAATAATTAGTTCAAAACTTGATATAGATGAAATAATTATTAACGATAATATTGCTATTGTACAGGTAAATCATAATATTGAAATAAATAAGAATATACATGAAAGAATGAATACTGTAACATCATCGTGTGGAATTTGTGGTAGAAGTGGGATTAATGATTTATTACATTTTCATGGACCCAAACTAAGTGAAGAAATTAAGATTAATATGGAACTAATTAACAAATCACTAGTATTGATGAGAAATAAACAAGCTATGTTCACATCAACTGGTGGATCTCATGCATGTGCTAGTTTCTCAGATAAAGGAGATCTAATAGATATTCAAGAGGATATAGGCCGTCATAATGCTATGGATAAGCTAATTGGAAATATGCTAATTTGCGAAACTAATACACTAAAGAATGAATATGTAGTAGTATCCGGAAGAGCTTCATTTGAACTTGTATACAAATCAATAAAGGCAGGATTTCCAATTTTGATATCAGTAGGGGCACCTAGTTCGTTAGCAATAGATGTAGCAATTGAACATGGCTTGACATTATGTTCATTTGCTAAAAATAATAAAATGACCATATATAGCGGGATGAGAAGAATAATGAAAATATAACAAAAAGAAATTATTTTTTAAATAGGTATACATATAGTACACTATAGCGATTCGTGGATAGGGGCACAACTGAGACTACACCTTTAGAAAGAAATAGACCAATTAAAGCTCCTGTTAAGAAGGTAGCTGCTGGCATTCCAGCTGTTATTTCTACTATCAAACACGGGCTAAATAATATGGGTCCATTGAAGTCTTTTATTACACTTAATAATGTGAATAAATTTTCTGGTTTTGATTGTCCGGGATGTGCTTGGCCAGATCCTGATAATCACAGAACAATTGCAGAATTTTGTGAAAATGGAGCTAAAGCAGTTGCAGATGAAGGAACAAATAAGAAAGCAGATGAAGAATTTTGGAATAAATATTCTGTTAAAGAAATATCGGAAAAGTCAGATTATTGGCTCAATAGTCAAGGTAGATTAACAGATCCTATGATTCTAAATGAAAACTCTGATAAATACCAAAAAATTGGCTGGAATAGTGCATTTGAATTAATAGCAGAGACTTTGAAAAATCTGACTTAATACTAGTAGTAGGTCAAAATCCAGGTACTAATCATCCTAGAATGTTGACTTCACTTAGAAATGCTAAGAAAAAGGGAGCTTCAATTATTAGTATAAATCCTCTATTTGAAACCGGAATGAATAGATTCAAACACCCTCAAAATCCCTTGGAAATTTTGGGTAAGGGAACTAAAATCTCAGATTATCATATTCCAATAAATATTAATGGAGATATGGCTTTATTTAGAGGATTTGCTAAAGTATTAGTTAAAAATAATTGTATCGATAATGAATTTATTGAGAAATATACACATGGCTTTGATAAATATAAGAAATTAGTTAATGATTCAGATTGGAGTGATATTTGTATTCATTCTGGTGTAAACAAAAAAACTATAGAAAAAGTTGGCAATATTATTTCAAAATCAAATAACATGATTATATGTTGGGCAATGGGACTAACTCAACACAAGAATTCTGTGTCAACTATACAAGAAATTACGAATTTATGTCTTTTAGGCGGTCATATAGGTAGAGATGGAGCAGGATTATGC
>LURV01000019.1 GCA_001629205.1 Marine group II euryarchaeote REDSEA-S30_B12
AGACTCTGGTGTTCTAACTCTAACTGCACTATTTCCTGCATTTTTCATGTTAATTATGATATTATTCATTGGACTTACTCATCCAGAGGCGGCTACCGGCTTACCAGACTGGTGTAGGCCTGGAAATTATAATCTATGAACCTGTAAGGTTCATGGGTAGAACGTACTCCCACGACTTGCTGCAGACGTCGCATAGCCTGGTATTGCGCCGGATTTGAAATCCGGTGTCCTAGTGACTCGGGAGTTCAAATCTCTCCGTCTGCGCCATTAATTTTCTAAACGAATACCTTAATTGAATTTGGTAAAACTCTCATTTCTAGAGGAGTACAGCCAATCAATTCTCCGTCTATATTAATCGCTGTAGGTTCATCTGTTTCTATTTTTAATGTCTTAAATCTGTGATATTTGACACTTGGATGAAATACATGTCTAGCCTCTTTCTGGAGCATACTAAAAGCCTTGAAGATAGATCTTCTTGTCATTCTTTTCAGAATTCCCAAGTCCATTAATCCATCATCTACTGATGCTCCTGGGCCTAACTGCAGTCCGGAACCACCTGTTTGTGTATTTTGTATTAGAAAGAGTGTAAAATCATCTTCTATTTTATTATCATCGATGGTTAGAGTTGCCTTTCTCCTTCTATTAAATAATATCATAATTACTATTCCTACATCGTAACGAATAGGGCCAGCCCATCTTATTTTCTCTGCTAGAATAGTTGAGTCCACCCCTAGGCCCCATGTTACTAGATTATGACTATACCAGATCATTGATTCTCCTGGTTTTTTAATAGTTCCAGAACTTAATTTTACTTCGGCTAAATCAATAGATTGTGTTCGGCCAGAAATTATTCGTTCAACGGCATCTTCTGTATTCTTTATTCCAATTCCTGTCCCTTGAGCATTTCCTGTTCCGGCTGGAATTACACCAAATCTAGGTAATTCTTCTGAGTTAGTGCGCATTCTTCCCGTAATCACCTCTGAAAGGCTTCCATCTCCTCCGACTACTGCTATGCTGTCATCGGAATTGATTGATAGTGACGAAGAAATTTCCACTAGATGTCCAGCAAATTCAGAATAAATTGGCTCAACAGATATACCGGCTTTTTCGAGTATTTGCGTAGCCTTTTCAGCTACTTTTTTACCTTTTTTTCTACCAGAGTAAGGGTTTACTAACAAATAAATTTTATTCGGTTTTTCTCCTTTATGTGAGTCTCTTGTAAATGTACTTGCGAAAATGGGTTTATGAACTCCTTTTTTCTTAGGTGAATTCAAATCCGGTTCAAATGAAATCTGGTCGATACTGTCGTTCATAACTGTAGTAAAAGAATTATATTAATGAACCCTTCATAGAAAACTATAATTTTTACGTAATTCACTTAATTAAAGCAAGCAATCATGAGTGATTAGCTGTTCCGACTGTTTATGGATGAGGATTCTAAATTCATGAGTCGAGCTATTGAGCTTGCTAAACGAGGTAATTTTAGAGTGATGCCAAATCCTTTGGTCGGATGCATATTAGTCAAAGATAATGAAATTATTGCTGAAGGATGGCACGATCATATTGGTGGACTTCATGCAGAACAAATGGCGATAGCTGATGCGGAGAAGAGAGGAGTTAGTGTTCATGGTGCAACTGCATATGTAACCCTTGAGCCTTGCAACCATTTTGGAAGAACTCCTCCTTGTACTGAGGCCCTTCTTTGGGCCGGAGTGAAAAAGGTAGTAATTGGTGCATTAGATCCTAACCCTACAGTTAGAGGTGGTGGCGTTCAATTCTTGAATGAACAAGGAATAGAGGTGGAAACTGGAGTTGAAAAAATATACTGTGAGAAACAGATGGAAGAATTCATGCATTGGTGTAAAAATAGAAGGCCTTTTGTTACTCTGAAAGCGGCTACTGATAAAGATGGTAGAATCGATGGAGCCTTGAATAGTCCCGCAGAAAGATTCAGCTCTAGTAATTCTTTAGATTTAGCACATAAACTTAGAGCTCAATCTATGGCTATATTGGTTGGAGTAGGTACAGTAGTCAGAGATAATCCTACACTAACTGTTAGAAGAGGAGTAGATATAAATCCAAGAGAAAATCCTTTGAGAGTAATAATTGATCCAAATAATCGAATTCCTAATAATTCAAAAATTATGAATGATGGTTTGGCAAAAACTCTACTAATTCAGTCATCAGATTATGATAAATCAAATGATTTGGACCATGTCGAAAGAGTTGAAATTTCCGAAACTGATATTTCAATTACAAAAATTCTAGATATGTTGGGAGATATGGGAATTCAATCACTTTTGGTCGAAGGTGGAGCAGATACTTGGATGAGATTTCTATCTAGTGGATTAGTAGATATTGTACATCTTTGTACTAGCCCATTAAAACTAAATGGGAGTCAAGAAATAGTAATTAATCCAATAAAACTAGAAGAATTTGGATATGTAAAATATGAAAAATTACTTGTTTCTGATGATATTATTACAAAATGGAAAAAAGTTTAAGATGCTGTAAAAAAAAATAAGGGTACTGAATAGATGTGATAATTGCATCGAGTTTTAAATCAGAATTTTTATCACTATGGTTTTTATACTTTATGCGTGCGGCACGGGCTGCATGTATAGTGAGCGTAAGTCAAAGAGTTTGATGTTAAGTCTGTTAATGTTAGTCACGGCAATTTCTCCAATTGTTTCGACTGTATCAGCAGATCATGGAGGAGATGAAAGTGGAAATGGAACTTATTCGGGAATGGAAATGGAGTTAACTTCTACGATGAATGGTACTAATGATACAACGTATCATCATTTTTGTTTTGATGAAGACCATGATGATTGTGTAGTGTTTATGGATGAGGGGGAGTATGAATTCAATATTAATTCGTACAACCTGAATATTAACGACAGTTATAATTTGGAATTTGAAGTCTATGCCCATGGCATAATGGATGGATTTAATGACCTAGAAGAATCCAGAAACTGGACTGCTTATTATGACTCAAGTTCTGAGAATTTCTCTATGGTTATTGATAATTTTACCTGTGAAATTATAATTTTTGCTGGAATTACTAATATTAATACTACTGAATATATGAATATGGAATGGGTAGTGCTTGGTCCATGCGGTAACAATGGCATTCTAGGAATAGAAATTGAGATTTATGGTGCTTGGATAGAAGTCCCATCATTCCATTCTGATGATCTTTGGGATGACATGATTCATCTTGATGAAGGAACTTATAATATGTCTTGGACAAAACCTAGCGGTTATTTCACTAGTGGAAATGACTACCTAATAGAGTACATGCATGAAGTTGAGAGTCATAGTGTAAGTGTTCATGATGAAGGAAATTACAGCTGGACAGCTGGTTCCGGTTCAGGAATCGGATTGGGTAGTCTAGATTGGAATATCACAGTCTATGAAGATACATGCAAAATAATTAATGATGGATTTTTATGGGAAGCTGAGTATTTCTCAAACGGATCTTGGGACAGAGAAAACAGTACATTCCTGAGTGCCATAATAACAGATATGGAAGGTCCTGGGTGTGAAGACCATGATGATCACTATGAACCAGAATATGCAGATAATATTCATCTGTATTACGACAATGGTTCAGGACCGGTTCTTTGGGAAATGACAAGTGAAGTATTATATTTCGAAGATTGCACCGATGCAGGTGGCTATTACGAATGCTACAATTACCATGATGATGGTGAGTGGGATATAGGAGGATTCGAGTATGAGCAATGTGAATATGATAACACCACTATGCTTTGGGCCTGTGAAGGTTGGGGAGAACCCCCGATGCTCGAAGCTGGAGATTATACATTTACACTAAATGTCACAGATCTTGAGGTTGGTACAAACTACTCTCTTGTATATGATGCATTCACTCATTCAACAATGGGACATGAAGATCTTCAATCAGAATTCTATGATTTTACTGCAACGGCAGAATACGTGGAGTGGATTGTGAATGGCACTGTGACAGAAACCACTTGTGAGGTTCGTGTAGACGTATATCTCACTAACCAGAGTAGTGATACGGAAACGATGGATAATTTCCACTTCAATGGAATGTGTGAAGAACCTCCTTCTATGTTTGAACTATATTACGACAATGGTTCAGGACCGGTTCTTTGGGAAATTACACCTGAAATGATGTATTTTGATGAATGTTCTGACCATGATGGGCATTATGAATGCTGGAACGATTTTTATGGCCACTGGGAACATTTCGAGGATTGTGAATATGATAATACAACAATGGAATGGGCCTGTGAATCATATTGGGGAGAACCCCCGATGCTCGAACCTGGCAATTACACATTCACCCTAAATTTCTCTGTACCGACACTTGGAGAATATTATTCCATGTATTATTCAGTTTATACTCCAAATGATTATTTCTATGGAGAATACACTATAGATAATGCATCAGATGAGTATTACCATTTCGATATATTACAACTTGAAGTCTATGAATATGATTGTGAATTATCGATTCATGTTTCAGGGTATTTTGGCAATGGTATGCACCATGATGAACATTTTGACTTTAACATGCCTTGTGTCGAACCTCCTTCGCCGATTAGGCTACATTACCAAGATGAAAATGGAACAATGGTTGAATGGGGTCATTCAATGGGTGTTGAGTATTTCTTAGATTGTACTGAAATGGAATATGATTGGGAATGTATTATGGAAGAACAGGAAGATGGTGATCATAATATGATGTACTTCCCCAAGACGATATACTTCGATGGTGAAGAATTCGAAACATGCTTCTGGGATATGGATGTAGGTACTTACGGATGTTACAGAATGATGAATCCTACACTTCAATCAGGTGAAAATGATTTAATCTGGGAAATTGATACATTTGAGGGGGTAAACTACACATTCGGATGGTCATCAATGGCAATGAATCCAATGGATGACGAATTTGGAGGTGCGATTTCCGAATGGAATGTGAGTTTCACTGCGACTTCAAATATTCATGAAATAGATTGGGAATTATTTGTTGACAATTCATCTTGTATGTTTATGATTTCAGCTGCCCTATTTGAAATCAAAGATGATGGGTACATGCACAATGTAGGCATGAATTTCTTTAATTTCGAACAACCAGATTGTCAATTTAGTTTACCTGTGGAAATAACTGTGGATTACGTACCTGGATCTTCAAATGGTACTGATTACTACTATTCTGGAATTGCAATTGAAAGTATTCCATTAGAATTGCTGATGAATGAGGACATTTGTAATGGAATAGATGAAGATTCTCCGGAATTCATAGTTTGTCTGAATGGCTTTGTAACTTTTGGAAGTGACGATCCAGAACCATCTTTTATTGTTAATATGAGTGATTTAGAGACAGGAAAATCCTATTTCTTGGAAATTGAAGTATTTGACCTGATGCATGAAATGAATGATGGAGAAGACGGAGTAGAATGGGATTCATACCAATGGTGTGGATGGGAAGTTGAATCTAATTACGGTGACTATGAGGATAATACCTGGTGGTGTGGAGACGAAGAGGGAGATGCCGAAGATTGGTGGTACTATTGTGAATGGCAAGAAGATGAAGTCTCAATGTGGCAATGTACTGATGATTTTGGACAAGATGACTCCTATGGAAATACATCTGGAAATAACTATTATGATGGTACTAACACAAAATAGTAGTTTCGCAGGATTGTTTGTTGCACTATTACATGGAACCGATTCCTCTGTTGATGATAATGCTAATGATATCCCAGACTGTTTGGAATTTGATGGCACTGGTGGACCTGCTGGATTACCAGAAATGGGTAGTCAATACGGTCACCTCAATATGGGCTATGAAAATCCTGATTTGGGATTCATGCAAGAAGTGAATCCATTTGATTACATGCAGGCTAATGTAGTTTACAACATGACTATTATCGCGGAAGACTTGATGGAAGAGGAATACGTGTTGAGTACCAGATCGGCTAGCTTCGGAGAAGTAATTTTAGAAACTAATGAAACTGTATTTGCAGAAGATGGGATGCTTATGTATAACTTCACTATGGAATATAGCGAATGGGATTGTTTGATTGACACTGAAGTAATTCTACATGACCAATATGGTGAAGAAAGGATTGATCAATACAGAATGCTAATGTCAGGTCCTTGCCAAGGTGGATCAATCTATGATCACATTAACGTAACTGTTGATGGTGAGAATTTAGCAGAATATATTCCTTCAGGAGAACATATTGTCGATGTTCAAATTGATGATGTATTGGTAATCGGAGAAGATTATAGAATAAATGCAGTATATCTTCCTGGAGTATCCAATACTTATGAACTTGCAATGAATATTTTCGGCCCAGGTATAGAACAGAATCAGCTGGAAATGAATTTCACTGCCAACTCTACAAGTGAGTCATTCTCAGTGCCATTGCAATTATTTGATTCTTGTACAGCATTTATCGGTTTACAATTAGTACATTCTTCTAATTTGGATGAAGATGAAATAATTGATATTGCCTACTCATTCATAATTACCGACCCATGTGGTGAAGATGATTATGATGATTTTAATCCATTTGATTTACTAGACGAAGCTACAGTATTCAATTCATACAAAGCAAATGTTGTAGAAGTTTCTGCTAATGAAACTATGGTTATCGTTGGTAGAGAATCATTAATGATGCCAGAGATAATTTATGCGATTGAAGATATGATGGGAGATGGAGATGGTAATCTATCAGCTGAAGAAGCAATGATGTTTGAGATGTATCTAATGGAACTATTCCAAGGCGGACCACAAGATGGTCACGATGGACATGATGGTCATGAAGATCATGAT
>LURV01000002.1:0-1758 GCA_001629205.1 Marine group II euryarchaeote REDSEA-S30_B12
CGCCATTGACACCCTAACTGAGTACCAAAGGTAGCAACACATCCACCCGCAATGAAAGAATATTCAATAGGTGAATTTGATGGATGTGGGACATCACTAACATCAAAAATTCTTAGTCCTGCTTCCCAGTATGCTCCATAAATGTAAGTACGACCAAATCTGGGGTCATTAGTATCGGTTCCTGGCCAAGTTTGAACAGTCATATCATGGATATATATCCAACCACCCCGGGTTGTTTCCCAACTTACTTCGGCTTCTCCAACTTTCACTATTCTTGGAAAATCTCCAAAACCGGCAAAATTTAGATGAGCAATTGTTATTCCACCACAAGCATCTCCTTGTCCTATATCACATTGCTCGTAGTCTGGATTTGCCACGAATATATACCACTCATTATCAATCATGTGGGTGAATAGATTATGCGGCCCACTTGGATGATCAGCATCATACCAAGAATCAACCCAAATAGGATCATTCTTATTTGTCACATCAACTAATGTAACTGTGACTTGGGCCGGGTCTTCCCAATTCCCAACGTTCGGATCAGCAGCACCTGGATCTACTAACTGATTTTGCACAATAACGTATTCTCTACTATTATACCTGGAGCAGTTAAAGCATTGAAAGATATAGGTTGTATATTTTCTGTGAATAACTTATGTTGACTCGCATTTCTATGGTCATGACCTTCATCTTGTATGAGTGGATCAACCCACATTTCCATAGCATTTACAGATTTTTCAGAATCCGCAGAATACATTAGAAAAACTGATAATCCTGCTCCAATTATACAACCTACTAATGCGAATGAAAGCAAGACTCGCCTAAGCTCCACATATGTCGCAACACCCCAGTCATGTTGAAGCCATCGATTAGACTCGGACAATCATGAGGGGCCAAGTGACCTTACTTTATGGGATAATATTTCTATTAATTTTGAGTCCTTATGCATCTGCACACGAAGCAAAGAACTACACATTCATACTGAGAGAAGATGCATCATCAACAAAATCAGTTAGTCCAGGAATTCTTGTAGAAACAGATTCAATTTTCTTCGTAAACATGGATAAAAGAGAAGGAGCTAATCATAGAATATTAATTGATGCAGATGATGATGGAAATTTTTCTGGAATAGATGATTTATCTACTAAATGGCTATTTGGCTCCTGTGAATTAGACGACAATGGTTCCAAAGAAAATGAAGATTGTATGGTGAACGAATTTGTCCTACTGGCTCCCGAAAATGGCCTACTACCGGGAAATATATCAATGATTCACCAAGTAAAATTCAATGATCAAATTAGTAATTTTTCATTCCATATAAATTTTGGATTAGATATTCATTCTATGATAAATAATACACAAGAATTATCGCCCCAAATTAATGAAAACATCTCAGTAAATGAAAATTTAATTGAATCAAATGATAATAATTATTTGATTTTATTGAGTACTTCTTTACTAGGAATTTTAATCATGTCCTCAATACTAGTTTTTTCAGGAAAAAAAGAAAGTGAATAAAAATATAATTTTAGGCGTATTTTGACGGGTGTACTCAATAACCATGTCATACTCGAACCCCTCAAGGGCGCTTAGCTCAGCTTGGAAGAGCACCTGGTTTGCAACCAGGTGGCCGGGGGTTCAAATCCCCCAGCGTCCACCATCCTGAATGTTTCTAGCTTTAATTTACCCATCACATTAACATTTTTTCATTTCAAATACTTTTCAAATTTACCACTATTTTACATCCTTACTATT
>LURV01000002.1:1794-10018 GCA_001629205.1 Marine group II euryarchaeote REDSEA-S30_B12
CCGGGCATATTTATGAAAAAATCAGTTGACTCCAAAAAGTCGAGAAAAAAAACTGAAACATCTTCTTTTGGCGTCTCGAAGAGAGAGGGGCATGATTCTTCCAAATACTACAACTCAAGACTCTATGAGAGCATTCCACAAGAGTCCGACGTTGGAAAACCGGCTCATTTTCCTGAAAATTTGAGAAACTCACTACTGTGTCAAGATGCACGGAACATGAGCATGATTCCATCGAACAGTGTGCACCATATGGTCACCTCACCTCCCTATAATGTTTCCAAGGAGTACGATGAAAATCTTACACTGCAAGAATATCTTAGCCTCCTACGTGATGTATTCAAAGAGGTCTACAGAGTCTTAGTTCCAGGGGGAAGAGCAGTGGTTAATATTGCAAATGTTGGAAGAAAACCCTACATCCCTCTTTCGACTTATGTTAATACATTAATGATTGAATTGGGGTTTCTCATGCGAGGTGAAGTTATTTGGGATAAATCAGCATCAGCAGGATCCAGCACTGCATGGGGATCTTGGAAGTCAGCCTCAAATCCTTGTCTCCGTGATATCCATGAGTACATTTTGGTTTTTTCTAAGGGCTCTTTCAAACTTCCAAGAACGAAGGAAGAAATGAAAGACGGTAGAGATGATACCATTGAGAAGCAAGAATTCATCGATTTGACAAAATCCATATGGAAGTTTTCTACTGCATCCGCTAAGAGTATTGGGCATCCAGCGCCTTTTCCCATAGAATTGCCCCGAAGAACCATTGAATTTTATACATTTACGGGAGACGTTGTACTTGATCCCTTCATTGGTTCAGGCTCCACAGCACTAGCCGCGAGCCAAACTGGAAGGCATTTCATCGGGTTTGACATCTCTAACGAATTCATCGAACTAGCAAAAAAGAGGCTTTCCAATCAAAACGAGTCATAACCCGGTATTTCTGAATGATCGGAATCGAGATATACCTTCGACTCGCAATTTTTTGTGAAATTTTTACCATGACTCCATCTAACCTGAACATGACCGCATACGGTCGAATTACGCATTGAATGGAGATCACGAATCGTAAACTCCCATCCTACCTCCGCCTGTCCTGCAGGCCTAGCAAACGCTTGGAAGGCTACTACTTCATATCTTGAGTGCCACTCTTGCCGAGACATAACACGAAGAATGAATTCCTTCTTCATTCTCCCAGAGCGCCCAACAAAATAGTACTCATCTTCTTCCATAAACCTGAACAAATGAAGAAATAATCCCGTACTATCAGCATTATTTTGATTCATTTGACTCCAAATTCGAGCGCTTTCAGATGAAACACGATCATTCATTGCTTGGTAGAATGGCAAAAGTGGATAATCGCTTTTCCATGCTCCACTAGGCATAGATTTCCGAAGTTTATATCCTTCTTCAGAGGACAAATCTCTAACATCTTCCGGAAATCCAACGAGTGCAGTCTCTAATATTGCTTGTTTGTAAAACTCTTCATATTCGAGTTTAGCTGTTCTTAGCATCCAAAGGCCTTTGGTTTTGGATATTCCTTCGTCGAGATTCCTGTTAAAAAGAAGATCAGGACCGGGGTTATAAATGATATCCGAATCGTGTTTTAGGCTAACTAGCATATCATTGTTAACGACTATATCGATTTGTTTACCAAATCTTGAATGTGCATTTGCGACCCAATTTATCGATTCGATTCTAATCAAATTTTTCCCAAAAAGGCGCCCTTGTTTGCGACTTAAATTGTAAATTTCTTCATATTTGGGATTAGGTAGAATTCCTAATAATTGATGCCAATGCGACTCATCCATACCATCTATTTGCGGCATTGTGTGGTAATCATCATGATCCAATAAACCTAGACAAAAGCTAAGTTCAGTAATGATTGTTCGGTCATTAACCACAGTTTACTGTAAATATAATTTTTTCATAAATTTAACTACATCATTCCAGAAACTCCATATGTTGATGCCGTGGAAGTCTCAGAGGAGTCCAGAATCCCCAGCGTCACCAATTAATCAATTCATCTTTTATAACTCCAAAGTATTATTTCTATGTTTCTCATGGGTATATCATGAGCATGTGGGACTCCACTAATCTCGATAAAGATAAATTACCTAGATTGACATACCTTCCATATGATTCACTGAAACCAGAAATGAAAGATATTTTCAATTCTATAACTGGTTCTGAGAGAGGAGTGGGAACTCTATCAAATGAATCGTTACCAGGTCCTTTCAATGCGTGGATGTATACGGATCTTGAGATGGCAAACTCTCTTGATAAGATAGGTATTGCAATCAGAAAAAATACTACTAATGTCCCACAACAAATGAAGGAAATCAGTATATGTGTCATAGCATCACACTACAGAAGCAATGTCGAATTTTGGGCACATAGCAGAATTGCCAAGAAAATTGGCATCGACGAACAAATCTTAGATGATATCAAACATAGCAGAAGTCCCAAATTTGGTAAAGATATTGATGGATTACAACAAGATCTTTCCTATAGACTCACAGTTGAATACTTGGAAACTTTCAGAATATCAGATAAGGTGTATGCAGAGGCTCTAGAAGTCATCGGATCAGAGAAAGGATTGATTGAGTTAGTACTGGTAATGGGGCATTATATTGGCTTAGCTGCACAGTTGAATATATTGAGAGTACCCAACCCAGGAGACAAGCAGATTTTTGAAAACTGACTGTGATACAATGCAAAAAGAAATAGGACGTTTATTAGTTAATGAGATTAAAGAGGGCAAAGCCTATTCATTGAAAATCCCAGAAAATAAGGATGATTTAGAAGTAATTGTTGTAAAATATTTAGGAAATGTGAGGGCTTGGATAAACTCTTGCCCTCATGATGGAAGACCTCTTTGCAGAGATCCTGACTATGTTTGGGATACTAGTGGAAAATTTCTAGAATGTATGAATCATCAGGCCTTGTTTGATCCAAAAACAGGCATGTGTACCGATGGTCCATGTACAGGGGATTCTCTTTTCAGAATTGATGTATCTCATGAAGGGAGAGAAATAATTCTCAGGATTTAAAAACTGTAATGCAAAACAAAAATTGTTAATACGATATACAAACTGGATTATACATGGTAGACGCGCAAAATAGTGATGTCCCAACTGCTGCTGATATCATCCAGTTAGTAGATAGGGACTTAGATCTTTTTGAAGCCATAAATGATGGAGATGAGAGTCATCTAGTGGGAGGTGAATCATTACCACCCATTGAACCCCTAACCAAGGCATGGGATGTTGCATATGTACGGTTTTCTGTCCCGGATTTGGAAATTTATGAGAGATGGGTTTCGGACTTCGGACTCAAAATAATGTACAAGGATGATGAGGTCATTTACTCAAGAGGCCTTAATGGGGATGGATTCTGTCATGTAGCACACAAAGGTCCAGCTAAATTCCTTGGATTCGCTATGATGATGAAAGATGAGTCAGACCTAACAAAACTCTCAGACAATGTAGAGGGATGTTCGCCTGTACACAAAATTCCTGGGATCGAAGGAGATCTTTGTGGAGGTAGCAGAGTATCCTTCATAGACCCAGTATGTAATCTCTTAATCGAGGCAGTTCATGGTAGGAATGTGGATGAACTCCCACCTACTAGGGAGAGGATTGAGTATAATTACGGATCAAAGGAAAATTACAGAAGACCAGTAAATAAACTCCAAGATACATCTGGCAATAGAGAAGCAGACGGTTCCAACACCGTCCACCCAGGTCCGCCTGATATCCTAAAGATTGGGCATGTAGTTCTGTGCTTATTTCGAATCTCCCAAATCATCAGAAGGACATGCAATAAATCCCGATATGTTCGAAATGCTGCAAAAAGCAGGCCCCTCTCCAATATATCCAGGTACATTCGTAGAAGGTGAGGCAACCTATGCATGTTTCTTCAGATGTGACAGGGGGGAGACTCCTACTGATCATCATACGTTCTTCATACTCTCCTTGATGGACAAAAGACAGGCACCCGAGGGAGGTCAAATCAATCCTCAATTAAGTCACGTATCTTTTGAGGTATCGAATTTAGATGACGTATGGAGGGGTCACATGCAACTGAAAACCAAAGCAGAATTCAAGAAAGAAAGGTATGAGATAGCATGGGGAGTTGGTAGACATGTACTTGGGTCACATATTTACGACTACTGGCACGACCCATATGGGCACGTCCATGAGCATATGTCTGATGGAGATAGGATGACAAGATCATTCGGCCAGAGAATTCACAAAATTAGTGGACTGGGACCTAATGGTCATAATCAATGGGGTCCAACTGTCAGAGACTCTGGAATAAGAAATCTCGACGGGCCTGCTGCAGCAAGCTTCTACAATGATTTCGATTATGACACTCAACAATCTCTGGTAAATCGCAATCTCAAAAATGTCAATGACCTCATAGAAAAAATAAGGAGTTCAGATGAAAGAAAATAATTATTCAATACCTGTAACTTACGGTGTAAATTTCGAAATCAAGTATATCGAGATTGATGGCCATAGGCATAGAATAGCTGAGACCGGTAATTCCGAGGGCACTCCAATAGTAATCATGATGGGAGTATTTGAAGACAGTCTGATGGATACAAGATGGTTAGCTGCAAGTATGGCTAATCATCCAAATGGTTCCGAATTCAGATTTATAGTCGTAACAGTGCCATATCTTGAAGAGTATACAGAAATCAGAATTGATGGCAATACTATGTCAAAGTATGACGGATTAAAACCTCCAAATAAGAAGATTCCAATGAAAGGAACAAAATCCGTAGATCCAAGATTTGATCTTGAACATGGAGGTTCCCTTGCTTTGAGATCAATACTAATCCAAGGCCTAAATATTACACAAGCACACTTCGTAGGTCATGACAGAGGGTGTATAATCATGGATAATATGCTCTCACAACATCCAGAAATGGCTCTGAGTTATTCTAGAGGATCTCAGGGGTGGACAAAATTCCAGGAAGAATGGGCGGATCTAGTGGACAAAGGAATTTTTCTTGGCCCTCCTCATAGAATAATGGCTACTGATGCCTTCGCTCCATTGCTAAGGAGTGCTCTCAGAGGTGGTGCGCCATTTGGTTTCATCTCTCCTTCCTTCGCAAAGGAGGCTTCAGTCGCTGAAAAAAATACAGATCTTAGAGAAAGATGGGACGCCATCCAAGGAATGGCAAATCAATCTGAGAGGTTCTTTGAACTTACAAGGCAGATTTTCAGGCAGACTGATTTCTTTGACGAAGGGAAGAGGAGGACTGATAGATCAAGCGGCTTTTATATTGTGGATACAGATTTCCCAATGATGCAATTTCAAGGGGCGGACGAGATGATTCGTGCGAGTGACCTTCCAGGCGCAAAAAAAATGCCATTACTCAGAAGAATAGGAGGGCTACTAGGATTCGGACAAGTAACAGGATTGTTTAGATTATTCAGACTTAGATTCCCGACATATATTTTCGCAGATTTACCTCAGGATTTCGGAGTAATATCTAATCACACAGGAGACCAACCATACTGGGGTAAATGGAATTTTTATCCCGATGAAATTGAAGATATTTTTCCTGGTGGGGAATTCCAAGAGCGGTCTAATCCAACTTGGATTGAGAATTATTCCAAATTCGTTGAAAGTAAGGCAGATGGTAGATATTCTACTTTGAAGACTAAGAAAGGTGCTAGATTCAACAGATTCACAATAATTTCAGAAGCCCTGCACTGGACACATATTGAAAGACCCGAGAATGTTGCTTGGGCATGTATGGATTTTATAATTGATAATAGATGAAAGCCGGCCTAGGAATTTTTTTCGGCCTCAGCTACTGTAGCCCTAACTGCAACAGCCGTATCCGGTGTTACCGAGATACTAGTAATCCCACAATCAATGAGGAAAGGTGGAAACTCATCTGGGAAATCAGAGGGTGCTTGTCCACATATTCCAATCTCTAGACCTCTAGAGTTGAATTTATCAACAATATCTCTAATCATCGCTTTTACCGATGGGGATCGTGCATCAATAGGGTTTTGATATCCTTCCAAGTCGTCTCTCGAGACAGCATAAACAGTTTGGACTAAATCGTTAGAACCTATTGACCCACCAGAGAGATCCATCATCTCAATAAACCGATCCGCTTCGATAACGTTAGATGGTAATTCTACCATCACGAATAAGTCAGTACCTGAATTTGGTCCAATCCCCTTTTCGTTCAATATATCAGTAACCATTTTTCCCTCTTCAGGAGTTCTACAGAAGGGAACCATCAGTTGCAGGTTATCTAAGCCAAACTCTTCTTTCACAGATCTCATTGCATCCAACTCCATTTCAAATGCAGGTTTGAACTTGTCATCCATGTATCTAGAAGCACCCCTCCATGCAATCATTGGATTCTCCTCAATCGGCTCGAAAATCCAACCTCCTAACAACTCCCTGTATTCATTTGATTTGAAGTCCGATAACCTAACAAGAACTGGCCTAGGATAGAAAGCAGCACAAATTAGTCCCACACCTTCCCTAAGCTTGTCAATGAAAAGATCTCTCTTATCTGAATACGCCCAGGCTCTTTTTTGCAAAGACTCTACGAGTGTTTTCACTTCAACTTCATCAGAATTCTCCAATACCTCTCTATATATCTTTAAGTTATCAGATATCTCTCCAGTTTCGGCATAATTCTTCAAATCATCATGATGCACGAAAGCAAGAGGGTGAATTCCTAATTCTGAAGATAAAATGAACTCTATCCTCGCTAAACCAACTCCATCTACGGGTAGCATAGAGTCTGCTAGAGATTTGGTAGGGAATCCAACGTTCAGTTTTATTTTTGTATTCAGAATCTCATTCTCGTCGATATCAACTTCCTCGATTTCATAAGGGACTGCTCCCGAATAAACGTATCCTATATCTCCCTCTGCACAGCTTCCTGTTACCTCTGTCATAACCGGTATCTCCATGGCTTCAGAGCAACCAACAATCGCAGGAATTCCAAACTCTCTGGCAATTATAGCGGCATGTGATGTCCTACCTCCTTTACGAGTAATGATTAGAGATGATTTTTTCATCAGTGGCTCCCAATCAGGAGTCGTCATCTCTGTGACGAGTACATCTCCTTGCTGAAATACTGACATTTCATCAGAAATCTCTTCCATCGAAAGGCCACTTTCCAAAAGCTTACTCAACTCTCTTTTCTTATCCAAAACTTCCGAATAGGATCTAAATACCCTGACTTTCCCTACTCCGATTCTTTTTCCTACTGCCTGACCCGAAGCTAAGACTCTACCATCCCGCTTCAAGCTAGATGCAAGATTCTCATCTATCTTGTACATCAAAATCTTATTATTTTCAGCTTTGGAGTGAATGGTTTCAGGACGTGCTTGGACGATATAGATTTCATCATTAACTCCGTCCTTCGCCCATTCAATATCCATCGGATGATCGAAGTATTTCTCGATTAATAGCGCCATCTCCCCCAGCTTCACACATTCATCCCTATCCAGTGACCACTTCTTCCTCATTTCTAGAGGCACTCTAACTGATGATACCTCATTTGCTAACTCATCATCGTAGACAAGCATCTGTTCTTTAGTCCCCAATGTTCTGTGAACTATTGGGGATTTGCCCTTCCTTAGCCCTTCTTTCCATATTGTGAAGGTGTCTGGAGTAACAACTCCTTGAACAACAAGCTCCCCTAATCCGTATGAGGACGCGATGTGCACCACTCCTTTATGACCAGAATCAGGATCTATTGTGAACATGACTCCAGAACAAGCCTTGTCGGACCTAGCCATTTTCATCACTACTACTGCAACAGCACTTTCAAGCGGATGTAGTCCATTCTCCAAATGATATCCAACAGAGCGTTCTGTGAACATGCTAGCAACACATCTTCTCCATTTCTCAACAATTTCAACTTCGCCGCTTACATTAAGGAAAGACTCATATTGACCAGCGAATGATGCATCCTTCGAATCTTCAGTTGTCGCCGATGATCTAACAGCAACATCCACTCCAGGGTAGTAGATATCACATAGCTTACCATAATCAGAAGCAATTGCCAGCTTAACAAGTTCTGGGACTGGAGTTTCCCTTACAAGTGATCTTGCTAGTGCTGCCCTTCCATTGAGGTCAAGCTCTTTTGCAGGATCTACATCTCTAAGACAAACTTCCAAGGCCTCGGAAAGACTTTTCGCCCTAATCGCCTCGTTCCTAATATCTTCCACCC
>LURV01000020.1 GCA_001629205.1 Marine group II euryarchaeote REDSEA-S30_B12
TCTGTGATGAATACCTCGCCTGGCTTAGTCAGCTCACAGTTGCCTCCGACATCAGCATTCATGTCTACTACAACAGATCCTGACTTGAAAGTAGATATTGCAGAAGCCGGAACTGTGATTGGTGCGGGCCTACCAAAAATCCTAGCCGTCGTGATGACTACCAGTGCTGGTACAGTCAGGCCTTCCAAGTTCGTCATCATGGGTTCTGGTGTGGCCGGCCTACAGGCAATAGCCACTGCCAAGAGATTAGGGGCCATTGTCTATGCTTCGGATGTGAGAAAATCTGCTGCAGAACAAATTGAGTCTGTCGGTGGTAGGTTCATTGAAGTAGAAGGAATGGATGATTTCGAAGACGAATCAGGATATGCCAAACCATTAACTCCAGAATTTATACAAAAGGTAAATGATACTGTATGCAAAGTTTGTGAAGATGCAGATGTTATTATCACTACAGCTAGAATTTTTGGTAGGCCCGCACCAATAACAGTTCCTGCCAGTGCCATTAAAAATTTTAAATCAGGATCAGTTGTTGTTGATATGAATGCAGATGTTGGGGGTAATTGTGAATTAACTACTACAAATGAAGTAATCAAAACGGAGAATGGAGTCACAATTGTAGGAATAGCTAATTTACCCGGACAAATATCAAATACTGCGAGTATGTTATTCTCTAATAACATGACAACATTTGTAAATTCCTTAATTTTAGAGGGGGAATTAAAAATAAATTTAGATGATGATATACTTGTGGGTGCACCCGAAGGAAGTGAATTCTATGTTTCTGGCATGGGAGGAGTTCTTATCTGCCATAAAGGTGAAATTCATGAAAAGCAGACTAGGCTATCTGAGGTGATAAAGTGAGTGTTTTTCTTACTTCTCTTATTGCTAGTATAACCGTATTTGTTTTAGCAATTTTCCTTGGTTTTGAATTAATTAGTAAAGTTCCACCGACACTCCATACACCATTAATGTCCGGTGCAAATGCTATTTCTGGAATAACTATAGTAGGGGCCCTTTTCTTATCGAATGTACAATTCAATAGCGGCAATCCTGGTGCAGCTGCGTGGTTAGCTTTTGCAGCATTAATAATGGCCACCATTAACGTAGTTGGCGGTTTTATGGTTACAAATAGAATGTTGGAAATGATAGCTGGGAAGAAAAGAAAATAGTGATTAAATATGGTTGATTCTACAATTTGGGATATAGGATATCTATTATCAGCAGCACTTTTTATAATAGGAATCAAACGTTTATCAAGTCCTAAAACAGCTCCTCAGGGCAATAGATTAGGAGCATATGGAATGTTCCTAGCAGTTTTAGTTACAATGGCTAAAATGTTTTCAGAAGGGATACTTGGTCTCGAATTAATCATTTCAGGATTAATTATTGGCGGACTAATTGGTATATTCATGGCAACTAGGGTAGAGATGACTGAAATGCCAGAATTAGTTGCACTATTCAACGGATTTGGTGGTGCTGCTTCTGCTCTAGTTGGTCTATCAGAAGTTATGTCAAAAATAAATAATAGTGATCTTATTCCAACAGATAATGTAGAACTTTATGCAACATGGATAGCCATTGGACTTTCTGCTTTAGTTGGATGGGTAACACTTACTGGTAGCTTAATGGCTATGGGTAAACTAAGAGGTGGTTTTTATATTCCATTCACAAAAAAGGATGAACGAGGCCGAAGAAAATGGATTAATTTTCCAACATGGGGGCCACCATGGTTAAATTATGTTAAAGGGCTAATTTTAGCTGGCTGTATAATACTAATTTCACTCACAATTCAAAATCCTGAAGATATTCAATACATCATCGGTTTGTCAGTAATCTCATGTTTACTTGGAATCATCTTAGTTATCCCAATTGGTGGAGCTGATATGCCAGTAGTGGTTAGCCTACTAAACTCAATGTCTGGTATCGCAGCTGCATTTACTGGTTTTGTTATAGGAAATAATGTCTTAATAATTGCTGGATCAATGGTAGGGGCAGCTGGATTAATTTTAACATTTATAATGTGCAAAGCAATGAATAGAACTCTCACAGCTGTATTATTCAAATCATTTGGTGGCTCAAGTAAAGAAACAGTATCTAGAACAAAAGTAGGTAGTGATCCTGAAGAGGTTGCCATGGTATGTGATGGTATAACAAAATGTGTAATTATTCCAGGATATGGTATGGCTGTTAGTCAGGCTCAACATGCAGTAAAAGAATTCGCTGATTTACTTGAATATCAAGGAGTAGAAGTCAGCTATGGCATTCATCCGGTTGCAGGAAGAATGCCAGGTCATATGAACGTATTATTAGCCGAAGCTAATGTGCCATATGAACAATTAATTGAAATGGATGATATTAATTCAGAATTGCCCGATACTGATGTTGCAATTATAATAGGCGCTAATGATACTGTTAATCCGGTAGCTAGATCTGGAGAAGGACCCCTAGGTGGAATGCCCATTATTGATGCGGATAAAGCTAGGGTAGTAGTGATAATTAAGCGAAGCCTTAGTGTAGGATATGCAGGAGTAGATAATGATTTATTTTACGAAGATAAAACTATGATGCTATTTGGTGATGGAAAAAAGATGATGAATGAGTTGAACTCAGCATTCAAGGAGTTGTGAAGTTGAATACTAGTAATTGTTATGAGAGTAAATCATTCGTAGGCATATAGGTGATAGAATGAAGACGGCAATAAAGAGAATCTCAATTTGCTCTTTAATTATTCTAGTTCTAGCTATTCCAGCTCTCGGATTGAGTTCTGGACCAGGTCATCTGAACTCAAATGACGAGTTGACAGTAGAGTATGGATGTACATGTCACAATAACGGAGCCACATCAGATAGAGCTGTAGTAATGATTACCGGAGTTCCAGTAATGTATGAACCTTCCATTTCTTATGAATTCACAATATATG
>LURV01000021.1 GCA_001629205.1 Marine group II euryarchaeote REDSEA-S30_B12
TAATTGGGTAAATACCGATTCAGAAAACTCCGAAGAACAATGCATCAAGAATTTACTGAAAAGAGAATATGATAAAAACTCAAATTTCTGGACTCCTATTGTCGAGGAATGTTTTGGTGTTTCGGAAGAAACCACTACTGGAGTACATAGACTCTACCAGATGGTTGATCAGAACTCACTTTTATTCCCCGCAATTAATGTTAATGACTCAGTCACTAAATCAAAATTTGATAATCTCTATGGATGTAGAGAGTCGTTAATCGATGGCATTAAGCGCGCTACAGATGTTATGATTTCAGGAAAAACAGCCGTTGTATGTGGTTTTGGAGATGTAGGTAAGGGATCAGCACAGGCCCTCAAGGCAAATGGAGCCAAGGTAATTGTTACCGAAATTGATCCTATTTGTGCCTTACAAGCATTAATGGAAGGATTCTCAGTACAAACTGTAGAAGATACTTTGGGAATTGCAGACATATATGTCACCGCCACTGGTAACAAAGACGTAATTACACTTGAACATATGAATGCAATGAAGGATCAGGCTATAGTTTGCAATATTGGACATTTTGATAACGAGATTCAAGTCGAATCTCTAGAATCTGAAAATATCAAACATACTAATATCAAGCCTCAAGTGGACAGATACACATTTGAATCAGGAAATAGTATTTATTTACTAGCCTCTGGAAGGTTGGTAAACTTAGGATGCGCAACCGGGCATCCTAGTTTTGTAAAAGTAGCCAGATTGCATCTGTCAAAACTCGGAGCAAAGCTTACTGAAATTTCAAAGGAACAAGCAGATTACATAAATGTCCCTGTATCGGGTCCATATAAGAAAGAAGAATATCGGTACTAAATAAAAGCAGATTTCAAATTACTAATAATTTCTGAATCTAGAACTTCCCATGGAAATTCGCCTTCATGTCCTACTCTTCCGAAGTGACCTCCAGCAGCCGTAACTCGATATATGGGTCTCTTCAGATTCAATATATCTATTATTTTCGAAGGTCTAAAATCAAAAATTTTCTTGATTTGTTTTTCTATTTCAACTTCATTAAATTTAGAAGTGTCAAAAGTGTCAACATTTACACTAATTGGATTGGCCACACCTATTGCATAAGCCAGTTGAATTTGGCACTTGTCGGCTAAACCCGAAGAAACTACATGTTTCGCAGCCCATCTGGCTGCATAAGCCCCTGATCGGTCAACTTTACTAGGATCCTTTCCACTAAACGCCCCTCCGCCATGAGATCCCAATCCTCCATATGTGTCAACAATAATTTTTCTTCCTGTTAGTCCAGCATCACTACTTGGCCCTCCTTTGACAAATCTTCCCGTACCATTCACAATCAATTTTAATTTCTCACCAATCAATTCTGAAGGTATTGTAGGTAGAACAATTTTTTCCTCGACTTCTTTCCTGATAAATTCAAATTCACGTTCAATATTTCCTTCAAATTTTTCTTCAGCTAAATTATCGTGTTGAATCGCTATAACAACAGTATCAACATATTCGGGATCACCATTATCATTATATGCCACAGTAACTTGACTCTTACCATCTGGCCTTCCCCATGGAATGTCACCATTTTTGATCCCATCAGTAATTGCTGTTGTAAGTTTTTGAGACAAAATAATGGGTAATGGCATCAACATCCCTTTCAGAGAATCGAATTTTTCAGACTCTTTACTAGCATATCCGAACATTATTCCTTGATCTCCTGCACCTTGCCCAGAATACATACCTTCACCCACAGTAACGCCCTGACTGATTTCTTCAGATTGTTCACCAACCAAGACCAAAACCTCACAGTTTTTTTTACTCAGAGCATTCATTCCAACTTTTTCAGACGTGTATCCAATTTTTGCCGCAGTTTCTCTAGCAATTTTTTCATAATCTATGTTCACACCATTTTTCAAAGTAATTTCTCCACCTATGACAATGAAACTTTTTCCGTCATCTTCGTTATCAGAATCAAAACCCTTCACAAATACCTCTACTGCCACTCTCGCTCCAGGGTCTCGAGACAAACATCCATCCAATATTGCATCAGAAATACAATCACATAATTTATCTGGATGGCCCTCAGTTACAGGATAAATCATCCTTGACTCGACTCCACAATTCTCTGATTTCACCTAAAACATATGGTGGGAGTCCAAGATCAGAGTGGAATTTTTCAAAATATTCCTCAGGCCCCGTGATATGATTAGTACCTAAATTCCTCGCAACTAGTCTTATTGTCCTTTTCAATTCCTTCAATTCCACATCACTTACCATGTCAAAGGCTTTTCCGATATGTTCGATTTTTCTAGGAATTTTAGCTTCTCTAGCAGCAATGTAAACACATGCTGCTGCTACACCTCTTATACTTCTTCCAGTGACAAGTCCTCTTTCTACGGAGTGCCGATATAAAGATGCAGCTTCTTGCTCTATTTGAGGTGGTAAATCACCCCTATCCCTAATAAACTGCATAGCGCTAGACAGATTCCTAATTCTACTATCTCTAGTTTTACTTCTTTGATCAATTCTCTGCCTTCTTCGCCAGTCACGTAGGGATTTTCCTGACATTCCATGTCTTTTACCGCCACCAGAAGTTAAATCTGATTTTCTTATCTCTGTAGACAAACCCTTGTCTGAAAGTGTCAATGTAGTAGGAGAGCCAACTCTGCTCCTATCATATCCATCCGAATGATTGACCCACTCAGCACCAGGATCAATTTGATTTTCTGATGCAACATATCCGCATTCAGTACAACTAGTCTCACCCCTTACTTGATCAGATTCCCATGAATTTCCACCGCAAATTTTACATTTGCCTGAGATTATTTCTGTACCTCTTCCCCTTGAGGGCCTAGAACTTGTTGTAATTGATTGATTGGAATTAATAGAATTAGTAATGGCGATATTTGATGTCTTTTGCCTTGCAGTAGCTTCTTTCATCTAATCAACTCTTGGTTGTATAGTGTGGACTGACTTATATAAACTATTGCATATTTTGATTACATGCTATTTTTGACCTCCTCCATCTTGGAAGTTCTATGGAAAGGGAGAATACAATACGTACCCCATTATATGAAGAGCATATTAAATTAGGAGCAAAGATGGTCGATTTTCATG
>LURV01000022.1 GCA_001629205.1 Marine group II euryarchaeote REDSEA-S30_B12
CTTCGGTATGATACCAGCGTCTTCTACTGATGGGCCAATCAATTGATATTCCATCCATCCAATCTTGAAGAAATTGTCTATTTCTTTCTGGAATGAATTTACTTTCTGAAGATAATTCCATTACCCTGTCTAGAATATCAGTTTGCTTTACGTACCATTCCTTCAAAAGAATAATTTCTACAGGATTATTGCCTCTTTCACTAACAGGTACTTCTTGCATTTTCTCGGATAATTTTACAATTTTATCATTTTCTGATAGAATTTCTATAGCTTTTTTCCGAGCTTCCTCAACAATTAAACCTTCTAGGGGGCCTGATAAGTGAGTCATTCTACCTTCAAGATCTATTGCTTGAAATGGACTTAGTTTCAGCTCCCTGAATATAGATACATCATTTTGATCTCCAAAAGAACATACCATTAATACACCTGTTCCAAAATCCATCTTCACTGATGGATGAGTGACTATTTTCACTTTGTCATTTCTTCCCTTTACTTCAATTGGTAATTTTACATATTTATCAATCAGATGTTTGTATCTTTTATCCTCTGGATGAACTACCATTACATCATCACCATCCTCAGTATTCCATTTAACATCGCAAAGATTTGTTTTTCTTGATACACGAGTAACTTCAGCATCTGCAATAGTAGTTTTTTCTACGGGATCATATATATTTGGCCTCAAATCCTCAATAATAGATCCATTTTTGAATAGCTCTACAAATATTGATTGTGAAACAGCTCTATATTCAGGCGAATCTGTTTGATATTCATTAGTAAAATCACATGATAAGCCAACTCTTTTAGCAGTATTTCTCATTGATTTAGTATAATCTTCTATTGTTTCTCTACATAAATCTAGAAATTCGGCACGCTCATATGATCTCATTTTTTTACCAGTCTTATTCTCTACAGTAAATTCAACATTGATGCCATTTCTATCAACGCCCCAAGGAAACTTAACCTCTTTACCCAATAATCTCTGACTCCTTGCAATAACATCAATCATACTATACTGCGCTACTGCTCCAATGTGCCAAGTCCCACTCGGATAAGGTGGAGGTGTATCAATAACGAATATTTCTTTTTCCGATTTAGGATCGAATGAATATCTGTCTTCATAACCTGTAGAATAATGCTTTTCCTGTATTCTTTTTTCCAAATCAATTGACCATCGTTTATCGAGATTTCCTGATTTCACATGTATTCCCCTAATGTTCAATTATAATTACATTTTTACGGAACTGATTAAATTACTTAAAAAATGTATAAATTATTATAATCATTAGCGTGGGGTTGAAGGGATGACTGTAGTCTCATTCGATTGAGCAACTATGCGGAGTGATGATTCTGGTAATAATCGGACAGATTCAATAAAGGAATTTTTTGTCAAAACAAATACTAGAATAAAAAGATCGATGAGAGAATCGGATGCTACCTCAATCTTAATTATGAATCCAATTCTAGCTATTTTTTTGTCACTATGTTTGACAATATATCTCCTACCACATTCAGGAGTAAATGATTGTAGAGACGGATATGAATATAATTGGTGTAGCGAAGAGTCTGCTCTGAATGTAAACGGTGACATGGAAGTATATCTTCCAACTGATAATAATCCTGATAGTGTAAAGAATTTAATTGCTCAAGTTGAAGATGATTGGACAACTAATGTGATGGTAATTTATGTCGAATCTGAAGACTTCAACGTTACACAAATTAATATTCTAAAACAAATAGATCTGATTGAAAGGGAATTGAATCCAGTAATGAATGATCAAGGAGAGCAAGATAATGTAATTTACGTTCTTTCAATATCCACGGTAATTAAAGAAGTTAATTCTAGTGGTGGTAGGGTAGTGAAGGCATTTTTTTCAGGACTAGCAGAATCAACTGGTAATCAACAATTTTCTGATCAGATTAATGATACAATAGATTCCCAAAGTGATATTATTGGTAATTATGCAATTCCTGATGAGCAAGATCGAATAGATCAAATATTGCAAGAGATGCCTCAAAATGCATTAGATAAATTAGTCAGAGATGTTGGAAGAGATTCTGATGGAGACGGAATTAAGGAAGCAGAAAATGCATTCTTCTGGAATAGAGGAGTAATTATTATAGGAATTTCCGACGATCTTGCAGGTAATCAAACAAT
Source organism: Marine group II euryarchaeote REDSEA-S30_B12 (assembly GCA_001629205.1). Classification (GTDB taxonomy): domain Archaea; phylum Thermoplasmatota; class Poseidoniia; order Poseidoniales; family Thalassarchaeaceae; genus UBA36. The sequence goes on from LURV01000022.1 coordinate 2,159, forward strand.
ATCAACAATAATTTCAGAAACACAAGAAAAAATAGATGCAATATCAATTAAAAATAATTGGATGCAATCTAATTTGACTATGACTCTAACTGGACCAGCTCCTTTGACAAATGCGGTAACAGAAGAGTCTTTCAAATTATTTTGGTCCGTATTTCCAGTTGGAGTAGTGGCAGTTGCACTAACACTTTTTACGTTTCATTGTGATTTGTTACAAACTGGAAGAATAAGATGGATTCAAGGAATTAAAGTATTAATTATTTCTGGGCTACCTACTCTGTGCTCTGTATGGATTACATTGGGTATAATGGGCATTACCGATTATGAAGTAACAATGACTGTAATTATAGTAGGTCCAATTGTTTTAGCATTAGGAGTATCGTATGGTTTACATATTACTAATAGATATGCTGAATCTAAAGGTACACCAAAAGAAAAGATG
>LURV01000023.1 GCA_001629205.1 Marine group II euryarchaeote REDSEA-S30_B12
CTTCAATACTTAATTTTGACAATCCGCCCGAGTCTAATATTGCATCCATCTCGTATGTACTCAAACTCCCACCACTCGATGCTAAACTCTTCAAATCAGAAATTTCTAATATTCTAGAATTATTGTTTATTTTATTCCTAAATTCCGAAATAATTTTTAAATTTCTTTTTTCTTCCTTTCTTTGCTTATCTAATTTTTCCAGATTCTTATCTATTTTTGAAATTCTATTACTAATTTGATTAATTTCTTTTCTATTTACCAAATTTTCTTCTATGTCTAAATTCTGAATAATCTCAGAAACTGTATTTTCAGATTCTTCTCTTTGTTTGTCTAATTTATCCGAAATCAATTTAATTTCATTTATTTTTTCAACATATGACTTATGATTCTCTTCAGAAATCCTTTTTTTCTTAATGGATGCTTGCAATTCGAAGAATCTACTGAATGAACCTAACTCCCGATTCAACATATCAATTCCAGTTAAATCGTTATCAATAGTGGTAAGTTTACTGTATGTATTTGCTAACCACTCAAATAATATTTCACTAGGTGGAGGGACGCAAGCATTTATTTCATCTCGTTTCTGTTTTAAAGTTCTAATCTCATCCCTTTTTTTTCTGAACTGCTTGAGTAATTCTACCCTCTCTTTGTTTGATGAAAGAGATTTTCCAAATGCAGACCTCAATGTTTTAGCAATATGGACATTATTCTTCCTCTCCATTCTTAATTCGCTACTCTCACTATTTATTGTTGATAAGGACCTCTTCTTAGAGCGAAATAACGCCTCTAGTTGATTCTTCGACAGATTCGTAAGCTCTTCTCTAAATTCTAACTCTTTATTTGTCACTGGAATCCCTCCTTCTATTTTTTTCTTTTATCCTTCTTTGCAAATGTAGATGGCCCGCCCTTTTCAACCAAATTCATACTCTCTAATAAATTAGGAAAACCAGGCCCTAAATCATCGAAACCTTCATTCAATCTCCGCTCCCAATGAGTGATTGCTCTATCGGATTGAGATAGTAACTCTCTCGCCCTATCAAGTTGACTTCTAATTTCCCTCAATTCATCTCCTTCAGATTTTTGTTTTTCATACAATGGTTGAGCCTTTTCTACCTTTACAATCATTTCTCGATGAAACTTGTCAGCTTTTTTGAATAATTTTGACATTTCTTTCCGTTTTTCGATATATTCTAACATTTCTGGATTTGCATCTTTTCTATTTTTTAGCCATGCTTCATTTTCATCTATAATCTTCTTCCTTTCTTCGAGCATCTTTCTTTCAGTAAGTTGATCTAAAGCCTGAGTTTGAATATTTTTTTCTATTAATTCTAGACTTTTTTCAACCTTCTCTCTTTTCCATTTTGGATTGAGATTAATCATTTTTCCATTCTCTGTTAATCTTACCTCAATCTGTTTTATAGAGTATAGAATTTCTGAAGCTTCATTCTGGCATTTATCTCTATTTTTCTTTAAAGCCTTTATATCAACATTTATTTTATCAAACCTTAATTTACTTCTGTCATATCTAGGTTTAACTACTTCATCTTCTGCTTCGAGTGTCCTAATAACATCTGGAAGACTTTCCTTGAGTATTTTTCTTCGATTTAGTAACGCATGAGCCAAGTCATCTGGCCTTACTGCCATCAAGTCTTCATTGTTCATTCTGTCCCGCCGAGTATAATCTATGCATTAAATGCCTCTATGCAGCGCTTTTATGGGTTTCATTGATACGGTATTATTTACAGGATTAAATAATGAGGGAAAGGAAAAACTATCCCAGTAAAATTTTCTTAATAATTTCAATACTAGCTCTTTCTTTATTCTTATCTGTAAATACTCAAATTTTGGAGATTAATGATACATCCAAAAAATATCACTCAGACCCAAATAATTTAACATATTTCGACTCTGCAGGGTCCGGAAAAATAGCAATATCAGGGGAGCCAATTTACTTAGGAGATAATTTCAAAGCATCAATATTAGTCTCCAATCAAGGCAATAATTCAGGAAATATATTTTTATTTATTCAAAATAATCAATCAAGCGAACTATTTCAAAGCCAATCAGAATTTATTTCATCAGGATCAAGTATTGAAATTTCTATATCATCTACAGCTACAAGTCTCGGCAAAAATATATTTGATTGGTGGATTTATAGTGATGATGGAACTGTGAATGATTCACTTTCAGGTCGATTCGAGATTAATGTCCTAAATCCGCAAATTTTTGATATTTCTATAGAGTCATATGAATGGTCAATTTCTGAAGGTTTGGTAATTGAATATTCAACATTTCTTTCTCAGGGCAAAAACAGAGATGTAATATTTGATATTCTTGGTTTTCAAGAAAATAAAAAATTTACCATCCAATCACTAAATTTAGTTCTAGATCCTGGCATTAGACAAATGTCAGTTAATATAGGGAATCCTATTGTTGAATTTATTGAATTTAGTTTAATCCCCAATGGATGGATTCCTAATACAAATTCTAGTAATAGTTCTACTATCGAACTTACAATCCCGTACATTTCTCCAATCAATTCCATCAATTTATCCTGGCGATACATACTCTGATTCTATAGAGATAGTAGAATGGCCCAATGAAAATATTGTAGATTTTAGTCTAATTTGGACAGTAAGTTCCGTATCAGGTACAGAATTATCGGAGTCTGTAATATCCGTTGAATCATTCATTGAAGAGGAAGAATTTCAATTTCCTGTAGATATTCGTTCTCTCGCTATAGGAATAATCGCTGGAATTTCATTAGTTCTAGCATCAAGGTTGATTTGGGGGACAATTTCAGTTAGAACTCCACATACTTCTGAAACGGGGTTGAGGGAGACCAGAGTAAGTCGAAAGAAGAAAGAAGAAGAAATAAAAATCGAAGTAAAATGCCCTTTTTGCGATCAGAGTCTAAGGGCTCCTGCCAATCATAAGGGGCAAATTAAATGTCCTTCGTGTACTAAACAATTCAATCATGAACATTTAGAAAAAGCTAGAGATCAATCAATCAATCAATTTGAAAATACAGAAATTCTCACTTCATTTTCTAATGAGGATTTACTTGATTGTCCAAAATGCAATCAGAAACTAAGAGTGCCAATTGATAAAAGACCTGTTTCCTCTAGGTGTCCTGTCTGTAAGACGGAATTTCTAGCCAAGAAAGGAAGTGATTAATTTGAATTTCAGTGAAATTGAAGAAATGTATCTAAAGACAATTTTCGAAATAATTTATGAAAAACCCGATTCAATAGTGAAAACAACACAGTTAGCACAATTGATGGGAGTTAGTCCTGCATCAACTACTGAAATGGTACAAAAGTTAGAATCAAGAGAAATGTTAACTTACATCTCTTATAAGGGTTGTAGACTTACTCCTCTAGGATTCAGTTACGGAGCTAGAATAAAACGTAGAGAGGCATTATTAGAGTTACTATTAGTCGACATCATAGGTTTCAATGGTGACTACAAATCTGCTGCTTGTAGAATGGAACATGCTATAGATGAAGAATTAGAAATTTCCATTGATAGCCTTCTTGGCTATCCAGAAAGATCTGTAGATGGTAAAAAAATTCCATTTATAGATAGAGATATTAAATCCATAAATTCAGGAACAATATTGCCAATTTCAAGTATGCCCATAAATAGCAAAGGCATAGTTTCCCTAATTCTAGTAGATGATGTTGATATGATTACTCTTAATGAAACTGGAATTAGTATAGATTCTGAAATTAAATT
>LURV01000024.1 GCA_001629205.1 Marine group II euryarchaeote REDSEA-S30_B12
GATGCATGGTCACCCAGATTGTACTGCTCAGTAACTGGTTGGCAAATTAGTGGTCATTCGATGGAGCTTCTATGGACTTTGAGTGATGAAGAATTGAGGATAAGTAGCGATGATGGACCATATACATCTGCTGTTCTAGGGGACCATAAACCAACTACTCAACCACTTCTTGCGGATTTAGACTTAGATGGAGATGCTGAATTAGTGATTTCTGCGATTAATGAAATAACCGAAGAGCCGACAATATTTGCTATACCTCTGCAAATCAATGGTACTCCAAATAAATTATGGGAAATTAGTTTGGACAAGGGAAGTCATCCATCAGACCCTACTTTTGTGCAATCAGATGAAAATACAGGATTTATTTTTTTAACTACTATTGAGACTGAAAATGGAGCCATGTGGCTATGGAAAATTGAATCATCCACAGGAGATTCAAGTTGGGAAGATGGTTTTCCAATAAATAATTTAGATGGCGGTACTAATAGCCCGCATATTAGATTACCAGGGCCAGTCATTGCAAATCTAGATTCTGATAGTGATCCAGAAATAATTATTACAATTCCTAGTGATGCAGATGGTTCATCATCTGCTGATGGGGCAGAATTTAGGGCGCTTGAAATAGATAATGGAACAGAAATATGGAGTTTCGAGGCATCAAATGGTTTTGCTGATGCCCCTCCTACAGCAATTGATACAGATTTTGATGGTAAACATGACAGAGTATGTTGGGTTACCTGGTGGCAGAATACGTTTCAGACATCAAGAACGGGAGTAACAGGATGTCATGATGTTGAAAGTGGTAATCCTGATGAAATTTGGAGTAGGGAATTGGATAGAAGTAGTGGGACACTAAATGATGAGATTGCAGTTTCTGCCCCTACATGGATGGAAATAGATGGTGAAGAGGGTCCGGAGTTATTAGTTGCATTCGGGAGATCATTATGGGCATTTGATGGCGAATATGGCACATTGGCTGGAATAAATGAAGCTTGGAGTCAGGAAATTGAGCTTAGTCATAGGACCTGGTCATCTCCTTCCTTGGCGGATATTGATGGAGATGCGACCTTGGATTTGGTTATTGGAAGTATGGTTATTTCTGTTTCAAGACCGGATATAAGGCCCTTATTAGATGGGAAGGGGATTGAGTTCAATCCTAGCTCACCAAACGCAGGAGAAGAGGTGACAGTGAATGTATTTATAGAAAATGCTGGAACTTCCGGGACAGATGAGAGAACAGAAGTAGTCTTGATGGCAAATGGAGATGAAATTGCCAGAAAGATGATTGCAAATTTAGAACCCGTAGGCCCATCTGGAAATGGTGTCTTTTCTTCGTTTAGTGCTGAGTGGTCAGGAGGATTGGGAGAGCATAATTTCAAATTAATTTTAGACCCATATGGAAATATTACTCAAACACGTGTAGATAATGATGTAATGTCTAAAAAACTAATTATTGTTCCTACTTTTAATGCATCTTTTGAGATGTCAACTGATCCAATAAGAGTAGACCCTGGAGATAGTGAAATTGTAAATTTCAATATTAGATCCACAGGTAGGTTGTCCGGGCAGTGGAGTTTGGCAATAGATGATTCTAACCTTCCTTCGGACTGGACATGGATTGATAGGACCTTAGGCGGAATAGAAAATGTAGCAATACAAGTAGGGGAAATATGGAATCCCAGCATACAGATATATGCCCCAGATAGTGCACTTGGAACAGACTCTGGATTTTTGGGATTGACGCTAACGCTAGATGAAGATGAAAATGTCAGTATTTCTTATAATCTCCCCATTGAGGCTAATAGAACTAGAGGATTATCAATTAGAGGTCCTGATGGTACCTCTTCAAGTACTGGATATGGGCTTGTCGGTGGACAAGCAAGGGCATGGATAATTGTGGAGAATTTAGGTAATGCAGAAGAAAATCCAATCTCTCTTTCATGGGATAGTACAGAATGGGGATCGGAATTATTGATATATGATTCATTTGGTAATGAGGTTAATTCTCCAGTTTTGGGTCCTGGGGAGTCAAAAGAAATGACTGTTAGAATTGTAGTACCAGATAATCAAGAAGTTGGGTCACAAGTCAACACTCCACTTTCAATGTGTGTGGGAATGGGCGATGAAAGACAATGTAGTCAGATAATAATCAATTTTATATCAACTGGAAGTATCATGCTACCTCCCCATCAAAGATCGGTACCATCTACTGGTTTGAATTGGGAAATGGTTGCAGATATTCCACTCTCTCGTGATAATCTTAGTTGGTCAATTTCAGAAGCTGGTATGGCGATTCCTGGATGGAATTGGCATTCGACTGGAGCAGTAGAAATAGAGGGAGATATTCTAAAGATTTCAGGCACTAGTGGTGAACGAGTGAATGGGACGTTATCACTAAGTTTACCAGATAATTCCCCTCCTGCATTCCATTCATTTTCAGAAACAATTAGTCAGAATATAGGTTTTTCACTATCTTTTTCTTTGGAAATATTACAAATACATAGAGCTGGTTTGGAGATAACATATCCCGATAGTCAACCATACTTAATAGATGTTCGAGAAGAAGAAGTAGCCATACTTAGATTGGAAAATAATGGTAATGGAATAGATTCTTATGATTTATCTTTTGACTTAATAGCTGATGAAAATCTTACAGAAGATCCTGGCATTGAAATATACTTTACAAACAATCCAATTTCACTTAGCTCTGGCAGTCTTCAGACCGTTCCTTTGACAATCATAATGCCTGAAAATACCCCTGCAAGGATTCCCATTAGAGTCTTATTTACAATGACCTCTTTGGGGAATAATAGTATTTCAGATAGTAAGGAAATAATTTTTGAAGTTAGTCAAGATCATCGTTGGGAAATTA
>LURV01000025.1 GCA_001629205.1 Marine group II euryarchaeote REDSEA-S30_B12
AAGTATAATCTATCACTTGTATCAAAATCTGTAGATACAGTTTCTGGATTATTATTAATAATTATAGCTTCATGACCTAAATCTTGGATAGCCCCAGCTGCATGTACACATCCATAGTCAAATTCTATGCCCTGTCCAATTCTGATTGGTCCCGAGCCGACAACTACAATTCTTTGTTTTAATTTTTCATCTAGCCCGGGTACATAATCGATTCCAGAATCTATTGATCCACGTTCATAAGTCGAATAATAATATGGAGTCACTGCAGCAAATTCAGCTGCACATGAATCTACCATCCTAAATTTAGGATGTATGTTAAGTTGATGTCTACGTTTTCTAACTGCAATCTCATCTTTATTAGAAGGTAGTGAATTAAATCCCGATACTGGAAAGCCTGCCAGTGCATCAGCAATGTGCATATCTGAAAAACCTAATCCTTTCCAAGATTTTAACTCTTCATTAGGGATTTCATTTGGATTCATCCCAAGTTCACCAGCAGCCCTAATTTCTGTTTCAATGGCAGCAATATTCTCGAAACCTGATAGGAACCATCTCGTAATACCGCCAGTTAAATCTCTAACATCTTGAATTGAATATCCTCTTCTAAATGCTTCAATAATTGCCCCCATTCGCCTATCTGTTGGAATTCTCAACCAATCTTCAAGGATTGCAGTGGGCAGAGATTCTTCAGCTCTTTCAGAAATATTCTCTCCGTCTGAGGAATCTGCCATGGTCAAGGGCCTGGGATGAGGTTTACCATATTCTAAACTAGCCCACGCTTTCAGTAGTGCTTCTTCGAAACACCTACCTATGGCCATAACTTCTCCTGTTGATTTCATCGAAGTTCCAATCTGTCTATCAGCTGTTCGGAATTTATCAAATGGCCAACGAGGGATTTTAACTACGCAATAATCTAGTGTGGGCTCAAAGGCAGCAGTAGTTCCTTCCCCCGTTATTGGGTTAGGGAGCTCATCCAGAGAATATCCAACAGCAATCAATGCTGCCATTCTGGCGATAGGATATCCAGTGGCTTTAGAAGCTAAAGCAGAAGATCGTGAAACCCGGGGATTTACTTCAATTACTCTGTATTCTCCAGTTGATTGTTCAAATGCAAACTGAACATTACATCCGCCCATGATATTTAGTCTACGAATTAATTTTAGTGATGCATTTCTAAGCATTTGGTGGTCTCTGTCAGAAAGTGTTTGTTGGGGGGCAACAACTACTGATTCGCCGGTATGGACTCCCATTGGATCTATATTCTCCATGGTACAAACAATTATTGCATTATCTGAGCCATCTCTCATTACCTCATATTCGTGTTCTTGCCAACCAAGTATGCTTTCTTCTATCAAAACTTGACCTATTGCAGAATGTAAGATTCCTTGGCTTGCTATTTCAACTAATTGACCGGTGTTAAAAGCAGTACCGCCACCAAGACCACCCAAAGTAAAGGCTGGCCTAATTAACAGGGGATAGCCTCCCAATTCTTCTCACAGGTTTTCTTGAATTGATCTCTATCTTCAGCCTCATTTATAGAAACGAGGTTGCATCCAATTAACTCTACATTTAATTGTTCTAAGGTTCCATCATTTGCAAGTGCTGAAGCGATATTTAATGCGGTCTGACCGCCCATTCCAGCCAAAAGAGCATCTGGTTTTTCGAGTTCCATTATTCTTTTAACCACCTCAGGGAGTAAAGGTTCAATGTATATTCTATCGGCCATCTCCGGATCATTTTGTATAGTTGCTGGATTTGAATTAACTAAGACTACTTCGAATCCATCGTCTCTTAATGCCCTACATGCCTGGGAACCTGAAAAATCAAATTCTGCTGCTTGACCTATTCTAATGGGGCCACTTCCGAGAATCAAGATTTTGTTAATATCTTCCCTTCGAGGCATTATCTCCCACCTTGTATCAATGGAGATTTATTGATCAAATAATTGGAAACTAGTTCTTGAAATCTATCGAATAGTGGTGATGCATCATGAGGTCCAGGACAAGATTCTGGATGGAATTGGATTGTAAAAACGGGTTTATCGATTAAGTCCAAACCTTCTACAGTTCCATCGTTTGAATTGATATACCGGACTTTAAAATCTACATCCATTGGAATCTCGTCGATATTAGAAATTAATCCACTTGGATGAGGTGATAACATACCTTTAATTGGATCTTCAACAGCAAACCCGTGATTCTGGCTTGTTATGTGTATTCGCCCATTATCTAAATCCATTACTGGCTGATTGGAGCCACGATGTCCATATCTTAGCTTATATGTCTTTAATCCTGCATTCAATCCCATTAACTGATGCCCTAGGCATATTCCCATAACGGGCAAATCATCCATTATTGCTGAGGAAAGAATTTTTCTTGCTGAAGCGGCCATACCTGGATGTGCGGGATCTCCTGGGCCGTTAGAGGCAAAGAAGGCCGATGGACTCCATCTTTCCATTATTCTATCATATGATGAATTTGCAGGGCACCATATAACCTCGAATCTCTCACACAGCTTTCTGAGTATATTATATTTAATTCCGCAATCTATTACTGCGATTCTAGGTAGATTATTATTATTAAAATCCTTAGCCCCTTCATTGAGGAGTTTTTCTTCATTGCACGTAACTTGAGCGACCAAATCTTCTTTATCTGGCGGAGTAAGTTCATTAAGGATTCTCTGTAATTCTACTTCCTTTTCTTTAGGCCCGAAGACGCATAATAAAGTTCCATATTCTCTTACCCTTCTAGTTAATGATCTTGTATCAATTCCTTCTATTCCAGGGACTCCATGGGCCACTAAGAATTGATGAATGCTACCTATAGATTCTCTATTATCTGGATAAGTAATTTGTTGTCTACAAATGACTCCTCGTGGATGTACTTTGGATGATTCTGAAATTCCAGGAAGTATTCCGTAGTTTCCAATTAATGGGTATGTAAAGGTTAGAACTTGTCCTGCAAACGAAGGGTCAGTAAGGCTCTCTTGATATCCACACATCCCTGTAGTAAAAACTAATTCTCCTTCAGATATTTTTTCGGCTCCAAATAAAAGTCCTTCATATCTTGTGCCATCTGCAAGCAAGAGTATTCCCGGAGATTTTGCTGATTGGATAGAAGCTTTGGAATTATGAAGGATATCAGCAGCATCAAAAAATTTAGGAGCTTGAGAAACTCCTCTAATTCCCTCTCCGGGTGAGAAAGTTGGGACAGGGTCGGACTCCGACATCAGCAATGGTGCTCTAGTACGGGTCTTAATGGTTCAGTGGGAATTGGATTTTTTTTGTATTTTGGGAGACTATTAATTAGTCATCAAAATTTTTGACAATTTTTTGATTTTTCGATGGAATTATTGTTAATTCTCCGCCTGTAAAATGGTCATTTTCATCAATTGGTCCAATGATATTTTCTAAATATACTGCGAGAGCTGCAACTTCTGAGTGTGGTTGATTTCCCACTGAAATATTGAAATCAGAAATCTCAAAAACTTCGGCTGGTACTTTGGTCCCACCAACTACAACAACCAGTGGTTTATTGTGCTCTATTTCCTTTTTTGAGTCTCTCCAATTATTACCATACATAGTAAGATGAACAATAATTACTTCATTATTTTTTGAAATTTTTCTAAGCCAATGTATTGGTCTATCTTCATAACGCCATTTGAAGTTACCACCGAAGCGATTAGTGACTGATTGCCAAGTTTCAAATGCAGATGGATCTTTATCTCCTGATAATACAATTGATGAAGCTCCAAATGCTCTAGCGGTCAATCCAAGATGAGAAGTTATTCTTTTATCTCTATCTATTCTATGGCCAAGGCGAAGGACTGTAATATCATTTAAGATTGCCATTCCATACCTCACATTAGTGGAATTTCTTCATCTATTTGATTTGTAAGATGTTCGGAGTTATGATCGGAATTTGGAAATACATCAATTTCCATACTCAGCATACTAGCTCTAACCCATTGTAATAACATGGCATCGAACATAAATCTGGATGCGAAATGAATCATAATTGCCAAAGATAGTAGTCTTCCTGAAGCTAGAATTGCTGTCTCTCCATCAATCTCTGTATGTAAGATTAAGGGTTCAAAGATATAGAAAAGTGCTAACACAACTAATAATCCTCCAGCTTGAGAGAGATATGCTTGGCCCTTTTCTCTTCCAATGACCATGACTAATGTTGCAAGGAAAATCAAAGTAGGTACAATGATACTTAGCTGTTGAAAATCTACTGAACCGATTAAAGAGTTGGGTATTTCAGAATCCTGTATGCTCCTCTGTGGGTTTTCAACGGCTATCCACCAGAATAAAACACTAGTCATAAACAATGCACCTGATAGCCAGCCTCGCTGAGTAATCATATCCCTTACATGATGTGAATCTCGTGGCTTAAGTCGTTGGATTATAGACTCCATAATGAATAATGTCTCGGGATCTGTGGTGGACTTCGGATGAACTTGTTGGCTACTAGAAATTTCTTCTTGTAAGGTGTCCTCGCCCATAACCATCGACTGTATGCATCTCGGTCACATCATAAAGCAATCGTCGTTCGGGTGAGTTAGATGCCCGACTGGCGACCTATGTTGAAGAGCCGAAGTAATGGGATTCCTAGACTTATGGGGGTACTAAATACCACTCCTGATTCGTTTTATGTTAATTCAAGAGTAGAGAGGAGAGTCCACTCGTCCTGGTGCCACTAAGGTATCTACAAACGAAGAATTGAATAGAGTGATTCCGGCAATTGAGTCGATTAGGGATGAAATTCCAGATATGTGTATTTCTATAGATACCATGAAGGCAGAAGTTGCTGCTAGAGCCATAGAGGCTGGAGCCGATATGATAAATGACATTTCGTCTCTGTCTGACCCTAATATGGAAAGAGTGATTTTAGATTATGGAACGCCTGTGTGCTTGATGCATATGCAAGGAATTCCAGAAAATATGCAAAATAATCCAAATTATGTAGATGTGGTGGGCGAAGTGAGGGATGAATTATTTACTTCGGTAAAAAGGTTGTTAGATTTGGGCGTAAATGCTAAAAAAATAATTGTTGATCCCGGAATAGGATTTGGGAAGAATCTTGAACATAATCTTGAGCTCTTGAGTGCTGGAAGAAAAGTAGTCCCATTCGATGACATTTCTCTGATGTGGGGTGTAAGTAGGAAGAGTATATTTATGCAATTATTGGGTAGAGAAGATACCAATGAAAGATTAGCTGGAACTCTGGGAGTTGCTGCTTCTTCAATAAATAAAGGAGTAGACATTCTTAGGGTACATGATGTTAAAGAACATACTGACTTATTCAAAACTATGAATTCATTGGCAGATAAATGAAATGTGGTGATTAAGTGCAAGAGAAAAATAATAATATTTTGGAGATTGATGAAAATCTCAGAATAATTGGTACCGCGCATGTTAGTAGTAAATCCGTAAAATTAGTTGAGGAGGAAATCGAAAAGTGGAAACCTGATTTAGTAGCAGTAGAATTATGTGAGTCTAGAATGAAGTCACTAACTGAACCTAGTGAATTGGAATCTGAAGACTTATTGAAAATAATTGGTGATGGTAGAGCTACAATGATTTTACTACAATCCGCATTGGGTACTCTTCAAAGGAAGATGGGTGAAGCCGCTGGTGAAAAGCCTGGAGCTGAATTCCTAGCTGCAATAAGATCTGCAGAGAAGATTCGAGTTCCAATTGAGTTGATAGACAGAGACATTGTCATTACATTGCGAAGAGCCTGGGCAAAGATGGGATTAATTGAAAAATGGAGAGTAATGAATGCTTTACTTTGGGATGATGAAGATGATGAAGTATCAATTGAAGAAATGTTAGAGAATTCTGATTTGCTAAATACCCTGCTCGAGGATGCTAAAAAGGTTGCACCTAAAGCTGGAAAGGTATTGATTGATGAGAGAGATGAATATTTAGCTACGAAAATAAATAGAGTAAGGGGAAGTGGAAAGGTGCTGGCAGTAATTGGGGCTGGCCATCTAAGTGGTGTTGGAAGTTTTCTAGAAGATGGGGAGAATAATCAATTTGATAGAATTGAGGAATTAAACCTACAGCCTAGAAAGCCGCTTTGGCCAAAATTAGTAATGACTGCTATTCCTTTATTTCTATTCGGAGCTATTGGTTGGATGTTCTATAACGGACAAATGGAAAATCTTTCAGATACTATTGGAGAATGGGTAATTTGGAATTCAGCATTCGCTGCATTGGGAATAATTATTGCTCGAGGTCATCCATTATCGGTAATAGTGGGTGCAATTGCGTCACCCTTGACTTCTCTTAACCCTACATTAGCAGCTGGATGGTTTGCTGGCTATACGCAATTAAAAATTGATTCCCCAACTGGAAAAGATGCAAAAGATTTCCTTGTTTTAGATGAATACTCACTGTTATGGAAAAATAGGGTTGGAAAGGTGTTGCTAGTAACTGCTCTAGGCAATCTTGGCTCCACAGTAGGGGCTTGGTTGGCTGTTGGAGATATAATAGGAAATATCCTTGGGTGATTGGTATTAACTGAGGCAATTGTAATGAATTGGTTTGATAATGAGAAAAATTCTGGAATAACTTCAGGAGTATTAGTTGCTTCAATTATCGGGATATTTGCTATCATAATTGATAGTAATACAGTTTTTAGTTTAGGCTCGGGAGTTACCGCATTCATAATTGGCGCTATATTTGTGAAAGAAAATAAAAATTTGGAAGTGGGCGGGAAATGGATTATCGGAAATTTACTTCCAATAACAATAATTTTGTTGGGATTTGGACTTAATCTTTCCATATTCTTTGAAAATAGTTTGGGACAGTATGGAATTATAATTGGAATTTCATCGGCTTTTGTCTGCCTAATCTCGAGTTATTTTTTAGGGAAAATCTGGGGCCTTGAGGCTAGTACTTCGCTAGCTTTGGGCTCTGGAGGTGCCATTTGTGGTAACAGTGCAGTAGTTGCTGTCTCCAAGCCATTAAAATTGGATGAAGAAATGATGGCTGTAATTCTAGCTGTAATTAATATCTTAGGTGTTATCACTTTTTTGTTAATTCCAGTTTTTTCACTTTATTTGGGATTTTCGGATATCGAATCGGGAATATGGGCGGGATCCACTATTCATGCAGTCCCGCAGGCAGTTTCGGCGGGTGAAATAATGGGAGAAGATGCCATGATTATGGCAACTACAGTTAAGTTATCTCGTGTAGCACTACTAGCTATATTAATTCCTATTTTCACGATAATTGGGAATAAAATTAGTAATGAGGAGAATTATTCCAGTGAGAAAAAAAACGTTCCATTTTTTGTACCGGGATTTGTTTTAGCTTCAGTAATTTCTACTTGGTTTTTACCTGAACTGATTACTGAAGTTCTAGTGGATATTTCTAAAATTTTTCTTGTCATAATTATGGCATCAATTGGATTTTTTATTAATCGCAGTGTTATTAGCCAAGTCGGTAGTAAAGTAATGATTATCGGATTATTTTCATCTACAATTATGATAATAGTTAGTTTTCTGATGATTACTTTATTTTAGTTTTGAATTATGCAGGTAATGGATTACTGCCCCAATTTAGTAGAGACCATCCTCTTTCATGTATATAATAAAATAGCATTTTCAATGGAAATTCTATCCCCATAAATGTTAGAGCATCACCAAATTGACCTGTTTGCCACATCACAACTCCCCCACCTGTAATAGTAGCAATTATTCTCCATGAGAGTGTTTTTGCAATACTTCTTTGTCGACTTTCCATGAATGTACGTTTTCAATGGGGTTTTTGTCGTTTTCCGAAAAAAAAATCAGAAAATGGAGATTATTATATGATTTTTCTTTGTTCATCATTCTTCATCTGAATTAGAATGACTAGATATTTTTTGAAGTTCATCTTCTATTTCTGGCATTTCTTCAGTTATCTCAGGAGGTATTTGATCTTCAAGTCCCCAATCGATCCAACTCCAACCTCTTTCGTGTAAATAATATAAGATCATCTTAGTAAAAACTTCAATACTTCCAATTAATACTCCAGCCGACGGTTTGCCAGTTACGAATGTTGCAATCAGTATGGTATCAATTGTTCCAATGGTTCTCCATGAAACTGTCTTAACTAAGCTCCTAGTTCTATTTGCATGACCAGTACCTGTATTGTATGGTTGTGCCATATAACTCGGAAAATGATATTAGAAATAACTTCTCCTACTCGGTGATTAGAATTTTTTAATTAGTATTTTCGATTACTACAGCTATTCCTTGACCGCCCCCAATACATGCTGTAGCAATTCCGAATCTGCCATTGCTTCTTCTTAATTCATGGCTTAGAGTTAGAATAAGTCTAGTTCCTGTAGCTGCTAATGGGTGTCCTAGCCCGACTGCGCCTCCGTTCACATTTACTCTTTCAGTAGAAATTCCCAATTCCTTGATGCATGCAACAGCTTGGCCGGAAAATGCTTCGTTAATTTCCCACCTATCTATATCTTCGATTTTTAGGTTTGCATTTTCTAATGCCTTTAAGCTTGAAGGAACGGGCCCATATGCCATAATTGCTGGCTCTAGTCCTACAATTCCCCATGAAATTATCTTAGAGAGAATTTCATCACCATCAGATTCAGCTTTTGACTTAGATTTTACAATTACAGCAGCCGCTCCATCAACCACTCCTGAAGCGTTGCCTGCAGTAACAAGTGATTTTGGACCAAAATGTGTCCTTAGTTGTGATAGCGATTCGACGGATGTCCCTCTTACAACATGATCTTCTTCTGTAAATGTAATTATTCCTGATTCGGTAATAACATCAATAATTTCTTCTTTCCAAATCCCGGAATCTATACTATTCTCAGTTCTTTGATGACTCTTGGCCGCATACTCATCAGCTTCATCTCTACTGATTCCCTTCCTCTTACATAACTCATCACTAGTCTGAGCCATGAATGAGTCACAAATTCCATCTTTTAGATTAGTAAAAAGATAGTCTTCCATATCTTTTGATAATTCATCACCCTGACTAGGAGGTCTGCCAAGCTTGTATTTATTCCTCATTCCCCTAAGTNCCACATAAGCGATTCATAGTTAACATCGGAACTTCTTGAGGAATTCCCGCCTTGAGTCCAGCATGCCTAGCGCCGAAAATAGCTTGATTTGAAGTCTGTAAAGCATGGCCCATGATTACTTGTTCTATTTCTTCTGGATTTGTTTGTGTTTTTGCTACCGCTCCCTTAATCGCCAAAGATCCCAAGTCTTCGGCACTAATAGAAGCCAATCTACCACCTGGACTTCCATCTCCCCTTTTTCCTCCTGACCATTCACAGAAGGGAGTTCTAGAACCGCCTACAATTACAGCATCGCGATTGGTCATGGTTACAACCTTCCAAAATTCATTCACTCTTTTGATGATTTTTCATCTGACATCGTTCCTAAATAGTCTGGGAGTTCAACTCCTGACATTTTGGCTACATCGTGAATAGGTGGCAAACTTTGGACTAGGCTACTAACGAAGTTACTGGTGGCTGATGATCCATCTGGATTGTTTCCGCCATCCCAAACTGTAACTTTATCTATTTTCATATTCTTTACTGCATCAACTTGAGCTGCTACCATATTTTCTATTTTCTCTACCATTAAGAGTGTGGCCGCTGCTTTTGGATCGCCAGATGCACTTTCAACTAAATTATTGTAACCGTGTGCCTTAGCATCAAGAACTTTCTGAATTCCTTCTGCTTCTGCCTCATATTTTGCTAGAATTGCGTCTGCTTCTCCCCTAGCTATCCTCCTTTGCCGTTCAGCTTCAGCATCTGCTGCAATCTCGACTTGTTGTTTTGCAATAGTCTCTCTCACAATTTCAGATGCTTGTAATTTTGCTTCTTCTTCAGTATAAACTGCCTTTTGGATTGATGCCTCGGCTTCTGCTGTAGCAATATCAGCTCTTTCTTTAGCTGTAGCTTCAGCTTGAGCTAAATCTGCATTAGCTGAGGCAATTTGAGCCTGGGCTTGATTTTCACCCTCTACAGCCATAGCTTCTTGGTCATTAACGAAAACACGTTGATCTGCTTCTGCGGCCTTTCTTCCTTTCTCAGCTTCAGCTTCGGCCTGAGCGACTTCAATTTCTCTTCTTCTGTTTGCTTCAGCGGATCCTATAGCACCCTTCATTTCAGCTTCGGCTACATCTATTCTTGCTTGCTCGACTGCAGCGGCAGCAGCTTTCTTTCCAATGCTCTCAATATATTCAGATTCGTCAGTAATATCTGCAATATTTACATTTATGAGATAAAGTCCGACTTTTCTCATTTCAGCTCCAACGTTCTTCTGAATCAATTCTAGGAAAGCATCTCTATCTTGATTAATTTGCTCGATAGTTAAAGTTGCCACTGTAAGACGTAGCTGACCAAAAATAATTTCTTTAGCCATATCTTCTATATCTTCGAGCCTAAATCCTAGAAGACGTTCCGCTGCATTAGCCATAATTGCTGGTTCGGTAGAAACACCTATTGTGAATGTGCTAGGTACGTTGATTCTGATATTTTGTAGTGACAATGCGCCCCTGAGATCAATATTGATAGTCATTGGTTTGAGTGAAATATATGCAAAATCTTGTATTAATGGCCATACTAAAGCAGCTCCACCATGTAATGTCTTAGAAGCCTTTGGCCTCCCGTCAGCAGTACGCTCTACCTTTGAGCAAAAAACATCACTCCTGCCACTAAAATTAAAATCACTGCAAAAATCATTATTGTTCCTATCATGCTTGCATCTACCATAGTCTCACCAGTCAGACTGAGGTCGTACTCCCTATTCAAGTCTCTGTATCAGTGTTCATTTTTGATTTCAAGTTAAATTCTCTTTACTACTAATACTTCGCCAATCACTTCTGTTACCTCGATGAAATCATCAGTTGCAATCTCCGTTTCATCGTGTGATTTTGCGTTATAAGTCCTAAGAGTTCCATTGACTTCTACTGATACCTGACCGACACCATCATGAGGAATTCTCAGATATACTTGTCCTTTTGACCCTATAGCTTCATCTAAACTTGTAGTTCCATCCTGCTGAAGGGTAACAAATAACTCGAATAATTTTCCCGTTCCTAGCATTGATATTCCACCGGCGATTCCACCGGCAAGAATAGCTATTGTATTCGAACCATCGGATTTTAATGTATAAAGTCCGGCAAGTCCGAAGAACATAAAAAATGCCATTATTCCTTGAAAGGTGAGAGCTTTGAATGATGCATCGGTACCAACATCAACATCTATTCCAAAAAGACCATCAAATACATCTGTGGCTATTCCACCAACCATCAACAATACGAAATATAGGATGAATAGTATTCCTCCTACCAATGCACAGGCTGCAAAAAGTAGCTCCAGCCCAGTTGCATCCCCGAGTCCAAATAATGCAAAAATATTGAGGT
Source organism: Marine group II euryarchaeote REDSEA-S30_B12 (assembly GCA_001629205.1). Lineage (GTDB taxonomy): Archaea > Thermoplasmatota > Poseidoniia > Poseidoniales > Thalassarchaeaceae > UBA36. Next base: position 11,405 of record LURV01000025.1, read on the forward strand.
CGTCCAGTAATCCCATGCATTATCCACGTTAATGTGGGATTTTACATGTTCGGCCAAATTATATCATTTTACGTTAAATTTTATTATTTTCCATTAGAGCGAATCATTCCATAATATCTTTCTAAATTTAATATTGGACCTAAAGATAGCCCGACCATTATACATGTTAGAATTATATTTGTATCATGTGGTAAGAAATTTTCTAGTATAGAATATATCAATAAACCAATAATAAACAGAAGTAGAGGAATTGCTACTCTTCTGAAAAAGATATGATATCCACCCATCCGATCGAACGATGGATTGGAGATTACTTTGTCGATAAGTTCATTGGAATCATCTCTATTCATCATCCATCCTCAAGAAACTAACCATGCAATTAGGCCTAGAAAAGTCATTCCTATTGGTACTGTATACCAAATAGCTTTGATTGCTTTAGGAGAATTATCCTTCAGAATCTTCTTCCCAGTTACCGGATCTGAATCAAGAATTAGTTTCTCCGCTTTATTATATGCCTGAGAGAATTCTGACTCGTGTCTAGCCAAGAAAATTAAGAAGTATATTCCTAGTGCAATTGTGCCGCCTCCTGACATTTGAATCAATTGTCCGATAGTATCTGAAACGCCACTACTTAGAAGGGCATCTCCGAGTAGTAATTGAGCTACTCCCATCAAAAACCATAGTATAGAATCTTGTCTCGCCATACATATAAGATATATTCGTTATTTTTGAACGTATTGATTTAATGATTGATTGTGCGCAAATAGTGACTACAAAATTTCCTCACCAGTCTGTACTTTCCAAAGTCTAGAGTAAAGGCCACCTGAATTGAGTAATTCCTCATGAGTCCCAATTTCGTTTATTCCACCTTCTTCTAGAACTGCAATTAAATCTGAATTTCTGACTGTTGATAATCTGTGTGCTATAATTATGGTAGTTCTATTTTTAGAGATTACATTGATTGAACGTTTTAATGCTTCTTCAGTCTCATTATCTACATTGCTAGTGGCTTCATCTAATATTAAAATTGGTGAATCTTTCAAAATTGCTCTGGCAATAGCAAGTCTCTGCCTTTGGCCGCCTGATAATATTCCCATACATTATATTTTCTCTAACAGTACCTGGGAATAATGTAGTTGTTTGACTTACTAGAGAGATGGAGCCTCTAATGGAATCTAATGTCAGATCTTTGATATCTTTATTTTCAAGAGTTATTAGTCCACTAGAAGGTTCAATGAATCTTAATAATAATCTGACTAATGTGGTCTTACCTGATCCTGTGGGACCTACAAGCCCGATTGTTTGACCCGATTTGATTTTAAGATTTATTTCTTTCAGAACTTTTTCTCGGTTTTTATATGAAAAACGTATATCTGAAAATTCTATTTCACCTGATACATCTTCCAGAGAGTGATTTCCTTCAATTATACTTACTTCTGTATCCAATAGGTCAAGAACCCTGGAAGTGGATGCCATGGCTCTTTGATAAAGGTCAAAGGTCTCTCCTAAACGAGTTAGTGGCCATAATAATCTCTGTGTTATAAAAACGATTACTGAGTACTCCCCTAGTCCGATTTTACCTTCTACCGCGTACCATCCACCAACTAACATATTTGCAGTAAATGCAAACAATATAGCCATCCTAATCAAAGGTATAAACGATGCAGAAAGTCTGATTGCTTCTTTATTAGCCTCGCGGTATATCTGCGAAGCTTCACTAACTCGATTAGCTTCCCTTTCTTCTGCTGTGAATGACTTGATCGTAGTAATTCCGGCCAAATTATTGTTTAGAATAGAGTTTAATTCGGCAA
>LURV01000026.1 GCA_001629205.1 Marine group II euryarchaeote REDSEA-S30_B12
CCACTAGAAATTTAATGTTAATAATCCGGAATTATTCTGACTAATCTTCCGATGCCATCAAGCCATATGGATGATTCGAACTACTATGAGAGGGGAGGACACAATGCTCCCAAATCCTTACGGAGAGGAAAGCTCATTTGGTAAGGCCAGCGAATCTGCACTCTCTAGAAGAGTAAATGCTAGAGATACACAAAGAATATTTTGGACAAAAATTTCAACTATGCCTGCATTGCCTAAAATTAGAGTAATTATTTCATTAATTTCCACGTTATATGCCATCTTATTATTTTCAAATATAGGAAATTTTTCTTATGACCTTGGAATCATTCTTTTTTTGGTTTTATCTATCTTATTCTTTCCGGCAATGCTAGCTTCAAATTTTGCTCATATGTCAGCAAGAGACCGACTTCAACTAAAAGCAGGTGGTAAAAAATCTTTAGAGGCATACCCAGGAGTAGAGAGAATTCTTAATACATTAAATGAAAAACTTCTAAGAGAAAGAACGAGAATTCTGTGTTCAGTATTAGCAAGCTTTTCAATTTTTGCAGCCCAGAAAATGCCAGAAAATGATCCCCTTAATCCTACTATGCTGGCACTTACGATTATTCTTAGTCTAATTACACTGTTCAATTCATCTAAGTTAGAACAAAATATTCCTATGAGGGCAGAAGATTTTCCTCTACTGTCTCTACATGCCCCAACACTACATCAAAGCACATTGAACTGGGTTCTTTCAGACCTAATTGTAGCTCATTTAGATCCAGAGAGTGCAGGACTTTGGGAAGATTGGATAGCAGGTTTGACAGACAAAGTAAGAATAAACCAAACGCCCGATTCTGCGGTCGAACATCTTTTGAGAGTTTTACACCTCAATCATCTAGAATTATTGGATGAACAGAGGTTAATGTCAGAAGCAAAACGCGTCTTTAGAGTATCTGCAATTGATCAACTAACAAGTGATGAATCTAAGTTTAATATTACATCACTTAGGAGATTAATGGCCCATACCAGGGCATGGCAGCCAGGTTTATTTCGACTCATAGACAGACTACAAGACTCGACAATGAGAGGACATTATTCACTTACAGAAAATGATTGGCGAATGGATCTCGATCTACCACCAAGATGCTCACAGGGACAAGGAGATTTATTTGTTATGATTCATAATCATTCAAAGAGTAACTCAATGGTTGAAGTAGAAATTCTTTCAGCAGACGGGAAGCCACAAAAGCAAACGTTGAGGGTTAAAACAAACTTTTCAAAACGTCCCAAGGGACCTGTGATGCTAGGTGAAGAAGGTAACGATATAGTCAATGTACTCGGAAAATTAATTGATAATTGTATAGTTTTGTGGATTGGTCTTGCATGGCCAGATAATACAACGGGTTCAAAGCCAGTTCAAGTTACTCTTCGAGGTCAACTAGGGGAGACACTATCCTCAATCGTGGTAACAACATCTCTATCATCTGGAATAAATCCAGAGAGTGCAGGAGAACGAATGTTAGATGCTGCAGTTGCAGTTAGAAGACTCGCAATTTCTATCGCAGATTAGATTTGATTTGAAAATTTTCAAGCGTCACGTTCTTGAGATTACCGCTCTTCCACTGACTCGATAGCATTGGAGTCATGGGACGTTTTGATAATTGGAGCAGGCCCAGCAGCCTTGCGTTCAGCGATTTCCTGTGCTGATGAGGGAATAACGCCTTTATTGATCGACTCCTCAGGAATAGGCTCGCCTTCGGGATATGCCCCGATTTCCGGACTTGCAGCATCCATAGATGAAATCGACTCAAAATCACATACAAAGGACACAATCGAATTCGGGGGTGAGCATACTAATCCGAACTCTGCTGGAAGAATATGCGCCGAAGGTGTCCCTATTTTATCTGAATTAGAAAGATGGGGGTTAAACTTTCGAAGGCGCGAAGGCGGATTACCATTAACTAACGATATTCCCGGACATAGTATTCCTAGACTAACTGGATGCGGAGATTCTACAGTCCGAGAAATTACAAAACTATTAGAAGAACAGGCAATAAAAAGAGGGATCCACAGGAGGGCTGATGTTCTACCAATAGAACTAGTAGTTGATAATTTTCAGATTAGAGGAGCAACAGTTCTAAACATACAAACAGGAGAAATATATTCAATTCAATCAAAAACAATTATTTTGGCAACAGAAGGATATCAGGGATTATGGTCTACAATAAATGATGGAGATGGTTCTGGATTAGCTCTGGCAAGAAATTGCGGTATCAAACTCGAAGGAATGCAAAAAATTCCAAAGCACCCCCTCACTGTTAAAGGATACAATCTTCACATTCCGATAGATATACTTGGTTCAGGAGGAAGAATAAGAAAGGAAAATGGAGAAGATGTAGGGTTTAATGAAATATTGTCCGGAGAATCCTGCGTCCTAGATCTTCGTGAAATAGATAAGAACTCGAGGGTTTGGTTCACTCAAACAGCTTCAAGGATAAAGGATAGGCTAGGCATCAACATTTTCAAAGATGTAATACCAATTACATTTGGTATTGCAAAAACTACTGGTGGAATCCCTTCAGATGAAACTGGGAGAGCGATCTTTGAAGGGCATACACCGGAAGGATTACCTGGAAAACTCTGGCTAACAGGTCTTTATTCAGCAGGTAGATGTTCGTACAATGGTATGCATGGAGCAAATATACTCCCTGGAAATTTAATACTAGATGATTTAGTTTCTGGAAGAGAAGCCGGAAAAAATGCAGCTAAATGGAGTAAAACAACTCAATTTGGGGGCTCAAAACTGTTAGAAAACTCAGAAAACTCATCTAGAAAAAAAATAGAAGATTTATTATCTACAAAAGAAGGAATAACCGTTGGACAACTATCAAATAAGCTCACAAAAATATTTACTGATTTGAATGGAAACTTCGACTCTGCAGTCTTTGAGTCCACCAATAAGTCAATCCAAGAACTCAAAAAAGATAAAATAAGAATAATTGATAAATCCTTAGCTATGAATACAGAATTAAGTTCTGCAATCAAACTAGAAGGCCTGATAGCAATAGCAGAAACAATCTGTATTTCTGGGTGAAAAAATGAAAAATGAATCGGAAAGTATTTTTACAAAAATTATCAAAGGCGAAATTCCCTGTCATAAAATCTATGAAGATGAATTAGTATTTTCGTTTTTAGATATCAATCCATGCAGTACAGGACATACTCTTGTAATACCAAAAGAACAAGTTGAGACTTTAGATAAACTATCTGAAAAATCTTCAATGGCAATTGGAAGAGTTTTACCGATTATCTCAAAATCTATTCTTGAAGTTACCGGAGCTAAAGAATTTAATATTCTTCAAAATAATGGACCTAATGCACTACAAACTGTTTTTCATGTTCACTTCCATATTATTCCAAAATTTGAGGATGGTTCAGGACTTTCTATACCATTCAAAAATAATCCAATCAATCACGATGAAGGAAAAGAATTAGCTTCAAAAATCAGTAATCTCATTAAATAATTCTTAATAATCAAGACCTAAGACCTCTTCCCAAATATATGGACGGTTATCATGAGCCTCAAGATATCGATCCAGAATTATCAAAAGGAGCACTAAAACTCAGGAAACGCAAACTTGACACACTTCCGTGGAGCCATAGTGGAAAACACCCGGGCAACAGACTTTTCTGGCAAATTCTTCTGATTATGTTTAGGACTTCTTGGAAATATATGTTTAGGAGAAAATATGTTGATAATATTCCGAAATATGACGGTGGCAGGATATTATCTTCAATCCACATAAACGGCCTAGTAGATCCAGTCGTAATTATCTCTACTCAAGAACGTCGAGTAATTAGCATGGGAAGACATGACATTATGACAATGCCATTAATTGGTTGGTTCGCAAGAAGGATGGGGTCCCAGCCAGTAATTAGGAAGGCAGAAATCAAGAGAGGAGTTACCAACCCAGAATATGCCACAAAAATTAATCATCGTACACTACTTACCATGTCAAACTGTATTTCTTCAGGATATAATGCGATTGTTATGCCCGAAGGAAAATCCCATCAAGATACCAAACTACACAAATTTAAAACAGGAATTATGAGGTTTGCAATAAATTCTGCAGCAATATCTAATCAAAAGAATTTACCATTACCAGCTTTACAACCGGTAGGTCTACATTATCGTTGCCATCATAAATTTCGTACAGATCTTTTTGTAGAATACATCGAACCAATAATTGTAGATTCTACATTAGATGATTATAGTTCTAAACAACTCATAGAGGGAAAATGGATTGAACCGCCTAAAGATGATGTAATTCGTTTAAGAAATAAATTATTTGAAGAATTACAACCTATTACTCCCGATGCGCCAGATTGGGAAACTTACAGAACATTTCATCTGATTGGTCACATTTTAGCAAATAAAAAAAATAAACCATTACAGACATACAAAGATGAGGTATTGGCAGCAAGAGAAATTAGAGAAAAAATTCGAAAAAACAGTAATGCTGAACGACTAATTGGTCCAATAAAACAAGCATCAAACATTCTCGAGGAACATAACTTGGATGGACGTTCATTGACTAAAGATGGGATTAAAGAAGAAAATTCTTCTATTTCGGGTATAATCGGATTAATTCTAATGATCCTATCTTCACCGATTTCTATCCCATCTTCTGGAATTCAGGCTTTTTTAGCCCTATATTTTGGAGATAGAACAGATGAGGGAATTGATGCAAGGACAACATATCATATGATGGCAGCAATTTTTTCTCCAATTATCTTCTGGCCTCCACTAGCATTTATTTTTGTATACAACATTGTTGGATTCAGTCCTTTGATTATCATATATACATTATTATTAATCACTTCCTTCCATGTATCAAATTTAATTTTTCTACTTGGCTATGATTTATGGAATGACTTTCTTTTTACAAGAAGAACGAGAAAACTAGCTAATTCTGATCAAGGAAATGTCCTATTATCATTAATTTCGAAAGCAAGCCCTAGCCTCGACGTCCTAAAATAGTACCATTTAATGTGAGATACTGTGAACGCGCAGGAAGCTAGTAAACTGATTAGAAATTGGTTAGAAAGTGAGAGGCTTGAAATCAGACAAGTAGAAGATCCTCAGGCTATACTTCATATTCATGTTAGATATCCACCTACTAAGCAAGGGCATCTATTCAATGTTGTAATTCCCAAAGATAGAAATTTAGCGTTAGTCTATTCAATAACTAGAGTAGACCAAGGTCAACAAGACACTATGAAAAAACTATCAAATGATGATTCAGACTCTTGGGAAGAGTGGTTACATGAAACAAGAATAAATCTTACTAGTTCCGACTTAGATTGGGTTCTCCATGTAGGACAGAAGAAAAATGAGATATCTGGACCGCTGCAAGCCTTCAACCTTTCAAGACCAGTTTGGTTTGATGGCCTCACACAGAATGAATTTATGCATACTATGAGAAGAGTTTGGCTAACAAAGCTATCACTAATACATCAGATAAAGTATGGTTTTGGAAATGGAAATGGAAAACCCGGACCAGTCTATGATTGGAATTCAAATAAAACCAATATCTCTAGAAAATCACAAATAAATAATGAAATTGGAACTGATGAGACGGGTGGTTTTGGGAAAGATTTTGATCCACTAGAATGGACTTAAATACGCAAATACTACATATCTTTCAATAATAATAATTGTGACGCGTAGGCGTTGATGTTAAGTATCTGAAAAACTCGAATATGTTCGTGAATGAACCAGCTGTAGCTCTAATCACTACTAAGAAGCGGCATAGTCTTTTTTTAGTATCACTATTAATTATAAGTTTAATTTCATTCTCAACGCCCCTGTCCTCAGCTAGTGAGATTGTACAGACCGATGCACAACAAATAGTGAACGGCGGATCACAAGCAGATAGGATGATGGCTCTGGATGCGGATTCTGAAGGAAATGTTCACGTTGTTTGGAGTAGAAATAGTCAACACCTATACTACAAAATGCTTGATCCGAGAGGAGAACCTCTGATAGGAGATACTCAGATTTCCGATCCAGGACAACATAGGGCTTGGCACCCCGACATAAGAGTCGATAACCTCGACAGAGTGCACATAGTTTGGACCGATAAAGCAGGACAGTATTCGATAAAATACACAATCCTAGACCCTTCTTTAGATGATCAAGACGGAGGAACCTCTTTAGATTCAGTCCTTTCAATCTTAAACCAAGACTATGTTGTAGCTAGTAATCCCCAAAATAGAGACTGGCCAGCAATTGATGTCGATTCAAATAACAACCCCCATATTGTTTGGGAAGATTCATACGAACCACTGGAAAAATTCTATGCACAACCTCAGATATACTACAAGATGATATCCATCGATTCAGTTGCTAGAGTCGTAATCACAGAAATTGATAGCACACTTCTAACTCCTATATTGGGACATAAAGCACACCCAGATATCGCAGTAGATGTTAACGACATTGTCCAGATCGTATGGGATGACACCAGAGGAGGTACTGTTGAGATGGTCGTTCCAATCGATACTTCAGGATCTATGGACGCTGAATGGGCAGATATGTGTGTTATATTCTATGGAGGAAATTTCTTCAGCGGGGGGTATTTTCCCGGTCTAAAACCACTCTTATTAACTGCAAACATGACAGTATATGAGACATTATACGCTATTGGTGGAGGATTCCCCGGATCTTCCCAATCAGGATCTTGCTCAACTGCATATCAAACTGGGGGATCAGGAAGTCAAGGACCAAGAAATACTGCATTGGGACTTAATCCAGGAGATGACTCAGGTGGAATCAGAAAATTAACTGAAGCAATATACAATGGACAGGCAATCACCCTATCTGATGATGGTTGGTATGACAGCGAACATTGGGGTCCAGCAACTGCATGGGCGTGCCTATCTTGGACCACAAATCCTCCCACTCAAGCAGATCACGTTTGGAATCCAAATGCTACTAGAATCGTAATTCCTATTTCCGATGAGGGACCATATGGCGGATCTTCTGAGATGAATACTGATGATACTCAAACAATCAATGAGGCTCACGATGATTGTGTAGAAGCGGACACTATCCCATCTCCTCTATGGGCTGGCTCGGAGACTGCAGTGGGCTCATTTATGCAAGATTTAGCTCAATGTCCAAATGGTCAAGGACTTAATGCAAGATCATGTAATGGGCGTTCAGTTAGACTGACAAACGCAGGTGGACAGATGTATAGTTTCCCAACTTCTTCCACTACTGCCTCTGAATTAGAATTAATGGTAGAACATATGGTTTATCTTTCAACAAATAATACTAGAGAGATATACATGACTGTTTTAGATCCACTATCTTTACTTGAAAATCCATGGCCTGGATGGGTAAGAGGTGATTCTGGTACAGAAGTGAATACAGCTCTTAATACATACACAGAGGACTTAGGGCCCTCTAGTGATGAAAATGGATATGGCCATTTAGTCGTTGTAAATGACACTAGAATTACTACTGATGATGCTTACAGCTTACACCCTGCTATTGCAGTAGATAATTCGGGTAATACTCACCTTGCCTGGCAAGATGGACGAATCTATGGAAGGTGCTCAGGTGTAGGTGGCGGTCTTGTAGTCGACTCTAACTATGAAATATATTACAGCAGATTAAGATTGCGAAGCTCTGCTGTATGGGATGGGGTTTCTGAGGGATTACCAACATTCGGAATTAAACAAATCGCAGACAGTGCAATATCCAATGTAGAAGGTTGTGCAACGGGGGAGTGGCCAATAGAAGGAAATAGATGGGGAGCAAGTTCCGTATTCCCTTCAATTTTAACTGATATGTTTGATAATGTACACTTAGCGTGGTTAGATTATTCTAATGTATCAGCCGGTGAAACTGTAGTGTATACACGATTAAATCACACAAAGGATACATATCCCGATGGATTTCCTTTGAATTCAATTGCATCTTCAGTATTAGATCCATGGACATTAGTAGAGGTCACTAATTGGTCATCTGACAAACTCGGACCTCCACTATCAGATGATCCTTTAAGACAACTTGCTCCGGATTTCAATCTTGATATTGGAATGCCTCCAGCGCTAGCAAATGATTTGGGGAGTGGAGCCCACGTTGGATGGTCAGATGAAAACAAATGCAATGAAGACAAATCTACAAAATACACTTTATGCTATGTACACATACTTACTGGTTTGGTAGATGTATCAGTAGCTTGCGATAATACTATATTACAAAATCCAAATATTGAGGGCTATCCTTACGATTGTCCAAATGATTCTGAGACGTTTTATCATACTATTTATCCCGGTGATTTGACAACATTCAATATGACCATTTCAAACCCTACTCCCGGTCCCGAAGAATTAGTAAAAGACAAGTTTAAATTAGTTCTAGATGGTATTCCAAACAATTGGTCAGCTACGTTATTATTTGTATCTAACAATACTCCAATTTACGAGGATACTAAGATTTTCCTGAATGGTGGACAGATTGAACCAATCTATATCAAAATTCGCGCTCCAACTATATATCAAGCAAAGGCAGATGAGTTAGCACAGATTTCTGTTACTGCAATCTCTTACAAAGATCCTGCAATTCGGAACCAACAATTATTACTAACTCTGATGGATGTAGTTCACGGAATTGAACTTGACACCAGCCATTTCCAAGTTGATGTTGAACAAGGTAAGTCGGCTGTTTTCTCAATTTCTGTTAAAAATACTGGCAATGTATATGATACATTTGCTTTCTATGATCCATCTACTCTAGAAGGACAAAACGAATGGGCAATTCCCTTCGGATGGGGCATAGACTTCCCTACCTCACTGTCACTAGATCCGGGCCAGTCTGTTACTAGAAATCTCAAAGTTAGTATTCCCGAATCACAAGATCCGGGCACATTTGTTATTTATCTAAAAGGATGGTCCACCGGAGAACCCATATTATCAATCGATAGAGGAACTTTTGATGTTCTTGAATTATGGATCAATGTCTCAATTAGAACAACTGGTAACATTGTTTTCCAAATAGGAGATACTATGCAGTATGTACTACCAGGAGAATGTTCATATTTTCCAATAGCCGTTACCAAGCACTTCAGTCCTGGTCATTTAGTATTTACAACACCAGGAGCACCAGATGAAAGACCCGAAGAATTTGATGAACTACTATGGAAATTTGATCATTGGACAATAGATCTAGATTTTTCTGAAGCCCCCGGTGGTAACGGTCCACCAGATAATTCTCCTAGATATTGGTCACAAATCGACACCCCTAGAACGGTAACTGCAGAAATGTGTGCACCATTTAATTCTACTGCGGGTCTCGGAAAATCGATAACTGTAAGAGCCCATCTCGATGGAACACCAAAAGTAAGAGATTCAGTGGTAATTCTTACAAATGTAATTCAGGAATATGAATTAGAAGCCGCCGTTCCAGAGACAATTCTAGACTTATACCCCGGCCAATCATATCAGATGGACACTACTATTGAAAATACAGGCAATGGTCCTGACAGATATGATGTTAGTATTACATCTATAGTAGATTC
>LURV01000027.1 GCA_001629205.1 Marine group II euryarchaeote REDSEA-S30_B12
GTAGATCCTGCATCCTACAGGTAAAATCAACTTCGTTTCTACCACTCGAAACTATTTTTTCGCCATATGCTTCTTGTGCAGAACCTGCAGAATCATTTGAATCAAAATGAGTCCAGCAGCTTGAAAGATCACTAGTTCCCCAAAAGTGCATGTGCGGATTATCAACAGAAGGCTGTTTTGGGTCTTCCACTTCCTGTGCTGATGCAGGAGATACGATTACCGAAAATAACATCAGAATCGTCATACTCAGTCCCAATAATCTTTCTTTCATGTAAATCCGCTCTCTATACTCCCCTTTCATACTTATCATTATTTGTTCACCTAATCAAACCTTTGAAATCCACCATCTGAACGCTCTCTAACTCTTCTAGCGATATTTAGTGCATCACCCAACATATCTGCACTCATCCTTTCACTATTGAGTCTATCATGCGCCACTCCAGTTATTATTGACATAACTTTGATTGTATCTCCGAATGCAGGATCTTGTCTAGCACCGAAAATTACATTTGCATTGGGAGAAAGTCTTGCAGTCATTAAATCACATACTTGATTTGCCTGCTCTAATGTCATATATGGCCCCCCAGTTACATGAATTAGAGCACCTGTTGCACCATCAATCTCAATATCTAGTAAAGGATGATTTAGGGTTTCATGTACTACTTCTTCAGCGCCTTGATCACTTTCACCATACATCATCATTGTAACCCCACCACCTTTCATAATACTCCTAACATCAGCAAAATCTAGATTTATCAGACTTGGCAGAGTAATTGTTTCAACAACCCCTTTCACAATCTCAGCAATTAACTGATCCATAATACTGAATGCTTCTTCCATAGGAAGATTTGGGACATAATGCATAAGTCTATTGTTGTCTAATACTAGTACTGCATCTGCAGCAGATCGGACTAGATCTAATCCCTCAAGTGCACGCTCCATTCGCTTTTTTCTTTCAACAGTAAAAGGAGTCGTAACTACGGCTACTACTAATGCTCCAGCCTTTTTTGCTTCCTCTGCTACTACAGGCGCAATTCCAGTTCCTGTTCCCCCTCCTAGTCCCGCTGTAACGAAAACTAAATCCGCTCCATCTACAATTTTTGTGATTACATCTCTTCCTGCTTCAGCACATCTCCGACCGGTTTCAGGATCACCACCTGCTCCGAGTCCTCTTGTAATGTGTCTCCCAACCAAAAGCTTCTGCATTGCCCTGGTATTATCTAGATGTTGCTTGTCTGTATTTATTGCTACAGTAATCGCACCTTCAACTCCAATGTGAGTAATTCTATTCATTGTATTATTTCCTGAACCGCCACATCCACAAACTAGAATTCTTGGGTCAGGTGGTCCGTAACTGTCCAATTCTCTATCTGTAAGGGCAGTAGGGATTCTCCCACCTAGATTATTTTCGTAAGCCGAATCAATTTCACTCCCTGCTGTCCCTACCATGTACTCGCCCCATGCATCCCAGGCATCTCTGCCTATTATGAGAGGTAAGTGAATTCTTTGCCTTCTTAATAGTTGAGGAAGTAAAAGACTTCTAGAGGTCAATTTTTCGACCTATCATCAATTGCGAATGTATGTTTATTGAATATAATTTGTAAAATTCAGGAAATCAACTTAAGCATTAGTTGACTCGGACTTCTGTACCGCGCTTAGCTCAGTTGGCTAGAGCACCTGACTGTAGACTGGAAACACATGGTTGTAGGCAGCCATCAGGGGGTCCCCGGTTCAAGTCCGGGAGCGCGGACCAATTGTCATTGATTTCATCCCAGTAGTCAGGATATACTCCTCTTCCTTTCCCATCTGAGAAGTAGCCGATTTCATGCAGTTACCATACAAATCCTCGATTGAAGAAAACACAAATAGGAGAATTCCATAAGTGAAATAAGCTAGAACATTGCACTAGAAACATGGAAAACGAAGCCACCACCAACCAGGCCACCGAAATCCTCTCGAAGGTATTCTTCGGTATCGCCGTGCTGTACCTTCTCCTGATTGCCCCCGCATCGGTTCAGGCGGCCAGTGTTCCACCCGCACCGACCGAGGACGGTGTCTGGGTCATTGACGCGGCTAACGTCCTATCTCCTTCTGAGCTCGACTTGTTGAATATGGTCTGTAACGACCTGTATCTCGAGACCGGTAGGCCGATTGTAGTACTGACCATAGAGTCGTTCGAGGACCAGGGGGCATATGGTTGGGGTGAGGAAGAATATGCTTATTTCGCATTCGACGAATATGGAATAATGGACGATGCGGGTCAAGACAAAGCCATCCTAGTATTCATGTCTGAAGGTGATCGACTTTTCTGGACGGAACTAGGAGGCGGCTATGCCGGAGAGAATAGGGATGCTTACGTTCAGTTCGTGTTCGACAACGAGGTCAAGCCCCTGCTTGGGGACGACCTCTGGTACGAGGGGTTGCTTGCAGCAGTCAATGGGATGGAGCCGGTTCTGAAAGGAGAGGGTTTCAACTGGAATTCATGGATGCGAATGGGTGCATTACCAATTCTCTCTATTTTGGTAATGGGTGTGTTTACTTTCCGAGCTAAGCGAGCTCACACACCTAACTTGAAGGCGTGGGAAGATGCTGCGCCAAGTGCTTTTCTAGACATCGCCGCGATTAATCGCGCCATCATCTCGAACATCGTCGTTTCCAAGGAGGATGGATTGACTCGTTCGCAGGTTTGGCTGCTCAATGAATGGAATGGGGTGTTCGACTCTCTGAGTGACCCGGTGGTCAGGGCCTTCAGGAAGCTAGACAAAATCCTAGGCGGCAGTGATTTCGAAATGAGTCTGGAGAAGTACGAAGCCGAGATGAAGAACATCAGAAACGCGAAACAACTTGAGGAAGACTTTGCGAAAGCCGCTGGGAGAGTAAAAGGCCTAGGGTTCATAATTTCTGTAGTTACTTTCCTAATTCTGTATTCCCTTGGCATTTCTCTTTACTATAACTGGAATTACAGTTTTTTCGGATTTTTTACTGCTCCGGTTACAGAGGGCACTATCTTTGCTGGCTGTTGTTGCGGTTTACCCCTCGTGCTTGTAATCGTCTCAATTATCCAAGCAGAAGTCGAGGCGGAGGTGGAAAAGGATCTAGGAGAGCAGATGCAGCTTGTTGAAGGGATGGATTTCTTTTCAACGGGCACTCAGAACAGGGGTTCAGTAGATTACAGCCACGGCCATTCACACTATCATTGGAGTTACTCCGGCAGTAGTGTGAGTTTCAGGGATACTGCAGGATCCACTAGTGCAGAACGAGCGGCGGCTGCCAGTTCTAGCAGCAGCGGTGGCGGCTTCGACGGCGGTGGAAGCGGTGGAGGCGGTGGAGGCGGTGGCAGCTTCTGAGGAGAAGTGTAGCCAGCACAACGCTGTTGGTGTCAATCTAAAGAACGAACGGTATGCCTACGGGAGCGCGGACCAATAATTTTCACTAAATCATTAGTACGACTTTTCCTCTGAAAACTAGTAAAATAAGTTTAAAAAAATTAACCTCAATTCCTATTTTGAAGCGATTTGTGTAATATAGCCTCAAATTTTATTACAGATTTTTTACATTCTTCCAATTGTTCAGATGTTAAAATCATAACTAAATCACCATTTTTTTCTCCGACTACACATGGAGATTTTCCAGCAGTATATTCTTCCAATTCCTTTTTCTGTTCGTTTAGATGAACTAGTTCAAATGGAATATCTATTTTCCTTTCAAGAGCTTTCCATTCTTTCTTCTTAGATATTCCTTTGTGAGTAATATCGCAGAGTGCACAATGAACTTTACCACGTATTTTTCCTATTACATATGATAACTCCCCAATAATACCACCATCTGCATTGTAAACTCCGTACAATTTATCCATATTCATACGAATTCTCCTACACATATTAACCACTGTATATCTATTTTCAGAGATTTGTATGAAATCTTCATGTTGATTATCCACTACGCTAATCTATGAACTGGAACGAGACTATGATTTCTGATCAAAGCGGCAAGTCAGTAATCATCACTGGTTCTAATACTGGAATTGGTTATTTCATGGTTAAGGCATTGGCTTCCAAAGGAGCTAATGTAACAATGGCATGCCGTAATTTGCAAAAAGCTGAGAGATCAAAGGATAGAATTTTAACTGAATTTCCAAACTCATCAATCTCGACAAAAAAACTAGATTTGGCAGATTTATCTAGTATAGAAAAATTCGCTACTAACTTCTCAAATGAAAATAATCAGTTAGATGTCTTAATCAATAATGCTGGTGTCATGATTCCACCAAAATCTAGTACTAAAGATGGTTTTGAGTTACAATTTGGAACTAATCACTTAGGTCATTTTGCTTTAACCGGACGACTACTTCAAATCCTTAATCAAACAAATAATAGTAGGATAATCACCGTATCTAGTGTAGCCCATAATGCAGGAAGATTAGATTTCAAAGATTTAAATGGAAATAATAAAAAATATAGAAAATGGGCAAAGTCCGGAATTTCTTCATTGGCCAGTCATCCCGGATATTCAGCAACGGATCTACAAAGATATTCTATATTTTGGCGAACTCTAAATTTATTTGTAGCAATATCTGCTAAGAAGGGTGCAGAATCCACCTTGTATGCAGCCACAGAAGAGAATGCACTAACTTATCCTTACTGGGGACCAACAGGATTCATAGAGATGAGAGGTAGTACTGGAAAGGCTAAGATTAACAAAAGAGCTCTTAGAGAAGGATTGGGCGCTCAATTGTGGCAAGTTAGTGAGGATTTAACTGGAGTCAAATACCTAAGTTAGAGTTTTTTTTATTTTAACAATGCTTTATGACCACTACTTCTTTTCAAGAAACTGTGTATCCAAGGCTGGCTTGTTTATTCATTTCTATATTCATATTCTCGGGATGCGTTAGTAACGAAAGTGACTACATATCAACTGATTCAACAATCAATGTACCCGAAGACGAACTTCAAGGAATAAACATTGTTGCTCCAACTCTTGGAAGAGATGTAGACAAATCTAGTACATTTGATATTTTGAATGAGTCAGGAGATAATAGCACACTATTAATTTGGGTTTCAACTCAATGTAGGGGATGTCATCTTTGGACAGAGATGATTCGTGAATGTTTCGAAAATGGTACAATTCCTCAAGAAACAAATGTGGTAACTGTTCATAGATATCCAAGCTTCGAGAATTTCGAAGATGTTAATCAAACGTATGGTAACATTTCTTCTCAGTTTTACTCTCCATGGCCGGTTATTACTCCACAAAACGATGCTGTAGCTTGGAATGCAGACTCACAAACTCCAAGTAATACTACAATAATATCTGCATTTAACACTCCTTCTACTCCAACTTTACAGATTTTGAACTCAGGCGGAGAAATAATTTGGCAAAGTAAAACTTACAATCCCAATTTTGAGGTTATCGAAAAAATACTGGTGGAAATTGCATGAATTCTGAAGATAAGTTAGTTTTTAAGATTGAAACAGAGGAGTATGTATTTGAAGAATGGATAATAGATCAAACAATTTCCATCCAATCAATTAGTCAATAATGGTGTAATTATGAGCGAGATATCAGATTTTTTATTTGCCCCTATTAGAGATCATAGGGGATGGGAAACTCCTAGTGAGGGATCTAGATTATTATTTATTATCGTAATCTTAGCTACATCCATCTGGGCATGGCCTTTGTCTGAAGGTATGATATTTGTTTGGTTTTTTTCGGTATTACTAGTTTCTACTCCTATTCTCGCAATGGGTTGGTGGATATTTTCTATAATCGGACAAAATAGAAAATCTCGAATTTTAGCCTCTTCCACTGATAAATCTACCAATAACTAGCTTGGAGTAATTTGGAAAAATTTAATATTTTTCAATGTCAAAAAATTAAAAAATTTCCTAAATTTATTTAGTCCCTAAACACAAGTATATATGGGTGATTTACAAAAAATTACACTCCTTCATTAATGTAAGTACAATCCGTTGCTTCATATGTTTAATGCCAGAATGATAATGCCAATGCTAGTTGGACTGTATGCGTCGTTTGCTATTGTTGCAATGACAGTTACTCCAATAGTAGCGGCTGAAGAAACTGAAGATATACCAACGAACGCCCAGAATACAGGGTACCACGAGTCACTTGTGGCAGCATTGAGTCAAGCAGGATTAGTTGCGCCACTACAAGCTGATGGTCCTTTCACTGTTTTCGCACCAACAGATCAAGCATTTGCTGACGCAGGAATCGATCTATCATCATTTAATACTGATGAAGAGAATGCTACATTAGTGGATATTCTCACTTACCACGTAGTTGTCGGTTCCGTATTGTCTTCTGATATAACAGATGGAATGACTGCAAGTGCATTCAATGGAGATGAGCTAGTTTTCGAATTGAGCGGCAACAGTGTAATGGTTAACGATGCACGCGTCACACAAGAAGACGTGATAGCATCCAATGGCGTAATCCATGTAATCGATAAAGTATTGATGCCACCAGCGGATCCAGTAGGCGACATTTGTTTCAATACAGTTACTCAAACTATAGTCCCTGGAGCAAATTCAGATGTATGTTCAGCATACATGTATGTAGAGGATTTTGAAATGGGCGGACAGACCTACACCGGATGTTACAACACAATTACTCATCAGCTGACAGATGTTAGCCAAGAGACATGTGCTGCATTCGAGTGGAGTCCAGCACTTGATATCCCAACTACAGCTACAGCCACAGCAATCCACACATCTCTAGTTGCCGCTTTGACACAAGCAGATTTAGTTTCTGCTCTGCAAGCTGATGGTCCTTTCACAGTATTTGCCCCAACGGATCAGGCTTTTGTTGATGCAGGAATTGACTTGACAGCTTTAGATACCGAAGAAGGAAAAGCTACACTGGTTGATATTTTGACCTATCACGTATATTCTGGATCAGTAGCATCTACAGATGTTACAGATGGCCTCACAGTCGCTATGCTAAATGGGGACGATGCATCCTTTACAGTAAGTGAGGGAGTAGTGAAAGTAGGAGATGCAACAGTAACTCTTGCAGACGTTCCAGCCAGCAATGGAGTTATTCATGTAATAGACAAGGTCCTAATGCCACCTGCTGATATTCCAGAAGGTTGTGATTATGTAATTGGAGTAGACAGTACTGGATATGCTTTTGATAACACCGATTTATCTATTGATGTGGGTCAAACAGTATGTTGGATTTGGAATGATGAATTAATGGAACACAATGTTGCTGAAATAGAGAATGAAGGAGACAAAGAAAGACTGAGAGGTGGAAAATATAGCGGAGAAGCTATGAAATCTGTAGATTACAGAATCACTTTCGAAGAGGATTCAACCTTCTACTACATCTGCGAACCCCACATTACAATGAATATGGTGGGTAAAGTTACAGTAGGTACAGGAATTATGGAAGAATCTGAATCTAACGTAGTCGAGGAAGAAATCGACAATTCCACACCAGGATTCACTGCGATTGTTTTAGCAATTGGAGTTATCTCGGCCGTATTCGTTGCTAGTAGAATGGATAGTGAATGAATGAGAAATTTACCACTAAAGAAGATTAAAACTAGCTCGAGAATAGACTGGTGGAATTTCTTCTAAAAGAAAAACGTAAATCCGTATTGGGCGAAATCAAGAACTTTTTCGTCCAATACGGAACATAACTCGGATTTGTAACTATGAATACAGCGATAATTTGGTTTCGAAAAATTTTACGAATTCACGATAATCCAATCTTGACATGGGCTTCAAGTTCAGAAGATATAGATTCCATATTACCAATATTCATTATGAACGATGAATGGGTGAATAATAAAAATCGGAGTATGGGCCCAAATAGAATAAAATTTCAATTAGAATCTATGATAGATCTGAACAACAGGTTAGGCGAAAACTATGATAGTGAATTATTAATCTTTAAAGGGAATAATATAGAAATTATTCAATCATTATGTAAATCCATAGAAGGAAAAAAATTACTACTTACCGACTATTGCTCTAACCCAGAAAGTAGATCTATAGAATCTGAATTGAGATCACTATCAGATAAAAACAATGAGTTTAATTACAAAATTTTTCCAGCTGTCAATACTATTTTGAATATTGAATCGACAATCAATAGAAGTAAATATAAGAATCCCAAATCAATGCAGGACATGCAAAAAATTTTTGATGATTTCTTCGAAAAAACTCCTGCAGGTCATCTCATAGATATCCCATTAGCGGATCCACAAAAGATTCAATCAGACAAGAAACAAATAAAAAATCTCAAAAATCTTTCAAAGACTTCAAAATATCATGTACCACTTAAACTAATCCTAGAATCAATTCCTAAAACATCTAAATCTTATTTTATCGGCGGAGAAACTGAGGCACTGAAGAGACTTAAAAATAAGATTTCTGATAGACCCAATTATGTTAAGAATTTTAGAAAACCATCCACAATATCAACCAATTTAGAATCTAATCCTATGGAACCTACAACCACTGGTCTATCACCTTACATAAGTTCAGGATGTATTTCGGTTAGATTAGTATGGAACGAATGTATCAAAATATATTCTTTAGGTGACCATTCTAAACCACCTGAATCTTTAATTGGCCAACTAATGTTTAGGGAGATGTTTTATCTGTTGTCTAGAAATATAAAAAATTGGGATAATGATATCGGAAATTCAAATTGCAAACAAATAGAATGGGCAGAATTTGATGAATTTTATATTAATGCATGGGAAAAAGGGATGACCGGTTACCCATATATCGATGCTATGATGAGACAGTTAGAATCTACAGGCTGGATGCATCATCTTGGAAGGCATGCAGTATCTTGTTTCTTGACAAGAGGTCAGCTTTGGCAGAATTGGAAATATGGCAGAGATATTTTTGAAAGAAAACTCGTTGACAGTGACTGGGCTATAAATAACGGCAATTGGCTATGGCTAGCTGGCGTAGCTCCTTTTTCTATGCCATACTTCAGGATATATAACCCATGTCCAGATTCAAAATCGAGTTTAAATGTAGAAACCGAGAAAGCCAATTTCATCCGTAAATGGATACCAGAATTAGTGAATTTCCCATCAAATCATATTTTTGAGCCTCATTTGGCTCCTCTCAGTGTCCAAACTAAATCTGGATGTATCATAGGAAAAGACTACCCCAGTCCTATTGTGGATAGAAAGAAAGCAAGAAAAGAAAATATTTCACGATTTAAAAATAGCCTACGAAAAATATCAAACAATAACATTTAGTACAAAAAAGCTACACAATAGTCGTATAGCTTATAGAATTGTAAATTACTTGGTAGTTATGAAAATCATTCACGTCGGCCTCGCTACCCTTATCTTATTCACTCTAGTTTCATCATCTGCCATAGCTCAAGATAACTCAGAAGAAGATAGCAATATCATCATAGATGTAGTGTTACCTTTAGGATTAGCATTCATTATGTTTTCTTTAGGCTTGAGCCTTTCAATTGAAGATTTTTTATTGGTTCTAAATGAGCCTAAAGCATTTGCAATTGGAATATTCAATCAGCTGATAATTCTTCCAATAACTGGATTTTCCATTACCTATTTAGTAGGATTAGAAGGTGAAATTGCCGTAGGATTGATGATTTTAGCTTGTTGTCCAGGAGGAGTAACTTCTAATATTCTAACTAAGATAGCTAAAGGAGATGTAGCATTGTCTATTTCATATACCGCAGTAGTATCTGTGATAACAGTAATTACTCTCCCCTTAATAATCGGTTTTTCTATGGACCATTTCATGGGAACTACATCACCAGAAATAGATATAGTAAGTTTAGGAATTACAATGTTTCTATTAACTTCAGTTCCTGTAATAATAGGAATGCTAATTAAAAGTAAGGCAGAAAAAATTGCAATTAAATCTAAAAATTTTGTCAATTCAACTGCAACCTTTCTTTTCGTTATCATTGTAATTGCTGCAATTGCTAGTGAATGGGACACTCTAATGGAAAATATAGGATCTTTAGGTCCTGCAGTAATTATGTTAAATTGTATAATGCTTCTAGTTGGTTATCAAAGTGCTAAATTTCTTGGATTAGAAATTCCTAGAGCAACTACGGTTTCTATAGAAAGTGGAATTCAGAATGCGACTGTAGGAATCACTGTTGGTGGACTAATTTTAGCAGCCCCAGACGGAGGTCTTTCTACACTCAGTCTACCTTCAGGACTATATGGGGTACTAATGTATCTAGTAATTGCACCATTTATCTATTGGAGAATAAAAATTCAAGATTCCTAATAAATAAAAGAAATAATTTGAGTTATTATTAATACTGCAGATACTATAAGAAACATAGGCCTTAGCATTGTATATCCATACTTTAGCACATATCTAGGAGCTAGATAACCCCCAATCATATTAGCAATTGCAAATGGTAGCGCAACTTCATAATCTACAGATGCAGCTAATGCAAAGATTGCAAATGATCCAACATTTCCACCAAAATTTAGAATCCGACCCGTAGCTGCTGCTCTGTCCATTCCAAAACCAGCTCCTTTCACATAACCAGCCAGTAACATACTACCAGTACCGGGGCCAAGGAAACCCTCATAGAATCCTAATCCTGCACCCATTCCTATAGTTACTGGCATTACTCTTTCTTCTCTTATTTCTTCTTTAGCACCAAATCTGGGATTAATCATTACGTAGATAAAAAGCATAGACAGAAAAGTAATAGCAATTAGTAGTACAATCTCTGAGCTTATAGAAAGTACAATTATTGCTCCAAAAATTGAGAAAATCAACATCATAATCCATCCAACTAATGCAGCCTTTCTGGGTACGATATCACTCCGAAGATATTCCCTACTTGCTACTGCAGCTGCTGCGGTAGAAGCAAACTTGTTGGTTCCAATTGCAATATGTGGGGACATCCCCACGCCTAACATTGCAGGTAATCGTATCAAACCACCACCACCTACTGCACTATCAATGAAACCAGCAAAAATACCTACAAGAATTAGAAATACTAGGCTGCCAGCATCCATAAAATAATGGAGCAGCATTAGATTAAGATATATTCGGAAATTAATTTTTTAGTACTTTATTTGTAAATTGTTCGGAAACTAGAGTATATATGCTAACTCAATTATCGTAGTTTATATGCGTTTAAGTGCTACAGATTTACTCTGGAAAAAATTAGAAGATCAGTTAGATTCTTGGATTTCTGAGACTTCTCAGTAAGTAGGAGTGGTTTTGTGGGGTCGTTTCTACTAGTAGGCGGAAGTAGTGACATTGGACTAGGATTATGTGAAAGACTAGTAGAAAATCAGCATAAAGTAATCATAGTCGCCAGAGATGAAACAAGACTAAAAAACTTGAATGATGATTCAGTAGTAAAAATAATTGGTGATGCTAATAACGAGGATGTAATCAAAGAAGCAGTAGTTTTAGCTACTGAATCAGGTGAAGGAAAAATAGACGGCGTAGCACATCTTGTAGGATCTTTAGCTCTGAGACCTCCTCATGCAATGAAATTAGAGGCCTTTGAAGAAGTAATAAAGATAAACTTAACAAGTGCATTTGTCACTCTTTCAATTGCATGCAAACAGATGTTAAGGAATGGAGGTGGAAGAGTTGTGTTTACTTCAAGTGTAGCAGGAAGTCTAGGACTAGTAAATCATGAGGCAATATCAGCAGCCAAAGGTGGAGTTGAATCTATGGTTAGATCTGCGGCAGCGACATATAGTAGACGTGGAATTAGAGTGAACGCAGTAGCACCTGGACTTACCGACACTAGACTATCATATCCTATAACAAAATCTGAAAATTCAAAAAAAGCAGCAGTAGATAGAATTCCAATAAATAGAATTAATGAGGCTGAAGAAATTGTTACCACCATTAATTGGTTACTTACAGATGCCCCAGATAATATAACAGGTCAAATATTCCACCTAGATGGGGGAATGTCCAAAGTTAGAAATTAGTATTCTGTAAGATTGAAATAAAAATCAAATAGTTTCAGTATATCCTAGATATATGCCCAATATTACCGCCACTGAACTATTTGGAAATTGGGTAGACTTAGGGAAAGATGAAGGAATGGAGAAAGGCCATAATTCAAGTGTAGAATTTATGATTTCGAAAGCATTAGAGCGCTTATCAGGTAAATTTACTTGTATTGATTTAGGCTGCGGAAATGGATGGACAGTTCGTAAGATTGCAAAACTATCAAATTGTTCTGAAAGCTCAGGAGTAGATGGTTCTAATCGAATGATTAGTAAAGCAAAGCAGCTAGATCCGGATGGTGAATATTATCATGCTAAATTACCTAATTGGACTCCACCTAATCCAGTTAATCTAATTCATAGTATGGAATTTATTTACTATTTAGAGGATCCAATTAATTTTTTGAAAGATTTACACAACAATTGGCTCACCAAGGGTGGTTGCCTAATCTTAGGTCTAGATCATTACATTGAGAATGAATCTAGTTTGTCCTGGCCTGAATCATTAGGACTCAAGCTTGCAACTTTTTCATCAGAAGTATGGAAAGATGGACTCAGGGATGCAGGTTTTTCTGACGTAGCGAGCTACCAAGTTGGAGAAACCGAAAATTGGGCTGGTACCTTGGTATTAATAGGAACAAAAACTTAGATTTAGTAGCAAAATAATAACAACGTGATATATATTACAATAATTAGCGGCAAATATGAGACCAGTTTATCTACTGACTATACTCTTTCTTTCCACTTTTACAATTGGAGAAATTTCTGATAATTCAATATCAAAAAATGAAACTATAGTTTCTGTGGATAGTACTAACTTGAGATTCTCTCCATCTTCAATTACTATTTCAGAAGGAGATAGTGTTCGATTTTTTTGGAGTGGAGAACTTCTTGCCCATAACGCCGTTGCAGAAGATGAACTATTCGACTCTGGAGACCCATCTAGAAATGTAGATTACACTTTCACATTCGATATTGGTACCAATGGTACTCATACGTATGTCTGTGAACCTCATGAGTCTGTTGGAATGGTAGGTACGATAATTGTAGAACCCTCACCTATTACAAATAATTCTGAAGATGACACAGGAATAGAAGATAATATTGAGGCGCAATCTGAAGAAACATGGATTCCATTCTTCGGATTAGAACTAGTTTTTGCAATTTTACTATTCATGGCTATTTATCATTATGGGATGACTCAGGGACTGGCTCAAACTAGTCTTTTAACCAATGAAGAAGAATGAAAATTAATCATCAAACCTTATCCCAACCATAAAATTAGAAGATATACTAATGGAACTAATGGTAGTACATACATGAAAAGAAATCTTAGTGACCTTCTCCACCAGCTTCTTTTATCTCCTTCTGGAAGACTATCGATTACTGCGACAATAAGTTCTTCTACGGCCTCACTATTCCCCACCATTCGGTTTCTACCATTCCCGAGACTTAATTATCTTATCTAATTCAATTAAGTTATAGAGAAAAAAATAGAAGTTTTCATTATATATGTGCTATTTCGAAAAACATGGATAGTCAGGATGACAAGTCAGATATAATCT
>LURV01000028.1 GCA_001629205.1 Marine group II euryarchaeote REDSEA-S30_B12
GTATAGAATCTATATGAGATTAACAAAATAAGGATATCTGCCAAAATCAAAAATGTGAAAAAATCAAGGAAAAATATTGCTCTACTAACTCCCCCAGTTCCATCTTGAATTGATGAAATCCATGTAAGTAAAGATACACCAGCAATAAACAAGAAAACGGGCATCATTAAGGTTGCAATACCTTTCTTGTATTCTATGAATTTTGATAATTCATCAGAAATCTCATCATCACTAGAAGATTTATTGCTAAATTTATGATAACTCAGTGATGTATAGAATAGGGCTAAGAAAGCTGCACACTCAACTAAAAGAAGTAATAAATCATCATCAATAACCCATTCATCGGTAAAATCAATGTTAGCAAGCCTCTTCAAAATATCTCTCACAACTAAAAGAGTTGCAATCTCGAATTGTTTTCCTACAGCGGCAGAAAAAGATTCAGGAATTGCTCTTATTAACTGATAAACTTCGTAAGTCAACAATATTGAAAATGGTGTATAAAGAGTTGAAAGTGGTGATTTGACCAATTCAACAGAATCTCCTGTAACTGTAATAGAACCTGACGTATGGAGCAACCAAACAAGGATATGAATCAAAAATCCAGCTATTGCAGATCCAATAGCAAACCTTCCAACAATATCATCTGTACTCTCTCCTAAAAGCACATCAAACATCATGTCCATGTTTTTTTCCATGGATTTTGCATCAAACTATCATATATTATAAGTTGTTAATATCAAAATATCAATAATAGAGCCTATTTTTCCTTTCTTCTCAACATTGTTGCTGCAACTAATGCAACTAAAAGTAGGGAAATTGAAGGAGCTGGAGTGAACTTTCCTTCTTGATTTTCAGTACTAATTATTGAATCACTTATTGGCTCCTCAACCCATTGCGAAGCATCAATCACTCTCTTTTGATAATGAATACTCCAATAACCATCATCTATCAAACTAAGATTTCCAGAATCCAGAACCAGTATTGATTCATTAGTAGCATTAACTCCGAAGTTTTCTGAATGCCACAATACCTCTCCTTGCGCATTAGAATAATGGAAAGTAGCATTAGAAGTACTTGCATGACCATGATTCATTACTCTAGCATTTATTTGATTCTCACCAATTTCCATTTCTTCAACTACCAGTCTTGCTCGCCAATACCAAACATTGTTGATCAAATATCTCATTACATCCATTTCTTCAGCTAATCTATCAGAAAGAGCTTCTACAGTTCCCAATAGAAACTGCTCATCATCCGTCTCGAAGGTAAATGTTGGATAACCCATCACCCCGTATCCATAATCTCTGCTAGTTCCACAGTTGGGGTATAATCCCTGATTTGCATTTCTTATAGGAATATCAGAAATATTATCATTAACATCATCCCTAATATGATGGAATAATTCCCAATCTGATGGTTGGTCTGGCCATCTTCCCCAAGGATACAACATAATCCACACACCAGTATGCATGGTAATATACAAATCAGCATCTGGCACAACTTCATTCATGTAAATTGAATTCGCAAGCGTCTCAGCCTCACTAAATGGACCACTTCCAGGCTGCGTTGGATTGTTAGGCGGACAGTTATTCCAAAAATGATCATAATTTCTATTCAAATCAACTTGATTAATATTCCACCTAGTATCCAAGTCATTTCCATCAGCATTCAGCATAATCAGAATATGTAATTCAGTACTTTTCAGTACATCAACTACTTCTTGATTTCCATCATTCCATCCTTCAATATAATATTCAGCGGTTAAAAATGCTAACTCAGTTCCAAGATGTTCATTTCCATGATGCCCACCATCAATGTACACTACATCTTTTTTTGTACCATCACTCTTGTTATCTGAACTCCAATCAGAAATCTGAAGCATCCATATTTCTCTACCTAATTCTGTCTGTCCCACACTCAATAAAATTACAATGTCAGGATTGTTGTCAGCCCAGTCATTCAAGTCAAGGGTAAGTGTGGCATAGGAATGATACCAATGCTCCTGAATGATATCAGGCTGACTAATTTGAGCTGTTACTGTAGATCCTGCTGAACTCATGGCCAATGAAGCCAATACAATTAGTACAATCCTGCGCTCCATGGCCCTCTGAAGGGGTATTTACATAGAATCATTTTCATGGAATTAATCAAATTCATAATTAAAATTTGTAATCTGAAATAAAAACAGAATATAATATACTCAGCTATGGACAGAAATACCTCAAATTACATTACTAGCTGGATTGAAAATGTCTATGTTAGGAATCATATTTTTTGGATTAACTGATTACATCACTGCTCTATTTCCCGTGTTGTTCGGAGTAGTATTAGTAGCTTCAGCAAATCTTTCTATCAAAAAACCAGAAAAGAATGCACTAGCAATGCACATTGCAGTTTTAACTTCAGTACTGTGTCTAATATTAGGAATTTCTTCAGCACTATTTGGTACATGGACCACTGTAACCTCTCTGATTGAACAATTAATGATGTCTGGAATAGCATTAGTGCACCTCACACTGTGTGTTGACTCGTTTTACTATGGCAGATCTCAGTCTCCAGGCGATCCGCAAGTTTGTGGAGTAAATACAGATATTGTTGATGATAATGTAAACAGTCCTGTGCCAGCTTCGGTAGTTGCTCTAACATTTGATCAATGAAAAAAACCGCTTGATGAAAAACCTCTCAGAATCTAATAGTTCTAGTCTAATTATCCGGCAATATTTTTTGCTTCCTGTGAATTTCATAAGATATGTCGTGTCTAGACAACATTCCAGAAAACCTAGAATTTACTTTCACTTGTGCAGGTGATTTAGTGTCTGCAGGCCCAGTTTCAGGCTTTATTATCTTGATAATAGGAATTCCTCTAATTGGAGTAGCTAAGTTGTATATCAGAAAAATATTCGATAATATAGAATTAGATGAAGGATTAGAGAATTTTATCTATAGATTATCTGGGGTCGCTTTATGGGCTCTGGTAATCCTTACTGCAGCAAGCGAATTCGGAATTAATGTTACAGGACTAGTAATGGGACTAGGATTTATTGGACTCGCTGTAGCCTTTGCAGCACAAGATACAGTTGAGAATGTAATTGCTGGTATTTTCATAATTATTGATAGACCTTTTCGAGAAGGAGAAAGAATACTACTGCCCAAGAATTTAGGCGGTATTTACTCAAGATGGGGTGATGTTACATATATAGGACTTAGAACTACTCGTGTTCGCTCAACTGATGGTGTTTTACTCACAATCCCGAATAAGTTACTCACCAAAGATGCCGTTGCAAATTTCAGTCATAGCTCAGATATGGAATTAAGAGTAAGAATAAGATTGGGACTAACTGCCACTTGGTCTAATGTGACTATGGCCGAGGACATAGTCAATGATATAGCTGCAAATCATCCTGATATAGTCAAGATTCCGAAACCACCAGAAGCAGTATTGAGGGGATTCGGGGATCAAGAGATTGTTATGGAAATAAGATATTATGTCGACAATGCTCGTAAGATGAGACCTTCAAAGTCATTTTTTGTAACAGAGATTCTTCGTAGATTCGAAGAAGATAAAGTTACTTTGGCCTATCCAGTAAGGGTAAATATGAACAGTGAAGTGAAATTAGATGATTTGGGATTCTAAAATTATTCTTCTGAATCAAAGGATTTTGAATTTGCATACTCAGCAGCATCACTAGGGCTAAACTCATGTTCAACGATTAGATGTCTAATCAGGAGATGCTCTTCCAGCCTTCCTTTGCATACAGGACAGGTAATTATTTTCAGATTTCTATTTATTTTCTGGTTTTCAACTCTATATCTAGGAGATCTTAACAGCAATCTAAAGAAAGCGAGAATGAAAATTATCGAAGCACATCCAAATCCAGTAAATACTGGAGCAGGAGGTGATTTTTGCTCCAAAACTAAGTCTATTGTTACAGTATTTGTAATTGAAGATCTAGACTCACTAAGATTGATATTATGGATGAAAGACTCACCGAGAATTGTTAAAATTAGCTCAGCTCCATCATATGAATCATCAACTTCAATCACAATTTCATAATTTCCATATTCATCAGTTTCTGAAGAAATTCCTTCAAACGTATGACAATCATATTCAAATTCTGCACACTCGATTTCTATGTCCTGAGACTGAACTGGCGGAGAATTAGAATAGGAAATTTCTCCTGCAATTTTATAATTTTCAGCAGAAACAGTTGTTGAAAAAAATATAATCAATCCAACTATGAAAATATTCCGCATACTCGCCATATATGTTCCATAATATCATCATACAAGTACTACTCGGCATTACAGTTTCCTTATCCTGAAATATTAACTAATACAGATGATTATAGGGACTCAACATAACGCAGCCTTGATACAGATGAACAAACAATATCGAGATGGGGGCAACTTAGAAGTTCCAAATTTGGAAAATCCCTTGGAATTATTGGAATCATGGGTTAAAGAGGCCAAGCAAAAGGGTTCAGAAGTACCCAATGCCATGACAATAAGCACAGTAAGTAGTGATGGAAAGCCACATAGTAGAATGGTACTTCTAAATTATCAAAATGATGAGGAGATAGGCTTTTTTACAAATTTAAACAGTAACAAAGCGGTTGAATTGGAAAGTAACAATTCTATCTCTGTTGTGTTTTGGTGGTCGGAATTAGAAAGACAAGTTAGAATAGAAGGAAAAGCAAGACGGATGCCACAAGATCTAGTCTTGGATTATCATATCACTAGACCAAGAAAAAGTCAAATTGCCGCATGGTCTTCAAACCAGAGCAGAGAACTACAATCTAGGGAAGAATTGTCTGAGAATTTTAATTTTTATGAGAAAAAATTTGAAGGAAAGGATGTACCAGTTCCAGAAGAATGGGGTGGATTTTTGATTACTGTCGAATCAGTAGAATACTGGTCAGGAAGACCCAATAGATTACATGAAAGAATTTTACTTTCCAAACTTGAATCAGGTTGGAGCCATATGAGATTATTCCCCTAAATTGGCTTTCTAATAGTAGTTATAGAATAAGTTCCAAGAGATATGACAACTATTCCTAATCCAATATTCCAAACTACCAGCCAATCTAAAAGTGCTACAATCCCGAAAAACATTGTTTGGAGTAATAGCAGAAAAGAGTAAATAAATGGCGCGCCATCTAATCTTGGATCCATGAAATCGTAAATATATACGCCTTCAATTTTTGCATATATTCTAGCCCATGTTACGTACATAATACCAAAAATTATTGGAAAAGCAAAGTACCTCCAATCCACTTCAAAATTATTTATTATCAAGGCTATAGCTAAAATCACCACATTCAAATTATGCATTACTATCTCATACCAATAAAATAAATGATCAACATTCTGACTCCTTGAAATCGCATCACCAATGATATGGAAAGTTACTACACATGTCACTAGAATTGCGGTAGTGAATGAAGTGAAGAAAAGAATTGGTGAAATAGTCAAAATCCAGTTTGGAACAATAATTCCCGAAATTACCATCCATGAAGCAGCCGCAGAAAACGAAAAACTAATTCCAATTAATCCAAAATGCCACATAGTGTATGCAGCCAAACGTGTAAGTCCCTTTCTATGTCTGGGTCCAATCTTCCTTTCTTTGAAATATAGCGGAAAATCTGGTGCACCTTTAGGGTCAAGTACAATCCATGTAAGCGTAAAAAAACAAATAATTGCACAAATAGTCCTAAATATTGCAAGATTATAATCAGAAATATACTCAGAGCCAATGATATTTTCTAATGGCTGATTTTCATCGAGTACGCCTGAACTAAAAATGAAAATAAAGGTTAGAACTAGAATAATCATACTCAATACTGCAGTATCAATTTCCTTATCTCGTTCACCATACTCCAAAAGTTTTCCAAGCATATTATCCCACGATGCTAACTAGAACTATCCCGAAACTCGAGCCTCTATTTTTTCAGCTTGGAGCATTGCTGATCTCGTAAGAATTAGAACTATTAGAGATGATGAAAATAGTACAACACCCAATATAACAGACGTTCTCATCAGCATCAAACAAAAACCTAAAATTCCAGCACTATAACTAATAATTTCACAAATAGTAGCCAATCTCAATATTGAATTCGGCACTATAACTGCTCCACTGCCATATTCTCTAATCATTCTGGAAACCAAGATATAAAGGGCCTGAAATGGAAGTGCTAAGCAAAATAACGCCATTGCTGTAATTAGTAAAAAGTCCAAATTTTCAGAATCAATTTCACTTCCCTTCCAAAATAAGTTCGATAATCCAACTGATAATAATCCAGTATGGACCAGAGCATTTGTAGTTGTCACTCCGGGATCTGGAACAGAGTCTTCAGACGCCATTATTGTCGTTGTAAATTATTGTACTATTGATAATTGCGCTATATTCAAACATTTTAGCTCAATATTCTGATAGTCTTTTTCCCATCACACTCTTCCAAATTGGAGAAATTACACATGGCCACCATGAAGCATAATATCCCCATTTCAATACTGGAGTATTTTCATGTGGTCTTAGTTTCCAAAATGGCACACTGGCCCTCAAATGATGATCCGAATGTCTTGTTAATTCTAACAAACTCCACCTTGACCATCTAGCCTCAGTATTCCAAGCATGCTCAACTGCAAATCTACCTTCACCCTCTCTTCTTAGTCCCCAATGTCTGATATAATTCACATATTCCAGAGTCAAAATAGCAATCAAAGATAAAATCAACCAACCAATTACTATCGCTACTCCATTAAACCAATCTAAATATTCAGATAAAATTAGCATCGAAGAAATTACAGCAATCTGCAGAATTAACCCTCTATAAGATGGATTTTTAAGTCCTGTTCTACCCTTTTTATTGTGAATTCTTACAGATGAAATGAATTGACCAGGAATGGTACTAATCCAAAATGACCACAATCCCTGTTCAGCAGTAGCACTGGCTGGATCTTTCTCAGTTGCAACATTCTTGTGGTGATTATGATTATGTTCTGTAGTAAAATGAGTATAATTGATACTAAATAATAAAATTCTTGCTAATCTCCATCCAGCACTTTTAGGTTTCTTATGACCTAACTCATGTGCAGTAACTGTCGCTGATGCCGCCGCACTTAATCCCGTGGAAAGTGCCGCAATAACTAGCCAATTAGTCAAACCCTCATTATTTGCAAAGTAGAAAAACGTACCAACAACGAATAGGTGTAGAATCCCATGAATCCACAATAGGACTTCAAATGGAGTTCCAGATTCTCTTGGTGGTCTGGGTTCTTTAGTCTCCCCCATTACTACATCTAGGATTGGACCAATTACCCAAATGAAAATTACTCCCATAGCAGTATAAATTCCTCCAATTAAATTCCCAATAATTACCAAAATCGGACTAATCAATCCCAAAAGATGCACTTGCCACGGCTCGGGAGTCAATGTCGCGCCTTCACTCATATAGACCTGCGTGACGGGCTCTAGTCTTAGCGATTTTCGGCGCCACGACTACCTGACAGTAAGGATTTTGAGGATTTTTGAAGAAATATTCATGATGATATTTCTCAGCCACCCAGAATTTTTCTAATTCCTTTACTTCGGTTACTATGGGAGAATCAAAATGACTACTCAAATCTTCAATTACTTGTTTTATCTCATCTTTCTGCTCTTCAGAATTATACAAAACAATACTTCTGTAATGTGTTCCAATATCATTTCCTTGTCGATTTATTTGTGTAGGATCGTGGCTTGTGAAAAAAACTTCAAGAATTTGTCTACGCGAAATCACTTCAGTATCAAATGAAACCTTTACAACTTCTGCGTGTCCTGTTTTCTGAGTACATACTTGCTCATATGTGGGATTATCTATGTGGCCACCTGCATATCCAGGAATAATTTCCAAAGTCCCTTTTAGCCCTATTAAAGCCCCTTCTGTACACCAAAAACATCCCCCACCTAGCACCAACTCTTCCATGAGCACACGAATACGTTCAACTTTTCAAAGGAACGTTCTAACTTCTTCTGTAATTTGGAGCTTCTCGAGTAATCTCAACATCGTGAGGGTGACTTTCTGAAAGTCCAGCTTTAGTAATTTGAACAAATTTACAGTTTCTCTTCATTGCATCTATAGTGCCATTTCCCGTATATCCCATACTAGATCTAAGTCCACCTACCAACTGGAATAATACATTATTTGCAGTACCTCTAGCAGGAACTCTTCCTTCTATTCCCTCTGGAACATACTTTGTAGTATCTCCTTGTTCAGATTGAAAATATCTGTCATGAGAGCCCTTACTCATTGCACCCACAGAACCCATGCCTCGATATTGCTTGTATGATCTACCTTGGTAAAGAATAGTCTCACCAGGGCTTTCATCTGTTCCAGCTAGCAATGATCCAATCATCACAACATCTGCACCCGCTGCAATCGCTTTTGCTATATCTCCACTAAATTTTATTCCCCCATCAGCTATTACAGGTATTCCAAATTTCGCGCAAGTTTCCACAGCTGCCATTACTGCAGTTAATTGAGGAACTCCCACACCTGTAACTATTCTAGTAGTACAAATAGACCCTGGCCCAATTCCCACCTTTATTCCGTTTGCTCCACTTTCTATTAATGCCTCAGCTGCCTCACCAGTCGCTACATTCCCTGCAATTATCTGAATATCCGGGCCCGCTTGTTTTCTTATCATTTTAACAGTATCAATTACACCTTTAGAATGTCCATGTGCAGTATCAACAGCAATAATATCTACTCCTACTTCTATCAAAGCTAATGCTCTTTGAACTCCGCTTTCTCCACTACCTGTTGCTGCAGCTACTCTCAATCTACCTCGCTCATCTTTGCAAGAGTTTGGATTATCTCTACTTCTATTTATATCTCTAACAGTGATTAAACCAGCAAAACCACCTTCTGGATTTACAACAACAAGCTTTTCGATTCGATGTTGGTGTAGTATTCTTTTTGCATCCTCCAAATCTAGGTGCTCAGGAACCGTCACTAATTCTTTTGTCATAACAGAAGAAACCGCAACTGCCTCATCTTCGACGAATCTAATATCTCTATTCGTTATTATTCCTACAATATTTCCAGTATCATCAATAACAGGAAATCCAGAAAATCCATAATGAGATTTTAATTCTCTTAACTGTCCAACGGTCATTTCAGGACTAACAGTAACTGGTTCAAGAACTAGTCCGGATTCAAACCTCTTTACCTTACTAACTTCTTCGACTTGCTTTTCAATTGACATATTTCTATGAATTACCCCTATTCCACCATTTTGGGCCATAGTTATCGCCATCTCAGCCTCAGTCACTGTATCCATGGCAGCCGAGATAATTGGAGTATTCAGAGTGATTTTCTCAGTTAACCTAGTAGAAATGTCTACTTCTGCTGGAAGAACTTCAGATTCTGAAGGTAATAATAGCACATCATCGAAGGTTAACGCCATGTCGAAGGTACTTACCATTAGGACTTGGGGATGAAACTGGTTATTGAATGAATCCATTTTCAGTTTCAGATTTTAAAAAAATTGTCTTTATTTGTCAATTCTATCCGAAGAGATTGAAAGACCTCTTCATAGATGGAGAAGAGTTAGGCCTACTTCTGGAGAACAAGTATTGAGGCCTACTTTTCTTTCCACAATAGAAATTGCTGGACATGATCATCCAAGAGTAGAAATTGCCTTAGCAGATAGATCAAAAATGAAACATAGAATTATTTTAGGAAGGAATTTTTTGAGGGTAGGTTACATAATAAATCCGAATAGACAATGTATTCATACCATGATTAGAACAAAAAATAGAATTATTATATCAAATGATGAATAGAATGTTAAGTTAACCTACCCTAGGTCATAATGTGCAAGAGTATTCTGTAGTACAAATGAATGAACCTGAACCCTCAAAATGGTGGCTAAAGGGCTTAGCAATCTTCATGTTAATATCCTCAATCTTTGCAGGAATTGGCGGAATTGGCGCGTTAGCAACTCCCATATTATTTGATTTGATCTCTGAAGAAATACAAACGGCAATTGGACAATTACCAGAAAACGGAACTCAATCGGAAAAAGATGAGTGGATTGAAGAGGAAGCAATCGTGACGGAGACACTAGAGTATTTTGAAGGATTGGAGTCATTCTTCGTAATTTCTGGTGTAGCCAGCTGTCTTGTGGCATTATTAGGAATTTTTTCTGTACCAGTTCTTTGGAGTGGGGATAGAAATTTAGGATTAAAAATGGTAGCTGGAGCATTTACAATTAATTTATTGAGTAATTTAGGGGCACAATTTTATTTATTCTCTGGACCAGGACTTACGCCTGATTATGGATTTGAAGAAGCAGGACTTGATCCATATTTTATGGATTCCATTAACACATTTTCCTTTGTTTCAAATATCGCTGGACTGATTTGCTGTAATCTAGTACTTTTCTCAGTTCTTGCATTGGTTGCATCCCAAACTAAACCTATGGGCCCTGTTGAACTCAAATCGGGCTTTCACCTAAATAATATTGAAAATCCTGACAAATAATAGATAATATAATTATAACATATATTTTGCGAATGACGTGGAAAATACGATAAAGGTAATTTCTAAAAAAAATAATGAATTAAATTCATTCTGGCTAAAGGGTGGATCAATTCTTATTGCATTTTTATCTTTAGCATCACTAATTGGATTAATTTTTCTTCTTTCTGCTGGCCTATATCTTGAGAATCTATATGAAAATACAGAATCTGCTGAAGAAACCTGTAAGAATGATTTGAATCCAGAAACTTGCGAAGAAGAAGTAAATTTAATCTTACAGGATTTAGAAGAATTTGTTGAATTAAAACTTTGGGATGTTGGCGCTGCTCTAAGTGGGTTACTATTTATTACATCAATTCCACTAGTTTTGACATTATGGACTGCAGATAATCCAGATTTAGCTATTAAATCGTCTTGGATGTGGATTTTTCTTCATGCAACAAGTCAAATTTTTATAATCAATGAATACAATAATTGGAGTAAACAATTCTTGGATGAAAAGTTCGCAGATGTACAATCACTTTTCCAGATATTTGAGACAATATTTTCATTTGCAGGAATAATTTGTTGTGAATTTTTCTTATTTTCAATTCTAGCTGTCATTACTTTCCAAGTTCGTCCTAAATCCGAATTAAAATTACAAGATGAAAAAATTAATGAGAATAGTGAAGATTGATTAGCATGGCCATTATGCGATAACTATGCAACACATAGTGGAAGGAGTAATAGTAGTAAATACCGAAACAATTGCTGGTAAAGTAATAACAAAAAATCTCGGAGTAGTTGGTGGTTCAACTGTTAGAGCAAAGAATGTTGGTAGAGATATCTTTGCCGGACTAAAGAATATTGTTGGCGGCGAACTAACTGCATACACCGAGCTTCTAGATGAATCTAGAAATCAAGCCATTTCTAGGATGATTGCAGATGCTACTGCTAGGGGCGCAAATGCAGTAATTAATGTTAGATTTGCTACTAGTGCTGTAACTGCTGGTGCTTCAGAACTATTTGCTTATGGAACTGCAGTTGTTGTAGAGTGATGGTGCGACAGATGTCAGAGCCAATTATTGGATTACTAATCGGTGTTTCAATATTAATTGCTATTCTTGGAATATTATGGACACTACTTTTTACAGGCATGTTCGTGTATGCAGCATTATTCAGTACCAAAAATATAGAAAATAAGGGCGTCGAAGTCGCACAAAGAGAAGCTCAAACATTACAAAAATTTGGAAAAGATCCACTTTCTAATATTAGGAAACAATACAGACAAGATGGAACAGATTCAGGTTTAGTTTATGCAAATGTAGTCTATGGACCAAGTTATTGGCATCTAATGATAGGTTGGTTTGGAAATTTGGTCGGGGGGCAAATCAATATTTTACATAAAGTCATTTCTACTGGTAGGGCTTTAGCTACTCAGAGACTGAGGGAGCAGGCTGAATTGGCTGGCTGGGATGAAGTGTTGAATGTAAGAATTGATACATCGGCCTTAGCCCCTATTAATGTCCCAAGTCGGGTAAAAGCCGTAGAAATATTTGCTTATGGAACTGGTGTAAAATACAAGGGAAGCGAGATAAATAATTCTATTAAATAAACTTAGAATGGTGGGAAAGAATGTCTTTGCAGAATCCAGTTACCCTTATTGAACCTCGAATTGCTAACAGATTATCAAAACAGAAATATCACTTGGTAGGGGAGCACGGGGGTGTAAAGGTTTGTCATTGGACAAAACAATCCCTAGTTAACGACCGATCCTGCTACAAAGGCACTTTCTATGGAATAGAAAGTCATGGATGTATGCAGATGGCTCCAAATGTTGATACATGTAATTTAGCTTGTTCATATTGCTGGCGAGAACCACATTCTGAAACACTTAACAAAATTGATGATGATCCATATCAATTATTTCTACAATCGGTCAAAGCTCATAGGAGATTAATTACAGGATATGGTGGAAATCCTAAGGCGGATCCAAAAAAATTCGCAGAGGCCCAAAACCCAAAACACGTCGCAATATCACTAAACGGAGAGCCAACACTATACTCAAGATTAGGAGAATTTTTGGAAATATGTCATCAGCATGGGGTCTCTACTTTCTTAGTTACTAACGGCAGTCTTCCTAAGGTAATTGAGAAATTAGATCCATTACCTACTCAACTTTATGTCAGTGTAGATGCACCAAATAAAAAATTATTCAATTCTCTATGTAAGCCAAAATTTGATTCATCTGCGTTTGAAAAACTAGAACAAACTCTCGAATTATTACCTAGCCTAGACACTAGAACAGTTTGTAGACATACTCTAATAAAAAATGAATCATTAGGTTATCATGAAGATTATGCTAGATTAGACAATATAGCTGACCCAGATTTCATTGAAGCTAAGGGATATGTTTATGTTGGTAATAGTCAAAATAATTTATCTATAGAAAATATGCCTAGCCATCAAGAAGTTTTAGATTTTTCACACAAGCTAGCTCCATTGGTAGATAGAGAAGTACTATCAGAAAGAAGTGAAAGTAGAGTTACATTGATTGGAAAGGAAATGATACCAGTCACATTACCCGAGAAAATTAGAGATTTACCTAGAGATTTGGGGATAGCAAAACCGCAAAAGCTCAATCTTCCTCAAATCTGAATCATAGGCCTTGAAGAGCCACAATCAGGACAAAGCTGATCATCACTGTCTCCATAGTCATGAAAACAAGCAGGACAAGTTTTAGACAAAGTAAGCTCAGTCTTTACACCAACATCAATCTTGTCTTCATTTACTCTTTCCATTCTTAAGAGGTCTCGATCTATCTCTGGAAGCTCAAATCTTCCTGGACCGCCAATGTTGAGAAGAATATCTGGGGGAAGAGTGACAGTACCAGTATCATCAATTATCAATTCTCTAGTATCAGATAGGTTGCCAATATCTACATCCGTTCCATGTTGAGCCACAAATCTTCCATCTCTCAATTCCAGAGATCTATCACAGAAACCTGCCACCTCTCTGTTATGTGTAACCAATAAAAATGCTACATCTTCTTCTTTGTGAAGTCGAGCGAATAGTTCCAAAACTTCTCTGCTGGTAATTGGATCTAAAGCACCTGTTGGCTCATCAGCTAATATTAGTCTAGGATTAGTAATTAACGCTCTAGCTATTGCTACTCTTTGTTGCTCTCCTCCAGATAATTGTTCAGGCTTACCTTTTGCCCTATCTCCCATTCCCAATTTGTCAAGCAAAGTCTGAGCTTTTTGCCTAGCAATATGAGGCAATACTCCCTGATGTCTCAAAGGTTGAGCTACATTATCTAGGGCATTCAAGTGACTCAATAGATTAGCATCTTGGAAAATAAATGATACTGTTTGTTGTCTAAGTTCAACTAACTCACTACCTGTTAGTCTTGTAATTCTCCTTCCAGATAAAGAAACCAGACCAGCTGATGGTTTCATCAATCCACCTAGACTTTTCAAAAGTGTAGATTTGCCCGAGCCAGATGGACCTACAACTGCAACTGCCTCACCTTCGTACACTTTTACATGCAGACCTCTTAGAGCAACTACATTACCGTCTTCAGCCTTAGATTCATAGATATGGTAGAGTCCATTGGCGCTTAAAATCTCAGGCTTGTCCATATTATTCACCTTTCAACACCACCGCTAGATCTGATTTCAAAGCTCTTCTAGTTGTGAATAATAATGCTGCAATTACTGCCACGAAGACCATTATATTAACCAAAATTACTCTACCCCATGGCCATACTAAATTTCTGTCAATGGGTGTACTAGTTCCCAAGAAAATTTGGAATATATATGAGAATATACCAAATAACCCAGAGAATGCCTGAGCTAGAGTAATTCCTAAAGCAATTCCTAGAACCATACTGACTACAATGATTGACATAATCTCGAATAATACTATTCTAACAACCTGATTTGGACTTGCACCAATCGCTTGGAATATTGCTAATTCTTTCTTTCTTTGACTCAAAACTAGAGACAAGAAAACGAATGCTGATGCAACTGAAGCTAAAGCTGCAACCAAGAATTGTAGGGACAATAGTCCGGGCGTTCCAAAGATTAATCCACCACTATTCTCAACCTCTTTATGCGCGTTTGACCAGTCATCAGCAGATGAAACCCCTTCTCCATTGGTAATTTCAACATTTAAATTCCTCAAAGCCTCAGCACAATTATTGTCTGTTTCATCGCAAAATTCGAAGAACCATCTATTCGACTCATAATTATCTGCGTTTTCATCTCCAACCAATTCTCTGTAGGCACTTTCTCCTATTACTATCGACTGCGCAGCCTCTGTTCCACCTAATCCAGGTACCCATTCATGAACACCTATGAACTCAATATCGGTTTCTGTGATCGTTTCAATAATTATTGGCGTAAAATCTTCGCTAATTCCACCAAAACTATATTCTGTGTATTCAATAGTTCTTCCACCACCCATCACAAGGTCGGGAAATCCATTTCTTGCCAGTGAATTCTTTCTTTCCAGGTCTAATACATCTAATGCCTCTTCCCCTACAGTAAATCCTCCTGAACTCCATAAATCAATAACCGTATCTTGATCATCACCTGGGATAGCTTGATTATCCCAAATCAGTGTTTTTTCGTGATTATCAAATAATACCCATGTTCGTATTAACGCACCTTCTCCAGAAGGACTTGTGAAAATATCTCCCACTGAGGTCATTGCTGATATGTTACTAATCTCTTGAGATTCCACTCTATCAATAGCTAACATCATTTCAGCTCTCGCGACTTCTTCAGTTACCGGACTATCAAATTGAACCTGCATATCAGCCCCTACCTGCGCACTAGCAGTTCTCTCATCAACTAGTGAACCTGTTACTCCTTGAATTGCAGCCAGAGTCACCACAGATAGAGTCAATATCATCACTACAGCTAATCTATTTACCGATTCACTAGATCCTGAACCTCGCAATCCTCTCTTTATATCCTTCAATGCTGCAGTCCAACCTAGAATTAATCCTAGAATTCTTGGTCCTGCAGCCCCAATCCTTCCTAGAATTAGTGCTCCACCAATCCATAGCATAAAAGGACCAAATAGAAGTAGTAAAGCATCAAAAATGAAATTTCCTACCAACCCATCCGAATCACTATTATTACTTTGGATAAAGCTTTCCAATGCTGCTAATAACCCTACAACAAATACTAGAAGATGTAACCAAGTTCTTTGTTCCTTGACTTTGGCTACCTTTCTTACACCTTCGTCAATTTCAATACTTAGAAACTCCTTAGTTCTACTTCTTCCAAAAAGCCATGAAACTCCAACAGTTACTACAATGATGAAAATTATCGTTACTATTCCCAAAACTGGATTGACTCTAAATTCAGAATCCCTATCAAATTCCATAAATCCTACTGCAGCAACCAGATCTGGTGTTGCCAACATAGCAATAATGTAGCCGAAGAACCACGCAAACATACTAATTACTATCAATTCTAGTAGAACAATTCTGGATAGGGTCTTTTCGGTACCACCAATTACTCTTTGAATCGATATTTCCTTCTTCCTTTGTTCTAATGATAGTACTAATCCGTATATGAGTACTGAGAATGATAAAATCACAATTGGAATCATCAATACGTAGTCAAAAACTTGTATAATTCCTAAGAATATGTTGAGGAAAGTTATTGTTCCAGAGATTAAGTCATTGTATTCTACTGAAATGCCAGAATTTGTGTAATTTTGTCCCTCTACATCCTTTTTCAATTCCTCTAACCATTCGGTTGCATCTGCAGTCGAAGTAGTAGGAAGTAAATTTCGATCTACTGTCAAACCTAGATATCCGTGATCATTGTCCATTAGGATAAGCCTCTGACTATCATTAAGTACTGATTCCGAAATCATTACTGGATTGAATAGCAAGGTGGGATTTCCAGCTCCACCCTCTTTATACACCGCGGAAACTTTCAGATTGGTTACAGTCATCTCAACTCTGCAAAAAGAGAATCCGCTTTGTTCAACAACTTCCTCTCCGGCACAGTTTTCTAAAGTTCTACCAGCCACACTATCTTCAAAACTCAGATAATCAGTCACATATGTGAAAGTAAGAATATCTATAGTATCGTTAATGGACACTCCGGCCGCACTAGCTATTTGTGAAGGTAGTACAACCGACCTATTCGTCTCAGCATCAGCCGAGCTTGGCCATGAACCGTAGATTAACCGCTTAGAATGCCTCTCTGCAAATTCTCCATCCCAGATTCCTTCTCCATAAAATCTTAGAATTCTTCCATCATTAATTGGGGGGCCAGAATTACTGGCTTCTGGATAAGCCCAGCTAACATTCCCCCAATCTCCCGTTATCCCAGTAGCATTGGCTACATTCAATGGTTGAGGTATGATAAAGTCCTGATCGAAAAATCCATCGACACGTACTCCTTGCCTACCGAAAACTAATCCACAATCTGAAAACTCTTCCATATTTGCTAATTCATCACATACAGATTCCCATTGAACCGAGTCATTTGTCCTACCTGTAACGTTATCACCAGGATCCTCTGAGAAGTCCATTTTTACGTCAAAGATTTCCTCTTCAAGAGAAAACTGAAGAAATGCTTGAGATAGCCCAACTCCGTAAGCTACAACAGTTGTGATTACTAAGCTGGCTAGAAAAACTCCAGCAAATACTGCTAAACCTCTTTCTCTTCCAATCCAAGCACTTTTAGCCGCCATAATTAAGTTATCAGGAACTGAAGATAATTTCTGTATTAGTGTAGGCTCAGTGATTAAAGTATCTCCATTTAAACCATCACCATTATTATCATTTGATTTGACTTCTTCCTCACTGTACTCATTCAAACCTACTTCTTCAGAGATTTCCTTTATTTTCTTCCCTGTAATCGGGTCGATTGGTGTAGTTTTTTCTTCACTCATATTTATTCCTCTTCAACATCCTCTCCCCATGCTGATCTGATGTCAGATGCAGCGGTCAAACCATCCTTTAGCAGTAACATTCTATCTGCCATTGAAGCTAATATCGGGTCATGAGTTACCATCAAAATAGATATACCATCTGTCCGACATAGTTCCTTGAATAATTCAATAATTTCTTCACCACTTTTTACATCCAAATTCCCAGTTGGTTCATCTGCTAATAAAAGAGGTCTTGAACCTGCTATCGCTCTAGCTATAGCCACTCTCTGACTCTGACCACCAGATAGTTGATCAGGGATAAACTCCATCCTACTTTCTAATCCAACCCTTATCAAAGAATCTTTAGCTAGCTTCTCTGCTTCATCAGAATTTATTCCCGACAACTCTAATGCCATTACTACATTATCTAATGCATTTAATTGATTAAGTAGATGAAAGTCTTGAAAAATCCATCCTACTCCTTTTCTTCGAACATCTACGACTTTATTCGGAGGCCTAGTTCCATAGGTGAAATCTTCTAAAGTGATTTCACCAGAATCTCCTTCCAGTAAACCACCGATAATATTCAGAAGTGTTGATTTTCCGCAACCTGATGGCCCCATAAGTGCCACTAACTCACCTTGTTGAATCTCTAAATTAATTCCTTTCAAAACCTCGAGCCTATTTCTTCCGGAACCAAATCCTTTCTTCAGTTCACTTACTCTTAGCATGAATTAACAGCTTTACTGTTTAAAAAGAGTATTTAATAGATTGTATATGTCTGTGAATTTATATTGGTCAGTTATGTAATTGTACTATTGTAAGCATTTGCTAGCTTAATCCCCTGAGCGTCATAATTGTATTTTCTGGAGAATGAAATTAATTCTTCATCTCTGAACATTGTTACTTTACCTGATTTAACCCAGTCATCATAAAGGTTGATAATTTCTTCTTTCCAAGAATCAATATCTGAAGGTTGGAGAAGGCAAGCTTCGGGTAATATTTCATCATGATTTGGCAGAGATGATGCTATTACTCTACATCCTACAGCCATGGCCTCTAGTGGTGGATTTTGAAAACCTGTAGATATTCCAGGATAAAGCATGGCTTCTGCATTAAAATAGGCCGCCAATATCTGATATTTAGATAACTTCTGAATCCCTATTTTTATTAGAAAAATTTGCTTCTTAATTTCCGAGGGTAGCGAGTCAATTACAGAATCAATAAAATTCTGTCTAAACATTCTAGATGAATCACCCACTGAAACTAGTAGTAATTTTTCAGAAATATCAAAGTTTTCAGAGAAATCTCTATCGATTTTATCATTTTCCGTATTCCAAAAATCCGAATCTACTGGAATACGAACTAATGAGTTTGTATTATTCGGAAATAGCTCAGAAGCTATTTCTGCAGTCATCCTTGTTGAACAAATCAATAAATCACTCCTTTCCAAACCTATTCTACAGTTTTCCATGAATTTAAGGTACTTTGAACTAGGATTTCTTTTTCCTAAAAGAATAGGGATATCTCCAGCATCCAAGGTACTTGGACTGAAATCGAATAAGTTATGAACGGAAATTGCTATTGGAATTTCGATTTTTTTTGGAATTAGCCACGAATCATCTTGATTTGTAAAATGAACTAAGTCTATTCTCCCATCCTTCAGTTCCTTCTCAATAATTTTTCTATCTCTTCGAGTATTTCCACTAATCTCAATTACATTAGCTTTAGTCCAACCAGGAACTTTTGCCTTATCTAACATCATCTCAGTAGTTGATTGAAAAATATTGTAGCCTGACTCGTCTTCCAACTTTCTTCTAACTAGAATCACGCGTCTAAGCATAATGCTAGCACTAGCTTAAGGGCTAAAAACGAGCTTGTTTATCAATCATCAATACTGGTATTTTCATACTTTAAGCAATCTCGGGAGCCAATGACAGAACACCGTCCACTACACATTCTCCTTGTTCATGTATGGTACTATCCACATGTTGGTGGTGGAAATCAGCATGTTGAGCAGATAGGCATGGAACTAGTTCGTCGTGGTCATAAGGTAACTGTTTGGTGTGCAGATGTACCAGAACATGAAGAAAGTCGGTTTAATCGAGGCGGTATCGATGTTATTAGAATCAAACCCTCTAGAGTCTTAGCAGGAGTAGATCCAGTTGTTTCAA
Source organism: Marine group II euryarchaeote REDSEA-S30_B12 (assembly GCA_001629205.1). Lineage (GTDB taxonomy): Archaea > Thermoplasmatota > Poseidoniia > Poseidoniales > Thalassarchaeaceae > UBA36. The sequence continues at coordinate 19,580 of LURV01000028.1, forward strand.
TTAATGACTTAAGCCTTGATGGAGTAGATCTAATACATCTTCACGACACTTTGCCAATATTGATTAGAAAAACCTTGAAAAGAGCCAAAAAAGAAAAAATTCCAGTAGTTACTACATATCACAATGATTACATCAAAACTAGTATCCTCGGAAAAATTATCAAAAAAATCAGATGGGCATTGCAAGGTAGAGATACTTTACACAAATCCGACGCCATAATAGTATTAACTTCATATTTTGAAAATCTATTGAGGATTAAGGGAGTTAAAGGTAACTTAGATATTATTCCCAATGGATTCTCAAAAATAGAAGATTTACCATCAATTCCAGATTCTTTAGCAGAAAGAAATAGTCAGAGGCCTCTTCTCGTTTTCGTTGGGAGATTAAGTTATCAGAAGGGCTTAGACATCCTCATGGACGCAGTTGATAAATTCGAAACTGATCCAGGGTTTGATCTAGCAATAGCTGGAAAGGGTGAATTATCTGAATGGTTGAAAGAGCGCCATGCAAAATTAGGAATATCCAAAATAGTGAAAATTTTGGGATTGGTTACTGATTCGGAAAAATTATGGCTATATGAAAATGCTACAGCTGTAGTCATTCCATCTCGCTTTGAAGGATTACCAACAGTATTATTGGAAGCTATGTATTCTTCTTGTCCTGTAATAATGTCAGATGTAAATGGCCTTGGAAGTTTAGTAAGTGAATCAAATTCTGGCCTATCGACACTTCCAGAAAATCCAGAAATTTTATCGAGAATGATGCATGAAATCGCTAATTCTGAAATAGAACAATTATCCATTTGGGGGAATAATGGATTTGAGACATCTAAAAAATATCTTTGGTCTTCAGTAACTGAAAATATCTTACAAGTGTACAAAAGAGTTTTGGAGTGAAATAATGAATCCAAGTAAAAAACCAAATTTACTTGTCGCTAAAGGTTCGTTCAAAGCAATGGGTGGAGCTGAGAGAGATTTAATTCGTACCCTACCTGCTCTTAAACAATCCTTCGATATCATAGTTGCAACAATTCATGACACACCAGAATTATCTGAAATATGCCAAAGAGAAGGAATTGAACTACTTCAACCAGCAGAAAAATGGAATCTACCCAAAGGAGCACTGTCTACAATATTGGATAGAGGTACAGATTCCGCATCATTGGCATGGAAAACTATCCCTAATATCCAAGAACATTTAGAGGAATGCGATGCAATACATCTTGTCAGTGGAGATGGAAGCCTTCCATTGATTAATCATATTCCTGAAGAAAAACTCGTCCATCTTTACCTATTAGAGCCACATAGAGGTCTTTACGAGGACACTCTTCATAGACGAGTAGATGGATCACCTAAACAAAATATTTTCATTACAAATTTACTTCTCTCTAGAGCTAGAAAGAGAGATAAGAACCTACTAAATTCTTTAATTAGAAGAAAAAACTCAAAATTCAGTGGAAACTCTAAATTTTCAACTGATAGAGCTAAGACTGTATATGGAATAGATGCAGAAATTTTATGGCCATGTGTAGATATTTCTGAATTTCCACCTGATGATAATTATGATAATCAAAATCCATATCCATACAAAGACGATTATGTTGTAAGTATTGGTAGAGCCAGTTGGGCTAAAGGAACATGGGAAACGGTAGCAATGCTAGAAGGTACAGGATTATCTCTAGCCCATGTTGGTGGCGGTGAGTCAAAATCAATTTCAAAGCTAGTTAATCATGCCAAATCAAAAGATGTTGGTTTATGGATTTCCCCAAAAATATCTTCTCCAGATTTAGTTTCATTAATGAAAGGGGCAAGAGCAATTGTTAGTATGGCGCATAGTGAATCATTCGGCCTATCTCCTATTGAGGCGTTTGCAGTAGGTGCTCCAGCAGTTTTTGTAGATGAAGGAGGATTTAGAGAAACCATTGTAGATGGAAAAAATGGTCGACTAATCCATAGAAATGATATCAATAGTTGGCATAATGCATTGAACGAAGTGAAAAAAGATGATATCAGAAATAAGTGGAAAGAAGCGGGTCTTGAAAGAATCTCAGAGCTAAATCTAAGTCCCCAAAAACATGCTCAGAGGCTCAAAGAAATAATTTTCAATCAATATTAAGTAATGAAACCTTTCTACTTCTTAAGGTAGAAATTATCGATACAAATCCAATTAGAATCAAGAACATGGAAATACCAGGGCTGATTACTATTGTTTGGTCCAGTGGAATCCAGAAGGGGAGAATATCGAACAGCGATTCTCCTCGAACTAATTTTCCACCAATTGAAGCAACCGAAGCAGTCATAGTAAATGCAGCTAGTGACATTAAAATTTGAAAAATACTCAAAACTCTATTTTCCCATAATTCTTGGCCAAACCGAATTCTACAGAAGACATATGCAGCCCAAAATCCCAGTGAAAGTCCGCTATAAAGGAATTTGTTGTATAATAAAATATTGTCTTCTGGAGTTCCCATCGATGCCAAATCTCCTGTTAAAATTGCTCCTGGCATCATCAAAACACCTAGAATAGCTCCAGCCAAAGCCGCTTTATCCATCGCATCTAATGTTTTTTTAGAAAATTGGAATTTTCCAAGAGGAATTTTTATACTATTTTGAATACAACAAATTGTACAAATAGTTGACAATGTCAGACTTCCAATAACAATCTCAACCATTGCCGCATGAAAAGTTGCTGCTCCAACCATTAATCATCACTCCTATTTTCAGACTCAACTATTTCAGGTACCCATTTTTCTTCTACAGAATCCCATAACCAACCAGGATATTTTTCATGTACAATCATTCTTTGTGATTCATTTTTTTGTCCACTATTCCCCTTTCTCTTCACTTTAGAGAAATAATCACTAAAATCTATTGTTACCAACCAATTCTGTATTGAGATTACAAACCCGAAAATAATTATGGCATATGAAAGCGCCTGAAGGCGAGCTCCAATCGCAGATCCCTCAAATCTCTCACTTTCTGTACCTATTTCCATCCATGGTTGTTCAACTGAGAAATTACCATTGAAAGTAGTAATCTGAAATTCGATTTTCGCATCTCCTATTGTTTTTGGAAGAAAAACTCTCCATTCTCCAATTCCTAATTCTTGTATTTCTGCAACATTATTGTTAGATTCACCTACCAGTCTCCAATCAACTTCAATCTTGTCAGTATTGACTGTCAATACTGTAATGGCACCATCTCCTTCTCTTTCCCTATTATCCGGTATAATCCAGCTTTCTGAAAGGCTAGGATAATTCTCAGGAATCGGCAATATCTCAATTTCGTGCCTCTCTGAAACCCCCAATGCAGCTAGACTTCTTGGATTTGGCTCTATTCCGTGCTGTATTGAAGCAAATAGATTGTAAGTCCCAGAATTAGTTGGAGATCTAATAATCCATGAAGCATAAACTGAGCCGTTTAGGGATGCTCTTTTCTCAATATAATTAGAAGTTCCACCATTATCATCTTGAATAATTTCCCATCCATAATCAGAAGGTTGGTCATTATTACCATTTATTGAACCAAGAAGAAAAATCCCAACAATCCTATCCTTTGAGGTTGAAACTTGTTCTATATTTACTACAATTTCAGTAGTTGTTCCTGAGTAGATAAACTCCTTAACATCTATCGAAATGATACCATCAGATTCAACTGATAATGATGGATCTCCATGACATGAACCGCCACAGGTAAAATCCCTAGAATCATCCCCATTCCCCCCTGGATTGGCTACTATTGAAGTAGAGCTAAAAAGTAGAGTTACAATGATTAACAGTGTAATAATAATTTTATTTTTCATCATCATTCCCCTTCCAATTTATATTGAAAAATATACTTAATAATCCCATTAAAAGTAATAAAATACTAGTTGGTATAGATAAATATAGATTTGCCCCACTATTCTTATCATCTATTTCTGTTGAGAGATTTGATGCATCAATCAATACTACATTCTCATCTCCAGAAATTAGAATTATTTCTTGATTATCAATCACTGCTGTTACTGCATAATAGAGTTTCGTGGATACGGGTATTTGCTCTGACCAAGTAGTAATATTTGTTACTCCCACAAGATAGTTATTTTCTAGATTTGATAGATATCGACTATCCATGAATAATAACTGCCTATCTTCAGTGTTACTAGAAATCGGTGATGTAGAGCGATAAATCTTAAAATTAGTATTTTCATCATTCCAATTCCATTCCAGTTTTGCTATATTCCCATCTATTGTTGCATTCAATGCATCCACAGTCTCAGGATTTCCAAGGTTAATTTTCTCAGTTTTAGTATCACTTCCACCCATATCATCAATTACTGTCAATTCTATTGTATGATCTCCATTTCCTAATATAACTTCAAGTTTAGATCCAGTCTTTTCAACTCCATTAATATTCCAAAACCATTCTATGATTTCGCCATCTTCATCTTCCGAATTTATTCCATCAAAGATTATCTTAGTCCCAGAAATAGGATTTATTTGATTGATTGTCCAATCTGCGGAAGGATTGATATTTCCAATTTCTGTACTTAATGAGGAGCTAGAATTATATCCCATTTCATCAAAAACTGAAACTTTGTATTCATCTTTATTGAACATTTCTTTTGCTAAAAACTTGTTGAGTCTAAAAAAAAGATTGACCCCAATACTAAAATTTGGAGAATAAATGAAAGTACCATTTTTGGTAGTACAGTATTCATTTATCATTTCAAATTGTTCTAGCCAGCCTGTTGTTCCACATACAACTGGCACGTTATTGTCTATACATAATTTTATATTATCAACAGCACTATTTGGTGTTGAAAATAAAATTGCGACATCATTTCCAATTATATTTTTGTCATTAGTATCATGGTCAATTATTTTTGAAATTTTAT
>LURV01000029.1 GCA_001629205.1 Marine group II euryarchaeote REDSEA-S30_B12
GTACCAAATAACCGAATTCTTAGATATCATTTGGGTAATAGAAAACGGGCTGAAGCTGACGAATTTGAAATTACTCTAGAATTAACTGCGGATAATGCATGTCAAATTCGCGATACTGCTCTAGAAGCTGCGAGACAGGTTGCTAATTCAACCGTTCGTACAACTGCAGGATCTTTGGGTTATGCACTTAGAATGCACACTTTTCCTCATCAAATACTTAGAGAGAATAAGCAAGCAACTGGAGCTGGTGCAGATAGAGTGTCGCAAGGAATGAGACTCTCTTTTGGGAAGAACGTGGGTACTGCAGCTAGAGTTAAAAGAAATCAAAGGGTCATTTCTATAAAAACCGAACCGGAATTCTATAGTGCAGCTAGAGAGGCATTAAGGAAGGCTAGTTGCAAGTTTCCTACTCCTTGTACGATTAAGGTAGTCAAGGGTGCCGAGAAATTGAAAGGATTGGTCTGAGGTTGAAGGGCATGGAGCCCCCACAAGATTCTTTAGAAATTTTACAAAACTCTTTGAGAAATGCCCCTATAATTTGGAAAGGAGATTATCCCTACTTTATTCACCCTATCTCTGATGGAATACCTAGAATGGATCCATTGGTACTTAGTGCAACTCGAGATTTAATTGTTGATTTGATAGATTGGGATGAAGTTGATTTGATAGTTAGTGTGGAAGCAATGGGGTTACCACTTCTTGCAGCTGTTGGAGAGATCACTGGAAAACCCACAGTAGTAATTAGAAAAAGATCTTACGGGATGGAAGGAGAAGTACAAGTTTCACTTTCCACTGGATATTCAAAATCTAAAGCATATATAAATGATATTAAGAAAGGGGAAAGGATTGTTGTTGTAGATGATGTAATTTCGACAGGTGGAACAATAGAGCCAATCCTTGAAACATTGGAGCAAATGGGGGCAATACTTCATGCAGTAATAGTTGCAATAGAAAAAGGGAACGGTAAATCTAGACTTTCTAAGGAGAAGCCTAATTGGCCGATTATGACATTAGCTAGAATAGAAATTGTAGATGGAAAGGTAGAGATTGTAAGGTGATACTTTGGATTTGGATAGGCATGATTTTCAGCTAGATGAATTAGTTGAACGAATTAAAAAAAATGATCATAGGTTAATTGCTCTACAGGTCCCTGAAGGATTGAAAATGCAAGCTTTAGAAATGATGGATGAAATTGAGGATGAATCGGCAGCCAAGGTAGTTTTAGCAGCGGACCCATGTTATGGAGCATGCGATTTAGTTCATGATAAGATGCGAGCCATGGGTGTTGAATTGGTGGCTCATATGGGGCACAGTCAAATGAATATAGACTCTGGAATGCCTACAGAATTCATCCCGGTGAAATATGATGGAGAGCCTGGATTAGAGGATATTTTTCCTATAATTTCGTCGCACAGAGAGCTCGCAATTAACAGACTAAAAAATTTAAAGGAAATACAAACGGTAAATGATGAGAATAGTAAAGAAAAATTTCTAGATGCTGTTGGTAGAATTGCACCATTAACAAATTATAAACTTGGATTAGTGGGTTCAATCCAACATCTTCACTTACTAGAAGAGTATAAAGGAAGATTAGAAAAATTAGGTTTCGAAGTAGAAATTCCAGTTGGAGGAGATAGGTTAAGTTTTCCTGGGCAGGTTCTAGGGTGTAATTATTCAGGCGATTCTCCTGAAATTGGCCACTATCTTTTCCTTGGTTCGGGTGATTTTCATCCTATTGGACTTGTACTTCATACAGGGAAGCCACTGGCTATTTTGGATCCATACACAAATGAAGCTAGAGAGATGTCTCTTAAAGTGATAGAAAAAATTTTGAGGCAGAGATTTGGACTAATTATGGCAATAGATCGAGCTAAATCATTTGGAATACTTATTGGGGAAAAACCGGGTCAAATGAGAAGAAATCTAGCCATTAGGATGAAGAGATTGTTGGAAAAGCATGGGAAGAAGGGATACCTATTGGCACTGGATCATGTTGGTCCAGAGTTGATTAATTTCTATCCTGTTGATGCTTTTGTTAATACTGCATGCCCCAGAATAGCAATAGATGACTCAACAAGGTATGAAAAACCACTAATCACACCATATGAATTAGAAGTTTCCCTTGGAGAAAAGAAATGGGAAGCTGGGTACCAATTCGACGAGATACCTTAGATTATTCATTGATATAATTGAGAATGAAAACTTGTTCATTCTTCGTCGTCATCGTCACCTAGAAGAGCTTCCCAATCCAAATCATCCTCTTGGGAAATCCAATATAGGGCACCCATGACCACGATTAATAATACAGCAACAATATCTTGAGTACTGAAACCTGTATCAGGCCTAAAGTGATCCATTCCTGAATCAGTAATTAAGTCGATAAGGAATAGTTTTTCGCCTCCTCCAATCATTCCTGGCATGTTCAATAATTCAAAAACTAGCAGAGCAGCTGCACCGACCAAAAGCACTAATCTAACATTATCATTCAATTCTACCATAGTAATTCCTAACATACCCCAAGGGCTCGGAGTTATTAAAGTAAAGGAATGAAATGGAGTTTATCAATATTGTTAAAATACTATCTAAATCACTTTTCGGATAGAATTTGAGCCATCTTAGACCAAGATTCAACTTTTTTGGCTTGAATGATTTCGGCAATCTCCTTATCTGTTTTTTTTGCTAGCTGTGCGAACGTAACTATTCCTGCAAAATTTAACCTATCTTTTCCGACTTCGCCAATCCCTGGAAGTTTAGTTAAGTCGTCTTCCTGGGATAAGTTATCTTGGGGTTTGGCATCAGAACCAGCGCTGAAATTTAGAATTCCGTCGTCCAAAAGATCTGCGATAATGTCTTCCATCTTTCTTCCAGTGGCATCTGCTATGGCTTGTGTTTCTAATCTATCAGCGTGTTGCCTAGCAGTATTAGCCTTACCATCTTGGCCCATTGAATCTAGAACTTTTGCTAGACCTCGCCAATTACCGGGATCATTGCCGTCACTAACTGTTAATTTTTTCCAGATTGCTAGAGCTCCATCAAAATCTCCATCTTCCAGCATCTTGTTAGCTCTAGCTATTTTAGAATCAGTATCTTCCGATTCTTGTGCCATCGATAGGAGTTCATCAAGTTCAGTATCTTGTAAATTTGAATCAGTATTTACTGATTTTTTCTCTGCTTCTTCCTTAGCTTCTACAACTTCTTCAACTTCTTCCTTAGCTTCTTCCTTAGCTTCTTCGGCTTCTTCTGCTACTTCCTCAGCTTCTTCCTCATCAAAGTCATCAAAGTCATCAAAGTCATCAAAGTCATCAAAGTCATCAAAGTCTTGTTCCTCTTTTTCGGATTGAGTTTCCATTTCTTCAACTTTCTTTGCAGCTTCCTTCTCTGCAGCCTTAACTTTCTTTGCAGCTTCCTTCTCTGCGGCTTCAACTTTCTTTGCAGCTTCCTTCTCAGCAATTTTCGCCTTCTTCTCTGCTTCTTTCGCCTTTTTAACAAGTCTATATGCAATATGATCTGGGATTTTTTTCGCCATCCAACTCACCAGTAAACAGTTGCGAAAAAGGGATTACATTTTAATCTTGATAATGGTCGAATAAACTTATGAAAGGTCTTTTGCTCTATTTTTGCACTCTTCTGCTCGCCCTTTTAGTCCTATTTTTTGAAAATAATTTGCTAATTTAATCCATGATTCGGGGCTGTCTGGATTAGAGATTATATCATCTTTCAAATCTGATAGAGAGTTCGTTTGGTCTTCCAATTCCTCTGCTACTTCCTCAGCTTCTTCCTCTGCTACTTCCTCAGCTTCTTCCTCTGCTACTTCCTCTGCTACTTCCTCAGCTTCTTCCTCTGCTACTTCCTCAGCTTCTTCCTCAGCTTCTTCTCCAGAAAATAGTGAGGTGGG